>DATDGR010000233.1:0-78712 GCA_036521995.1 Terriglobia bacterium | reverse complement strand
AAAGGCAGGCCGCGCCGAACTAAAAAGTCCGCCGCTTCGGTGGCGAGCAACCCGGGGTCCGAGGCCGCCTGGCGCAGCCGCCCCTCATTCACCTGCATGGTGGAAACCGCGCTCCCGGCCACGCGCACTGCCGCTAGCGTCTGGTCGTGCGCGACAAACAGCGGCTCCTTATCCTCCTGCAAGTCACGCTGATAGCCGGTGGGCAACCCCTTGAGCGTGGTCAGCAAGCCAAACAGGGCCGACGTGGCTCGCGCCGTCTTGCCTCGAATCAACTCCCAGGCGTCGGGATTCTTTTTCTGCGGCATAATGCTGCTTCCCGTTGCGTGCTCGTCTCCGGGGGTGACGAAACCGAACTCCGCTGAGGCAAACAGGACAAAGTCCTCCGCCAGCCGCGACAAGTGCGTGGCCAGCACCGACAGTGCATAAAGATAATCCAGGGCGAAATCGCGGGCGCTCACAGCGTCCAGACTGTTCGCAATGACGCCCGCGAACCCGAGCTCGCGGGCCAGGAAGGCCCGGTCAATATTGAAAGCTGTGCCGGCGAGAGCCGCCGAACCGAGCGGGCAAAGATCGGCGGCACGGCGAGCGGCCTGGAGACGCTCCGCGTCACGAAAGAAACCTGCCACGTGAGCCAGCAGGAAGTGAGCATAAAGAATGGGTTGGGCGTGTTGAAGGTGCGTCATGCCGGGCATCGGAATGCTCAGGTGGCCCTCGGCGTGATCGACCAGCGAGGCAATCAGGCGAGCGGTTGCCTGGCACACAGCGGCCTCGGCATCCTTAATGAACAAGCGGAAGTCCGTAGCAACCAGGTCGTTCCGGCTGCGGCCGGTGTGAATCTTCCAACCCGTAGGACCAGCCATCTCGACCAGCGCCGTCTCCACGAAATGGTGGACGTCCTCGGCCTTGGAAGTCTCGACCCAGGCCGGGTCGGACTGAGCCCGGCTCGCGATGCGATCCAGAGTGTCCAGCAAGCGCGCCAGCTCTTCGGCGGTGAGCAGACCTGCCGCCTCAAGGGCCTTGGCCCAAGCGCGATTCACCCTAAGTTCGTAGGGCAGAAGACGGCGATCGAAAGGAAAGGATCGCTGAAACTCGTAGAAGGCCTCATCCGGTGGCCGCTCAAACCTTCCACCCCACAACTTCGCCCCGGGAGCGTTCATTACTGATTGTCCGTTTCAGCGCCCGATCCCTCAGGTACCGTGACCGGCAGGGCGAAAAGGTTAATGAACCCCTCCGCGTCCTTCGGATTGTAGCGAGCCATGTTGAAGCTGGCCAGATCGGAGCGATAGAGCGAGTGCGGCGAGCAACGCCGGATTACAGTCACGTTGCCTTTGTAGAGCCGAAGGCCGACGTTCCCAGTCACTCGCCGCTGGGACGCGCTGAAGAAAGCATCCAGCGATTCCCGCAGGGTGGTGAACCAGAGGCCGTAGTAGACCAGTTCCGCGTAGCGTTGAGAGAGCGCTTGCTGAAAATGCGCGGTTTCGCGGTCAAGGCAGAGCGTCTCCAGCTCGCGGTGCGCGATCACCAACAGCGTGCCGCCGGGGGTCTCGTAAGCCCCGCGCGACTTCATGCCCACCAAACGGTTCTCCACGATGTCGATCCGGCCTACGCCGTGCGCCGCCGCGAGCGCGTTCAGCCGGTCGATGAGCTCGACGGGACCGGTTGCCCGGCCCTCCATCGAAACCGGAATGCCGGCCTCAAATCCGATCTCGACCTCGGCTCCCCCCTCAGGCGCTTTCTCAGGCGAGGTAATCCATTGCCACATGGCTTCTTCAGGAGCGTTGGCAGGACTCTCGAGGCGGCCGCCCTCGTGGCTGAGGTGCCACAGGTTTCGATCGCGGCTATAGATGTTGGCCTTCGTCTGTTCGACGGGCACATGATGTTCCCGCGCATAGGCGATCGCATCTTCACGCGACTGGATCGACCACTCGCGCCAGGGAGCGATGATCTTGAGGCCCGGGCCCAAAGCCTTGTAGGTAAGCTCGAAGCGCACCTGATCATTGCCCTTGCCTGTGCAGCCGTGCGCCACCGCATCGGCGCCGAGCTTCAAGGCGATCTCCACCTGGCGCTTGGCGATCACGGGCCGGGCCATCGACGTCCCCAGTAGATACTGATGCTCGTAGACAGCGCCGGCGCGCAGGGTGGGCCAAACGTAGCCGGTGACAAACTCCTCCCGAAGGTCCTCGATGGAGGCGGTCGAGGCCCCCGTCGCCAAGGCCTTGCACCGGGCCGCTTCGAGGTCCTCCTGCTGGCCCACGTCGGCGATCATAGCAATGACTTCGCACCCGTAGTTTTCCTTCAGCCAGGGGATGATGACAGAAGTGTCCAGCCCGCCAGAATAGGCAAGCACAACTTTGTGGGGCACCAGTTTCTCCTCAATCGAGCAAGGTCAGCAGAATCGCGTTCTGAACGTGGAGCCGATTCTGCGCCTGATGATAGATCACCGATCGCTCGGAGTCGATGACCGCCGGAGCCACTTCAGAACCGCGATGGGCGGGCAGGCAGTGCATGAAGATGGCGTCCGGCGCGGCCAGTTCCATCAGCTGTTCCGTCACCTGATACGGTGCAAAGATGGGCTCGCGCTCGGTGGCCTGTTGCTCCTGCCCCATGCTCACCGAGACGTCCGTGTAGACGGCCCGCGCGCCCTGGACAGCCTCGGCCGGATCAGTGACCACGTCGATGTGACCGCGTGTCTCGCGAGCGGCGCGCCGCGCCTCGTTCACGACCGCAGGGTCCGGGTCGTAGCCGACTGGCGTGGCCACCCGCAAATGGACGCCCAGGCGCGCAGCCGCCAGCATCAGGGAGTGGCACATGTTGTTGCCATCGCCCACGTAAGCCATCTCGAAGCCGCGCAGGTGGCCGAAGAGTTCCTCAAGCGTGAAGAAATCCGCCAGAGCCTGGCAGGGATGGAACCGGTTGGAGAGCGCGTTGATCACGGGAATGCTTGCATACTCGGCCAGCTCTTCGAGCACAGCGTGTTCGAATGTGCGCGCCACAATTCCCCGCACCCAGCACTCCAAGCTCCGCGCCACATCCTTGATCTCCTCGCGCTCCCCAAGACGTGACTGCTCATGATCGAGGAACACCGCCGTCCCGCCCAGGTTCTGAATACCCACCTCAAACGTAACACGCGTGCGAAGTGAAGGCTTCTCAAAGATCATGGCTACGGAGCGTCCGGCGAGGGCGCTCCGGTACCGTTCGGGATGCAGCTTGACGTCCGCAGCCAGATGGTACAGGTCGCGAATCCCCGCCGGATTCCACTCCCCGCCGCTCAAGACATCGCGCGTTCGAGTCAGGGTTTCTACCATTGTGCTCATTAGCACCTCCCTAGGCCACCGCCTTGCCCAAGCCGCTCTTCGACATCCTCGAGTCCGAGGCCGGCTTGGCGCGTGCCGCCGTTCGAGTTTTGATGAAGACGGTCTCCAACCTTTCCAGAAACTCCCGCACTTGCTGCCGGCCGATGATAAAGGGCGGCAGGAAACGCAAGGTGAAATCGTGCGTGCAGTTGATAATCAGGCCCCGGCGCAGCGCCTCCACCACGTACGGGGCACCTTCGCGGTCAAGTTCGAGGCCCAGCATCAGGCCTTCGCCGCGAATCTCACGGATGAAATCGAATCGAAACTTCAGCGCTTCGAGCCCGGTGCGAATCTGTTCGCCGCGCCGCCGGACATTCTCTAGGAGCTCGTCATCTTCGATCATCTGGAGAAACTCCAGGGCGACGGCGCAGGTCAGCGGACCACCGCCAAACGTGGTACCGTGCAGGCCTGGTGAGAAGGCGGAGGCAAACGATTCCCGGGCCAGAACGGCGCCGAGCGGCAAACCACCCGCCAGCGGTTTGGCCACGACCACGACATCCGGCAGACTCGCGAAGCGCTGATAGGCGAAATACCGCCCCGTGCGGCCGAGTCCGCACTGAATCTCGTCCGCAATCAGCGCGGCGTCATGCCGGGTGGCCAGTTCGCGCGCGCGCGTCCAGAACTCCTTGGTTACCGGGTGAACACCGCCCTCGCCCTGGATGGTCTCGATGATCACGGCGCAGACGCTCGAATCGAACTTGGACTCTAGGTCGGCAATGTCGTTGAAGCGCACAAAGTCGACCCCCGGAACGAGCGGAGCGTAGGGCTCGCGATATTTCTCCGTGGCGGTTATCGAAAGCGCACCAAACGTCCGCCCGTGAAACGAGTTTTCCAGGGCCAGGATGCGAGTCTTGCCGCCTGCGCCCTGTCGTTGCCGGGCGCGAAGCCGGGCCAGCTTCAGCGCGCCTTCCACGGCCTCAGTGCCGCTGTTGGTGAAGAAAACCCGATCCATGTGAGACCAATCCGCCAGCTTGTGCGCCAAGGGTCCCTGAAACTCGTTGTGAAACAAGTTCGAAAGATGCGTCGCTCGTGCCGCCTGGTGCCGTATCACTCGCACCAGCCGCGGATGAGCATAGCCGAGCGCGTTCACCGCGATTCCTCCCAGGAAATCCAGGTAGGTGCGGCCGCGATGGTCGTAGAGATAGCAGCCCCTTCCCTTGACGAACACCAGCGGCGGGCGCTTGTAGGTGTTCATCAGGTAGCGCTCGGCCTGGCGGCGCGCCTGCGACGGGTTCACCGGCACCGATCCGGGCTTTTCCTGTTTCGTCATCTGTTTGGTCACCGTTATGCTCTAGCCGCCCAAGCGACCGGAGCCGGCGCCAGCACACGAGTGCCCGCGCCCTGGCCCGCTGCGGCTGCGAGCAGGCTGCCGGGAATTTCGCCGCCCACGATTCGCACGTCGTCGACGCCGGCCTCAAGAGCCCGCCGGCACGCTTCCAGCTTCAGGACCATTCCGCCAGAAACGATTCCGGATTCCACCAGCTCCTCGATCCGATCGCACTCGACTGCCTCCAGCACATCGCTGCCTTCCAGTACGCCGGCAACGTCGGTGACGTAAATCAAACGCTCTGCGGCAAGATACTCCGCGGCAGAAGCCGCCATCTGATCGGCGTTGATGTTGTAGATCTCGTTCCCGGGACCTAGCCCCAGGCAAGCCGCTACCGGCACCAGTCCGGCCGCCCACAGCGACTCAAAGAAGGGCGCGTTCACTCCCGTTAGCTCGCCCACGAACCCGAGGCCAGGAGGCCGCGAAAGCGGTTTCGCGCGAAAGCAGCCCGAATCTCCAGCCGAGACTCCGACCGCGGGTTGGCCCGCCGCGCTAACCGCCGCGGCGAGCTGCTTATTGAGCAGGCCGCCCAGAACCATCAGGGCCACGTCACGCGTCTCGCGGTCGGTGACGCGCAGGCCGTCCACGAAGCGGCTCTTGATCCCCAGCCGCTCCAGCGTGGCCGTAAAGATGCGTCCGCCGCCGTGCACCACCAGCAGCTCGTGGCCTTGACGTTCCAGCTCCGCCACCTGGCTCGCCAGGGACTGGTACGCATCGCCCTCAGGCCGCTCCAGCAGCGCGCCGGCAAACTTGATAACCATCCTCATATCAGTCCGCAAGCCTCCTCGAAACCAAACATCCCGTTCAGATTTTGCACGGCCTGGCCTGCCGCACCCTTGCCCAGATTGTCCAGGCAACTGACCGCCACCAGGCGGTCGCCCGCAGGATCGAGCGCAAACCCGAGGTCGCAAAAGTTGGTGTGGGCCACGTGATGCAGCTCCGGCAGGTGGCCCGCGCGCCGAATCCGGATCATCGGCCTTCCAGCGTAAGCCCGGCGGTAGAGCGCTTCGATCTCATCCGCCGTCTGCCGATCCTTCAGCCAGACATACAACGTCGATAGGATGCCGCGTTTAACGGGCAGCAGGTGAGTGCTGAACATGAAATCCCGCATTCTCAGCCCGGTGTGATCCGCGATCTCCGGCGTGTGCCGGTGGCTGAACAGGCCATAGGCACGCAGGTTTTCATCAACCTCCACGAATTGCAGCTCGCGGCGCGGGTCTTTGCCCGCTCCGCTGGCGCCGGACTTGGAATCGCACACCACGCCGCGTTCGGTATCCACCAGGCCTGCGGCCACCAGCGGCCGCAAGGCGAGAATCACCGAGGTAGGATAACAACCCGGATTACCGACGAGCCTGGCCGATGGCAGCGCGTCCCCGTAAATCTCCGGCAGGCCGTAGACCGCCATCGCCGCCCATTCCGGGGAAGGCGCCGGAAGCTGGTACCAGTGTGCGAAGGTCTCGGGCGTGCGAAAGCGAAAAACGCCGCTCAGGTCCACCACGCGTAATCCGGCCTGAACGAGCGGCGGCACCAGCTCCAGCGACACTTCGTGCGGCGTCGAGAGAAAAACCACATCCGCGCCGCTCGCGGCCACGGCCTCGATCGAGAACGGCCGGCACGGGGCCTCGCCCCAGCCCGTGAACTCAGGAACCAGCTCGCTCAGGCAGCGGACGGAGGCGTACTGGCCCCTCAGGTAGAACGTGGGCCTCGCCACCTGCGGATGCCGCAGCAGCAGGCGCGCCAGCTCCACCCCGGCGTAACCCGTGGCCCCGACCACGGCCACCCGTGGCGCCCCTCGCGGCGCTTCTCGAACTTGCGCGCTCATCTCAACAGCCCCTGCATCTTCTTCTGCAAGCCGGCACAAGCCTTGCGCGACGGGGTTACCACCAGCACGGTGTCGTCCCCGCCGATGGTCCCGGTCACCTCGCGCCAATGCCCGCCGTCGAGCGCCGCCGCCAATGGCTGCGCGCCGCCCGGAGGCGTCTTGAGCACCAGCAGGTTCTGCGCTCCCCGCACATCCAGCAGAAACTCGCGGACCGCCCGCTCCAGCCGGGTCTGCGGACCCGGTTCGGCGCCGGCGCTTTCCAGCACCCGGTAACCCTCCGCCGTTTTCGCAAGGCCGAGCTCCCGAAGATCGCGGGAGAGTGTCGCCTGCGTGACCCGCATGCCCGCCCGGGCCAGGCGTCGCCGCAATTCGTCCTGGCTGCTGATTTCGCGGTCCGAAACCAGCTTGAGAATCTGCCCTTGCCGAAAACGCTTCGAAGCACTCACGACCACCTGCCGAAAATATGCATCAATATGAATATTTATACGTATCGGCGGTGGTGTCAACAACAACTTTTGCTGAAGCGCCAGCAATTTTGGGTGCCACCGGCGGGCGGAGCCGACTTGGCTCCGCGACTCTGGCGGAATGGAAGCGGAGGGAGGCCTCGGCGAAAGCCACGGCGGGGCGGGGCTGGGAAAGCCCCGCCCAGTCACCGCAGAGATCAGGGCGCTCCGCCTTGCTGAGGAGCCGGTGCGCCGTCGCCAGCTTGGACATGATTTGCGTCCTCCTTTACTGTTGATGAAGGTCCAAGCGCCAGCAGGCCGAGCGTATCGAAGAGGCGTGATAGCGATCTCCACTTCGTTGGCAACCGCGCCTGCTCCTCCCAGAATTGACAAACGAGGCCACCGCTTAGACAGGACGTTCGGGGCCTCGACGACCCCCGTCGAGCGAGAGCCAGACCAAATTTCCCTTTGTGTTCTTATACCTAACGGCTTCGTTTTTGGAAATCGGCATGTCATCTGTTATTTATGTAGGCACCTTGTCCTAAAGTAGTGGTGTACTTATGAGTAATTAGACTGACTGAATCTCGGACGCCCGCCGTACGACTCTGCGATGTCACGCCTTTGCGCGGGACTTGTTTCTGCCGTGGCTCTGTGTGAAGATTCATGGCATTCAAAATTTGCCCACAGAAATGGGGAGGATATCGTATGACCAACAGGCTGCAGCAGCGCGGCTGGATTACGGAGATACACGTGCCGACCGCAACGGCCGTGCTGGCGTTGGCGGTGGTGCTCGTGACAGGGGTGGTCGAGACCGCATCGGCGCAGGGGCAGACCTACAGAGTGCTTTACAGCTTCAATGGGACGCCGGACGGGGCAGGTCCGCTTGCTGGCTTGATTCGAGACTCAGCAGGCAACCTCCACGGCACCACCGAATCCGGGGGCCCCATTGAATTTCAATGCGGCACGGTGTTCACCGTTGATCTCACTGGCAAGGAGAGGGTTCTCTACTACTTCACGGGATATACGGACGGCTGCAGTCCGGAGTACGGAAGATTGTTTCGGGATGCAGCAGGAAACCTTTATGGAACTGCCTCGGGTGGCGGCATTTACGACTACGGAACGATTTTCAAGGTCAACTATTCCGGCAACGTCAAAGTGCTTTACACCTTCACGGGTACGCCGGACGGAAAATACCCTTATGCCGGTTTGGTCCGGGACCCTGCGGGGAATTTTTACAGCACAACGGTCGCGGGCGGCGATGCCTCCTGCAGCGGCGGGTATGGCTGCGGCACGGTGTTCAAGCTGGATGCCACCGGCAAAGAGACCGTGCTGTATGCCTTCGCGGGCGGGACGGACGGTGCATATCCCTACGCAGGCGTGGTAAGGGATGTTCAGGGCAACCTTTACGGCACCACCTCGGCGGGCGGCGACGCATCGTGCAACCCGCCTTATGGGTGCGGAACAGTGTTCAAGGTGGATGCGACCGGCAAGGAGACGGTGCTACACACGTTTACTGGCGGGACCGACGGCGAAATTCCTTACGCCGGCTTGGTTCGCGACTCTGCGGGCAATCTTTACGGCACCACTTCTTACGGCGGCGATCCCGCATGCACCAGCTTCGGCAACTCCGGCTGCGGAACGGTCTTCAAGCTTGATGCTACGGGCAAAGAGACGGTGCTATACGCCTTCACTGATGGGACGGACGGCGCCCTTCCGTTCGCGGGCTTGGTCATGGATGTGGCGGGCAACCTTTACGGCACCGCTTACGCGGGTGGCGCTCACACTGATGGAACGGTATTCAAAGTGGGTGCCACTGGCACTGAGACCGTGCTGTACAGCTTCACGGGTGAGAGGGGCGGGTCGGGACCCGCTGGGGGCTTGCTTCGAGACTCTGCGGGCAACCTGTACGGTACTACCGACGGCGGCGGCGCTGCCGCCTTGGGGCTGGTATTCAAGCTCAAGCCTTGAGGATGAAGGCAAGACGGGCCGCAAAATAATTCCGATCCGGCCTTGGATGTGGTATAGTGCGGTCATGAGGCGCATGCTCGCAGTTGCGGCCTTGTTGGGAGTCGCGCTTTTGCCTTCATCTCTGGGCGCCCAGGTACGCGGGGCGGCGCGCTCTATGGGTTCAGGTTCCGCCAGAATGGGCGGAATGGGAATGAGCAGAGGCTTCGCGCCCAGCCGACCGGCGATGCCCGCGCCCTCGAGAATGGGGCCCGTGAGAACGGGTCCGGTGCGGACCGGTCCTTACAGGACCGGCGGTTTCGGAAATGGTTTCGGCAGGCCCGGACCTGTCGGGGGCTGGCAGACCTTCCGGCGCCCGTTCACGTATTACAATCCTTTCTACTATCCCTATTACCCCTATTACTCCACAGCTTTCCTGGGGCCCTTTTCCTACGCGGGCTTCCCGAGCGACTACCAGTCCGATCAGCCCGGCGAGCCCGCTGGGGGAGCTTCCGGCTACGCGCCCAACTACGGGTCCGACCAGGACAACGCGCTCGCCGAGCAGGTGGGAGCGCTCACCAACGAAGTGGAGCACATGCGGGCAGAGCAGGCCTCTGGTGGATACCCCAGTCCACGTGCAGCCGCCCCGGCGCAGGCTCCGGAGAAGTCCGTACCGACCGTATTCGCTTACCGCGATGGCCACCAGCTCGAAGTGCAGAATTACGCCGTGGTGGGGCAGACGCTCTGGGTTTTTGAAGACGACACGACCCACAAAATCGCGCTCGCCGATCTCGATCTCGGCGCGACCAAGAAGCTGAATGACGAGCGGGGCGTTGATTTCACATTGCCGCAAGCGCGCTGATTGCACCCGCTTCTTCCCCTGCCAAAATGCCACTGTCGACTCTGGCCTCAGGCCATGGTTTCGGTTACAATCTCGCTTAAGCTTGTGGCTGCCATCTCACGAAAGGCTGAGCTCGTGCACGAACCAAGAATCCCATGAGTGTCAAGCCGCAGCAGTATCTCACCTATCGTGGCCGGGCGGGCCAGTGGAGCTGGCTGCTCCATCGCCTGACGGGACTCGGTGTGCTGGTGTTTCTCCTCTTGCATATTGTCGACACGGCCTTGATCGGCTGGGGACCGGCCGCTTATAACGAAGCGATGGCGCTCTACCGCCTGCCGGCCTTCCGGGTGGGCGAGGTGCTGCTGGCGGGCGCCGTGCTCTATCACGCCCTGAACGGCGTGCGCATCTGCATTATCGACTTCTGGCCGGAGGCCACGGCCGTCCACAAGAAGCTGGTCTACGGCGTGGCGGCGCTCTTTGCCTTGATTTACATTCCGGGCGCGATTTACATGTTGCGGTGGATGATCCGGTAGAAATGCGTTCAGGCCGCCAGAAGTAAGTGGGGAGCAAAGGCAAACGATGAGTGCGGCAGCCCGGCCGAAACCCGAGAGCGGGATGGAGCTTTACGCCTGGATCTTCATGCGCGTCTCGGGCGTGGTTCTGCTCTTTCTGGCTTTGATCCACCTGCTGATCATGCATGTGATCAACAACATTGAGGTGATCAACTATCAGTTCGTGGCCAGCCGGTACGCAACCCCTTTCTGGCGCACGTATGACTTGGTGATGCTCTGGCTGGCGCTGACACACGGGGTGAATGGCGCGCGGACCATAGTGTTGGACTACGTGCATGGGGGAGGCCGGCGAGTAGCGTCGCTGGCAGCCCTCTACCTAGTGGGCTTCATCATGCTGGCGCTCGGATCGCTGGTGATCCTGACGTTCCACCCGGTGACCAGCTAAAGCGGAAAATCGAAAGCTGCGATTCGAAAATCGAAAATGAGTGGCGGCGCCCCATTAAGGATTTCAAAGACCTGGAGTCTGGCAGGCGGCACGGAAGTTCCGAGCCGAGATGTACAAGTTGGCTCGGTTGCTTCCGGAGCTTGAGAAGTTTGGTTTGGCGAGCCAGCTTCGCAGGGCCGCGACGTCGGTCACTGCGAACATCGCTGAGAGCTTCGGGCGGTTCGGATATCAGGAGAATGCACAGCTTTGCCGCCAGGCACGGGGCTCGGTGTACGAACTGAGAGACCATTTGACGACCTGCGTCGATGAAGGCTATCTCAGCGCTGCCGAGGGACACAGATTGGACCGGATCGGGCAACGCGTGGTGCAGATGCTCAACGGCTACGTGCGGGCAACGCTCGCACGGAAGGCCAGCCCTGCTGCGTAGTTTCGATTTTCGAATTTCGGTTTTCGATCTTCCGGCTTCCATGTATCAGAAATACGATGCGGTGATCGTCGGCGGCGGCGGGGCGGGCCTGATGGCTGCGCTTCATCTCTCGCCCCACGGGGACGTGGCCGTGATCAGCAAGCTTTATCCGATCCGTTCCCACACCGGTGCGGCCCAGGGCGGAATTGGTGCCGCACTCGGGAATCTCGAAGAAGATCACTGGGAGTGGCACATGTTTGACACCGTCAAGGGCAGCGACTACCTCGCTGACCAGGACGCGGTAGAGATCCTGTGCCGTGAGGCGATCGAGACGGTTTATGACCTGGAGCACTGGGGTCTTCCGTTTAGCCGGACGCCGGAAGGCAGGATCGCTCAGCGCCGCTTCGGCGGGCACGCCCGCGAGTTCGGCAAGGCTCCCGTACAGCGCTCCTGCTACGCCGCGGACCGCACCGGCCACATGATCCTGCAGACGCTCTACCAGCAGTGCATCAAAAACGAGGTCCATTTCTATAACGAGTTTCATCTGCTCGACTTGCTGGTGGAGGGTGATCGGGTCGCGGGCGTGGTGGCGCTGTGTCTGGCCACGGGCGAGATTCATACTTTCCACGCCAAGGCCGTCCTTTTTGCCACCGGGGGTTGCGGCCGAATGTTCCGCGTCACCTCGAATGCGTTGGCGCTCACCGGAGATGGCATGGCAGTGGCGCTGCGCCGCGGGATTCCGCTGGAGGATATGGAATTCTTCCAGTTCCACCCGACCGGGATATACAAGTTAGGAATCCTGCTGAGCGAGGCGGCGCGGGGCGAGGGCGGCGTCCTGCGCAACGGCAAGAGTGAGCGCTTCATGGAACGCTACGCTTCCACGCTCAAGGACCTGGCGTCGCGCGACGTGGTGTCGCGGGCCATCTACCGCGAGGTGCAGGCCGGTCGGGGAATCAACGGCAAGAATTACGTCCACCTGGATCTGACCCACCTCGGCCGCGAGGTGCTCGACACGAAGCTGCCCGACATCACCGACTTTGTCCGCACTTACATGGGCATTGAACCGGCCATCGAGCTCATTCCCATCCAGCCCACGGCGCATTACGCCATGGGTGGCATCCCTACGGACATTGACGCGCGCGTGGTGATCGACGAAAAGAACACGCCTTTGCATGGTTTTTACGCCGCCGGCGAGTGCGCCTGCGTCTCGGTGCACGGAGCCAACCGGCTGGGCACCAACTCGCTGGTGGACATTCTGGTGTTTGGGCGCCGGGGTGGGCGTCATGCGGCCCAATTCATGGGCGAGAATGACTGGGCGCCTCTGCCGCCCAATCCTCAGGAACGCGCTCGGGCGCTTGTGGCCGGGCTGATCAGCTCCGGCGGGCGGGAGCGTGCGGCCAAGATCCGCGACGAGCTGCAGGATGAAATGATGGAAAAGGCCGGCGTCTTTCGCGAGGCTCCGGGGTTAGCGGCCGCCCGCGAGAAGCTTCGCGAGTTGCGCCAGCGTTATGCCAGCGTGCGGATCGATGATCGGGGCCACCAATACAATACCGAATTGCTCGAAGTGATCGAGCTCGGCGGATTGATCGAGCTGGCTGAGACCCTGGTGGAAGGAGCTCTGGCGCGGCAGGAGAGCCGAGGCGGCCACGCTCGGGAAGACTTCCCAAAGCGTGATGATGCCAAGTGGCTGAAGCACACGCTGGCCTATCAGACGGCCAATGGAATCGAGCTGGGGTACAAGCCGGTGACCATTACGAAGTTTCAACCGATGGAGAGAAAGTATTGATTCATTGACCCCATAAATCAATGACTCAATGTTCGAAGCCATGCAGGTCCATCTGAGAATCCGGCGCTATAATCCCGAAAAGGATCGTCAACCTTGGTGGGGCGAGTACACGGTTGAGGGCGAGCCTACAGACCGTTTGCTGGACGCGCTCAACCACGTCAAGTGGTACCAGGATGGCACGCTCACCTACCGGCGCTCCTGCGCACACGGGGTCTGCGGCTCCGACGCCATGGTGGTGAACGGCGCCAACGCGCTCGCCTGCAAGGTTCTGCTGAAGAATCTTGGCAAGGCCGTCACGGTCGAGCCCTTGCGGGGGCTGCCGGTGGTCAAAGACCTGCTGGTAGATCTCGAAGGATTCTTTGAGAAGTACCGCCAAGCAAAGCCGTACCTGATCACGCACTCGCCTACGCCTCACAAGGAGCGCCTTCAGACGCCCGAAGATCGGGAGCGATTCGACGACACCACCAAGTGCATCCTGTGCGCGGCCTGCACCACCTCTTGCCCGTCTTTCTGGGCGAACCAGGACTACGTAGGGCCGGCGGCGATCGTCAACGCGGCCCGTTTCATCTTCGACAGCCGCGATGAAGGCCGCGAAGAGCGGCTGGAAGTGCTCAACTCCGTCGATGGCGTCTGGCGCTGCCGCACGATCTTTAACTGTGTGGAGGCGTGTCCGCGGGGGATCAACGTGACCAAGGCGATCGGCGAGGTGAAAAAGGCCCTGTTGTTCCGCAAGGTGTAGGGTTTGCGGCGGTCTTGGAAGACCGTCGGAGAAGGTCAGGAGTCCGAGCCCGAGGAGCTGGTGTGCCCTTCCGTAACGAAACCCAATTCGTCCGCTGGCTGCGCCGCCGGTGGCCGGAGCGGGCTCCGGGTCTCGAGCTTGGCATCGGCGATGACGCGGCCATTGTCCGCACCAGGCCAGGGCTCGACCTGGTTCTCACCACCGATCTCTCGCTCGAAGGCGTCCACTTTCAGGTCGGCCTCCATCCACCCGCTTCCATCGGTCACCGCGCTCTCGCTCGGGCGCTGAGTGATCTGGCCGCGATGGGCGCACGGCCGCGATTCGCACTGCTTTCGCTTGCCATCACACGACAGACTCGCCGCCGATGGATCGCCGCCTTCTACCACGGTATCGGCGCCCTGGCGCACCGCTTGGGCGTCACGTTGATCGGCGGCGATACTGCCGTCACCCAGGGCGGCCCGGTTCTGGTCGATATCATCGCCGCCGGCGAAGTCAGGCGCCGACAGGCACACCACCGCTCCGGCGCCCGGCCGGGCGACCGCATCTACGTCACCGGCTGCCTGGGACTCTCGGCGCTCGGACTTGCTCTGCTCAAGTCTGGGGCGCGGCCGATCACCTCGCCCTCAGCGGCAGGTCGGAGAACGGGAGCCACCGCGCGGGCGGCGCTCGCAGCGCACCTCTACCCTGAGCCTCGTTGCCGGACTGGCATCTACCTTGCCAGACACTGCCTGGCCTCGGCTGCCATTGACGTGAGTGACGGTTTCGGGCGCGATTTGAGACGCCTCTGTGATTCAAGCGGCTGTGGAGCACGAATCTGGGAAAGCAGATTGCCCTTGCCTCAACTCCATACACGCCGCAACTCAAGCTCTGAATCAAACCGCGAGTCAAGCCTGAACCCCGTCGAGCTTGCGTTGCATGGCGGCGAAGATTACGAGCTCATCTTCACCGTGGCCCGAAACCAAGCATCGCGAGTTCCGCGCGCCCTGGCTGGTGTCACCTTGCACGATGTGGGCGAAATTCTCCCGAGCCGCGAGCTGCGTCTCGTCCTCCGGGACGGCACTGAGGTCAAATTGGCGGCGCTGGGTTACGACCACTTCCGTAGCGTGAAGTAAACTTCGAATCGAGGACGAGTTCCCACGACAGCCTTCTTCCCCTCAAGAACCGACTGCTTCGTGGAGGTTCCGACACTAAGGTTGCAGCGGATCGTGGGCGGCAGGCACGGGCTTGGGTGTGGCACCGCTCGTTCCTGCGGGGTTGGCAGGCTCCGACGACGCCGGAGCTGCAAGGGTCGAAGTCGAGGCAACCTTGGTCGTATCTCCCTGTGCGGTCCCATGCTCGGCGGGCAGGGGCGCGGTTCCGTTACTGGCTAGGATCTGGTTCACCACCTCCGGACTGGTGAGGAGCGGGGAATCGGGGAAGCGCTCCACCGGCCGGTCCTTCAACACTTCGCCGATGAACTGCATCCAGATGGGCAGCGCGACGTGCGAACCTTCCTCCTTATCCCCCAGGGTACGGTGATCGTCAAAACCTACCCACACGCCGCAGGTGATCCCGGGCGAGAAGCCGATAAACCAGGCGTCCGTGAAGTCGTTCGTTGTTCCGGTCTTGCCGGCCAGGTCATATTTCGCAGCCAGCGACCTAGCCCGCACAGCGGTCCCGGTCGGGTATTCGATGTCCTCGCGCAGCATCGAGACCATCAGGCGGGCGATCGGCGCGGGGATCGCGTCCGCCACCTCGGGCCGAAACTCGTCGATCACGCGGCCGTCGTAGTCGGTCACGCGGTCGATCGTGCGCGGTGCGATATGCAGCCCGTCGTCAGGGAAAGTGGTGAAGCCCGAAGTGTGCTCGATCAGCGTAAGATCCGATGCGCCCAGCGCGAGCGGCAGGTTCGGCGTCAGCCGCGAAGTGATGCCGAAGCGGCGGCACAGCTTGATCACCTGGTCCACGCCCACCCGGGCCAGCAGCCGCACGGCCGGGACGTTGCGGGATTCGGCCAGGGCCCGAATCAGATCAATGGTCCCCTCATACCTGTTATCGTAATTATGGGGCGCCCAGACGCCCGACGCAGAAGGAAAGCTGATCGGGCTGTCCACGATCGTATCGAACGGCCTGATGCCCTCGAGAAACGCCTGCGTGTAAACATAGACCTTGAATGACGAGCCCACCTGGCGCTCAGCCTGAACGGCCCGGTTGAACTTGCTGGTGTCGAAATCGTACCCGCCAACCATGGCCCGCACAGCACCTGTCTGATTGTCGAGCACCACCATGGCGCCCTGAACGCCGGGGTATTGATCGAGCGTAGCCTGAACGCTGTGACCTTTCACGGCCTTGGTCAGAAAGAGATCGACGTCGCCGGGGAGAAAGACTTGGCGCGGATCCACCTGCTTGGTCCAAGTGAAGTCTGCCGGTGTGAGGCGGGCCGTGAGGTCGCCGAAACGGACCAGGGCTGACTCTGAAGCCACCGACATCACCAGGCCGTGCTCGAAGCGCCCGGGCTCCGGCGGACTGCGCCAGTCATCGTCCACGTAGGTTTCGAGCGTGACCGGCCGTCCATCCGGCGCCGTGGCCAGGTTTTTCAGGATGTTCTTCTCCGGCCCGCGCCAGCCGCGGTGCCGGTCGTCGTTGCGCAGCCCCTGCCGCAGAGACTCTTCGGCCAGACGCTGCATCTTCAGATCCACGGTGGTGTAGACCTTCAGGCCTTTTTGCTCAACCGTCTCGGCGCCGTATTTCTTCTCCAGAAACTCGCGCACGTCTTCCACAAAGTAGGGCGCCACGTTGTTATTCCAATGCTGGATGTTCAAGCCGAGCGGCGCCTGGCGAGCTTGCAGATACTGGGCGCGCGTGATCTTACCGTTGTCGAGCATGGCCTCCAGCACACGGTTGCGACGCTCTAGACAGCGCTCCGGGTGACGGATGGGCGAGTAAATGTTCGGATTCTGCGGCAGCCCAGCCAGCAGGGCCGCTTCGGGCAGGGTGAGATCTTTCAAGTGCTTGCCGAAGAAGAACTCGGAGGCGGCCTCGAAACCGAAGTTGCCGTATCCCAGTTCCATCTGGTTGGCGTACATCTGGAAGATCTGCGCTTTGGTGAAGTGCCGCTCGATCTGGATGGCCAGCAGCGCTTCGTCGACTTTGCGCTTCCAGTTCTTCTCCGGACTCAGGAAGAGGCGGCGGCTGAGCTGCTGCGTGAGGGTACTCGCGCCTTGCGCGGCGCGCCATTCCATCAAGTCGATGATGGCGGCCCGTACGATACGAATCACGTCCACGCCCACGTGGCTCTCGAAGTGACGATCCTCGATGGAGAGGACGGCGTCCCGCATGACAGGAGGAATCTGGTCATAGGTGACGATCACGCGATGTTCGAGGGCGAAGCTGGCGATGGGCGTGCCGTCCGTGGCATACAGCTCGGTCATCACGTCGGGCCGGTAGGTCTCGAGCTCCGCCACTTTGGGAAGGTTAGTGGAGTAGACGAAGATCAGCCCCGCGAGCACTCCAGTGGCCGCAGCCAACAGCACCAGGACGCCGAAGACGAATTGGCCGAAGACTCGCCGGCTGCGCGCCCAAGCGGGAAGCGGCTTCGCTGCACTTTCCGAATGCGATTTAGCCGTTCCCATGCGCAATTCGCCCCAGGTTGATTCTAGGGTTTAGAGGTTAGCCAGTCAACGAGCGTCGTCGCCGCCCGCGGCCAGACGCTCATCGTCACGGTGAAGAGGCGAGCGCGCCTGGTCCGTTGTGGCGAACCTCGCGGGTCAGCAGGCAGTCGGTCTTCGCGGCTACACCGTCACGAATCTGGACTGCCAGCAGAGCTTGGAAATACGGTGAGAGGGGTCTGCTGCCCGCGGCCTCCGCGCGCATCCGGGCTACCGGCTGCAGGCTCTCTTCCGAAGTTGCAAACTCGGCCGCCGCCTGGGTGCCGATGGTCGAAAGGCCGCCCAACACCAGGATGAAGTGGTTCGGCGTCACTCCCGGCAGCAGGCTGATCAAAGCATAGTCGACCGCAATAGCCTGCGTCTTGGGCTCGCGCCCGAGGGCGTAAAGCGAGGGATGTCCGGGTGCCGGGTGACGGTCACGAATCACTTGACTTCCGGAAAATGCCGGCTGACTGGTCTGCTCAAAGCCGAGGTCGCTCTGCAACGGAAGCTGAGCCAGGACCGTGTCTTCCAGGCTGGCGCCGAGAAAGACCACATTGTTGTTGCGAATGTCTTCAAAGGAGACCACGCCGTCGCGCTTGACGGCAAAATCCCGGCCGGCCCGCGAGAACAGTTCAGCGATTCGGGCCGCCGCCACCACTTCGCCGGTCCCCGTGTAAGCGTCAGAGTATGACATGGGACCCTTGACCGGCGGCGCCGGCCCACGCCGTTCGAGGCCCGCGAAGCTTTGGACGCGTGCCCCGAAAGGCAGGAAATGGGCGCCGTCGAGGGAGTAGCGGTAGAGGTCACCCTCCTGGCTCATCAAAAACAGGGCGTTGCTGTAGATCACCAAAGGCTGTTGTCTTGAATCGATAAACGGCTGCCAAACCGAGGCCAGGGCTGGACTTATCGGATCCTTCTCTCGATTTCGAGGCACCCCGGATGCCTCGCGCCGGAGGAGAGAACTTACACCCAGGGCAAGATTGAAGAGCAACAGCGCGATCGCAAGGATTTTCCAGGCGAGCGGTGACCGGAACCGCCAGCGGGCTAGGGCGCCCTCATCTTCGTTGGATCCTGCTTTCGGGCTGCCATGGGTTGGCTTTGCGGATCGCAAGCTCCACTCGACATGGTAGTGCCCCCGGGGAATGGAGACCCGGACCGGATCGCCGGCGCCTTCCAGGCGGTAGTACTCGTCCAGCTTCTGGCGCACCCGGCGCATCTGGACTCGAACGATGTTGTCAACTTTGGGATCGAAATCCTGGGGACGCCCCAGCGCTTCAACGGCGATCGTATATTCCTTGATTTCTTCGTCAGAGTCGCTAACTGACTGGTCGGCAATGAATTTCAGGAGGTGCCGGATCGCTTCAGCGTTCGAGAACGCCTTGCTCCGGAGGATACGTTCCAGGGCTGCGAGTTTGTCCTCGGGCGGCACAGCTGGCCCACTGGTTTGACCGGTGGGATCCTCGGATTCCCTTGCGGGGCGGACGCCAGCCAAGCTCATGCATCTCCTTCCCCTGCGATTATGATCGCGGGGCGCCGCAATTGCAACTGGGGCGGCAATACCGGCGATGTTACGTAAAGTTACGTAACAATCGACCACTCTTGGCCAAGACATTGTCCGTGCTAAGTTCAATGAGCCGAGGCGTGTACGTGGAATTGACGCCGTTGGGCCCTCGATTTAACCGCAAGTTACTCCATGTCACTTACGCTTTTTTCAATTGGGGCTCATAGGTAATAGTTGTCGTTCTAGTGTGTTCTGACTACTGGCCTCTCAATTTGCGTCCGCAGGAAACGGGTGTCGGAGATCTTCAAATCGCCCAGGGGAGTTTCCAAATGCAAAAGACTGAAGGCAATAAGGTAAATAGCCGCCGGCTGGGCCTTGGTGCCCTGATGGCAGTAGCCTTGCTGCTGGCCGCGTCAACGGTGGGCCTAGCACAAGTCTACTATGGCGGGATCGCCGGAACGGTTACTGATGTGTCTGGAGCCAGCATCCCGAAGGCTCAGGTAACGGTAACCAATACCGGCACGACGACCGCTCTTACGGCCATCGCTAACGAGATCGGTGCCTACCACGTCGGGAACCTCGTCCCGGGTATCTACAGCGTGAAGACGGAGATTTCCGGCTTTCAGACCTCGGTGGTCGACAACGTCAAGGTCGACATCGGCACCGACACCACCGTCAACGTGGCGCTGCAGGTCGGCCAAGTGACGCAACAGGTTACGGTTGAGGCCAAGGCCCCCGTGCTTCAGACCACGAACGCCACCGTGGGAACCCAGATCGGCAACCAGACGGTCACGGAAATGCCGCTGAACGGCAGGAGCTTCACTCAATTGCTCGAGTTGGTCCCCGGCAGCGTATCCACTGGCAACAGTTTCCAGATCAGCGGGTCCAATTACCAGATCAGCGGCAACCGCTCCGGCTCCAACATGTTCCAGTTGGACGGAATTTACAACAATGAAGAGTTCTTCGGGCAGTACGCCATGCAGCCCCCCATCGACTCCATCCAGGAGTTCAAGGTCGAAACCAACATCACCTCGGCCGAGTATGGGCGGGCGGCGGGAGCCGCCATCGCCGTGGCCACCAAGTCCGGCACGAACCAATTTCATGGCGCTGCCTGGGAGTTTTTGCGCAACAACGACCTGGACGCGAATGCGTGGTTCAACAACTTCTTCAACGCGCCGCTGGGAGCTTACCGGCAGAATCAATTTGGCGTTGTGGCGGGAGGTCCCGTTTACTTCCCACACCTTTACAATGGGAAGGACAAGACCTTCTGGTTCTTCAGCTATGAAGGCCTCAGATTCGCCTCGAACAGTCTGAATACCGCCACTGCCCCAACTGCAACGGAGTTGAGCGGAAACTTCGCGAGTAACCTGGGTTCTCAGTTGATGACGTGCGGCGTCAACAAGAATTCGGCGTGTGTTGACGCCCTCGGCCGCCCGGTCGATGCGAATGAAGTCTACAATCCCTACACCACTCGCTCGGTGACGGCCGGCCAGGTGGATCCAACCACCGGTTTGGTGGCGCAGACCACAGGAAACGTGCGAGATCCGTTCCCGGGAAACACGATTCCCTCAGGCATGGTCAGTCCCATCACGGCGGCCTATGCTGGAATTTGGTACCCCTCGACCAGCGGCCTCAGCTCGCCCAACTCTTTCAACTCCAATCCGAATACGATCAACCAGTACCAGTTGAGCGGGCGCATCGATCACTCCTTCGGCAGCAAGGTCAATTCCTACTTTCGTGTGAGTGACCAGCACGCCGTAAACCCGAGCCCCCAGGGTCTGCCGGTGAATTACTATTACCTGTACAATCAGTTCGTGAACGCGGTCGCCAGCGCCACCTGGGTCAAGAGCCCTACCACGATTATAGACTTCAAGTCGGGTTACAATCGCGCCAACCTCACCAACTTCTCCAACGATCCCGCGCCTGGCGTGGCGTCGTTTCTTTCGACCTATCCCATTCAGGGAACGCCTATCAAGAGCACGACCACTCCGCTGTTTCCGGCGTTCAACTTTGGCTCCTATTACACCAACCCGAGCACCAGCGGCAACCCATTTATCACCAATGTATGGCAAGAGCTGCTGAACATAACCATGGAGCGGGGCAAGCACGAGATCAAGACGGGCGCCGAGTACGAGCACTACAACGCCTATTACGACGGCACGTTCACCTCGCAGTTCAATTTCGATCAGGTTCCCACCCAGGATCCTCTGACCTCGACGGGCAGCAACATCAATGAAGTTGCTTCCTACCTGCTGGGCCTGCCGAGCAGCGGACTCCGCAACGTTGGCGATACCGCGGCCTACTTCCACCAGAACACGCCAGGCCTCTACATTCAGGATAACTACAAGCCCACCACCAAGTTAACCGTGAATATGGGCCTGCGTTGGGAATACAACCAGTGGCCCTTCGATAAGTACAATCACCTGGGCAACTATTATGTTGATCAGCATATGTTGGCATGGGCCGGGCCGAACCCTGTCACCGGCCAGCCGGCCAATGCCCCGCGCTCGCTCATGAATCCGGACTACCGGAACTGGGCTCCGCGTGTCGGATTTGCCTATCAGTTGCGCCCCAACACGGTGCTCCGGGGGGGCTTCGGGTACTTTTACAACGGCGACTACGCCTGGGCGGGGCAAGGAGCCCGAGGCCAATGGCCCTACGCCATCTCGCAGAGCATCAACAGCGTGAACACGCTGCAACCCACCCTGCCGCTGGCTACGTTCTTCCCCCCTTATGACTTCCCGCAGCCGGGCACGCCGCCCAGTGAGGAGCACGTCCAAGCTCTCAACAACCGGACTCCCTATACACGACAGTGGAATCTGGGTATTCAACAACAGCTGGCCCGCAACCTCATGCTCGAAGTCAACTACGTGGGTAACAACGCCAAGAATCTCGGCGGGTTCTTTAACGCGAATGACCCCCCGCCGGGTCCGCTCCAAATTTGCCCCGACGCGGGCCCGACGGTCTGCACCACGCAAGCCATAGCCGCAGGAACGGTGAAGACGCGGCCGTCGTTTCCCTATGCCCCCACCCTTACTTCGTTGAGCGAGAACGCCAACAACGCGGTATCAAATTACAACGGACTCCAGGTGAAGCTGGATAAGAGATTCTCCAGCGGCACACAGGCCCTGGTGACCTACACCTGGTCGCACTTGCTCGATACGCCCAGCGGCGACAACTACGGCGGTACGTCGCCGGAGAACGACCTGTGCCGCTACTGTGACTACGGAAACAGCGCCAACAACTACGCCCAGATTTTCACCGCGCAGTGGCTCGAAGATCTTCCCTTCGGCCACGGCCGCCGCTGGGGATCCAACTTCAACCGGGCGGAGGACCTCTTGCTCGGCGGCTGGGAGTTCACAGGAATCTACCATTACAACAGCGGATTTCCGATCAATATCGGTGTGCCGAGCGACTTGGCCAACGCGGGTCAGCGTGGCAACAGCCAGCGCCCCAACTACGTGGGTGGTCCTACGACGATGTCCACTTTCACCAATGATCCCACCAACCCCAACAACGGCATCCGGATCCTGAACGTTAATGCCTATTCGCTCCCGGAGAATTGCTCCGGTGGCTCTTGCGTCCTTCCTTCCGGCGGGTATCAGTTTGGAACTTTAGGGCGCTACGCTCAGGTCGGCCCCCACTTCAACAACGTCGACCTAGGCCTGTTCAAGAACTTCCCATTTAGTGAAGGCAAGCGGTCCGTGCAGTTCCGGGCGGAATTCTTCAACGCCTTCAATATTCACGACTTCGGCGGTATCAATGGAACTTGCTGCGAGGCTAATAACGCGGCCTTCGCAGATACCACGAGCGTGCAGCAAGCCAACGCGTTCAACCCTACGGGCGCGCGCATCATTCAGTTTGCGCTGAAGGTTTACTTCTAGGAGCAGCTCCACTCATCGAGCCAATCCCTCCGTGGCGGGTGTTCGCTTCGGCGAGCGCCCGCCTTTTTTTTGCGGAATTCGGGCCCCAGCATTCAGCTTGACAAGCCCAAAAATTATGATATGGCAGATGCGAGTTGAGTAATCGCGCTCGCGGCCAGGTCCGCGATGGGTTCTTGTGAGCCCGGGAAGCCGGGGAGGTTGGTAATGTCTCTCGTGAAGAGTCCTGCTGTCACGCCGGAAGGGCTGGTGGCCACCCCCGCAGGAACAGGGGCGCCGGCGACACCCAGTCTGGAAGGTCAAGGCCCCCCCCGGGGGGATATGATGTATGCCTTTAGATCCCAAACATGTAACTGTTTTTAGACATTAAGCTTAGCAGGAAACATGGCGAAAAACAGCCAAGATTGTTTTTAAACTAACCCAAACCGGTAAGCGACCGATTTCAGAACGTTTAAGGATCAAGAACGACCCCGAGAGACGAAAGCAAAACGAACCTAAACGAACCTAAGATTTGATGCGGTCTAATTCGGCAACTCCTTCAGAATCAGCAGAGGCTTGTGAACTTGAACCAGGACGAACCTAAACGAACCCGAAACGAACCCAAAATGAACCCGAGAAAGGCGCCAGTCAGCCAAACCGGCGCAGATTATTGATAATAATATGATTATCCCAGCGAAGGCAGAGTGGGCAGAGTAATTGAGGTTGCGGAAAACCTCTCAGCGCACTGTCGCTCTGGTTGTCATCACACTGTAGTTCAGAGGCTTTTGGCTTCTACATGGGCTCCGGGGAACAGCCGCAACTGGCCGTCGGTTACCACCGTCTCGCCCGCGGCGATGCCTTTCTCGATCACCGTATCAGGGCCGTCGCTCACGCCGGGCGTCACGGGGCGTATCTCCACCGATTTGTCTTCTTTCACCACGAAGATGTACTTGCCCTGCTGCCCCGTTTGAACGGCCTGGCTAGGGACCACCACGGCGTCCCGCAGCGAATCGAGAGTCACAACCACGTTGACAAACTGGCCGGGCCAGAGCCGTCGGGCCGGATTGGGGAAGGCGCCCTTCATCAGCACGGTGCCTGTCGTGGTGTCCACCATGTTGTTGATGAAAGAAAGCTGTCCCCATTCGGGGTGGCTCTGATCCTGCGGCACCATCGCTTCCACCTTCAGCGGACCGGCGGCCTGGTGCCGCTTGATCTCGGCAAAATACTGCTCTGGGACGGAGAAATCGACGTAGAGGGGCGTGATCTGGTTGATCGTAACCAAAGCCGCGTCGTTGTTCTTTACCAGGTTGCCCACCTGGACCAGCAGGCTGCCGGTGCGGCCGCTGATGGGCGAGCGGATGGTGCAGTATCCAAGCTGAATCCGGGCGTTCTCGATAGCCGCCTCGTCGGCCTTCACCGTGGCGTCACCGGCCGCAGCCGTGGTGCGGAAGGTCTGGTATTGGTCCTTCGACACGATGCCTTCCTTGAACAGAGCCGCGTTGCGCTCGTACTGGTCCTGTGCGTTCTTGAGTTGGACCTGGTCGCGGGCCAGGTTCGCCTCGGCCTGATCGAGGGCGGCCTGGAACGGCCGGGCGTCGATGGTGAAGAGCAGATCGCCCTCGCGCACGTCCTGGCCCTGCTGAAAATAGGCTCGCTCCAGCAAGCCGTCCACTTGCGCCTTGACGTTGACGGTGTTGTACGCCTCCCCGTTGCCGACCACTTGAATCTGCACTGGGACCGTCTTCAGTCGAGCCTGTGCCAGCGTCACCGGCACGGCCTGCATCATCATCATTTTCATCGCCTGGGCGGGATCACCCTGCGCGCCGCCGCTCGAACAACTCGTGAGCGCGAACAGGGACAACGCCAGGCCGCCAAGGGCAGTCCAAAGGAGGACTCCGCGCCAACGGGGCGGCTCAATTCCGTGACTCAAGTTTCGGGAGGTAGCCATCATTTCCCCTTCTGCCACTCAACGAAATTGCCCGCACTGCTCTCTCTCCAATATACCGCTTTTGCGCCGCGAATTCGCCGTGAGCCACCAAGCGTGCCGCTCGACGAACCGGCGCGTACGGATGCAATCCTCGCTCGCATGCATCTTAGACGCGGAAAAAGCGGTCGCGTGACTGAAGAAGGTGTCAGCTATCGGCCTTTAGCCGTCAGCACATCACCTGGCGCCGTGGCGGCTGAAAGGTCTTATTCGTAGCGGAGCGACCA
Organism: Terriglobia bacterium; assembly: GCA_036521995.1. Classification (GTDB taxonomy): domain Bacteria; phylum Acidobacteriota; class Terriglobia; order UBA7540; family UBA7540; genus Gp13-AA77. The sequence continues at coordinate 53,893 of DATDGR010000233.1, read as the reverse complement.
TGGGATCAATCTTGGTCGCGTGGCGAGCCGGGACGTAGCTGGCCAGGAGCGTGACGGCCATCAGCAGGAGCGAAACCGCGGTGAAGGTGACCCAGTCCGTGGGGCGAACGTCATAGAGCAGACTGGTCATCACGCGGGTGGTGCCGAAAGCGCCTGCGAGACCGATAGCCGTGCCGGCGAGCGCCAGGATCATCCCGCGTCCCACCACCTGCCGAAACACCTCGAGGGGTCTCGCGCCGAGCGCCACGCGCACGCCGATCTCGTGAGTTCGCTCCGTCACCGAGCGGGCCACTACGCCATAGAGTCCCACCGACGCCAACAAGAGGGCCAGGGCCGCGAACAGACTGAGCAGCAGTGCCGTCACGCGCGGCTGGGCGATCGAGTCGGACCGAATCCGATCCATGGTCATCGGGTTGGAAACCGGCTGGTCTTTGTCCACACTCCAGACCGCCTGCTCAACCGCGGGAAACAACCTCAGGGGGTCGGATGTGGTCCGCACCAGCATGCTCAGGAAAGGCCATTGGTAGGGATCCTGAAGGTAGGAAACATAGACCTCGGGCTGTGTCTCCGAGCGCAGACCCATTTGCCGGACATCGCCTGCAATCCCGATGACCGAAAACCAAGTCCCCTGGTTCGCTTGGTCAGCGCCGCGAGCGTGATCGTGCTCGCCGAGAGGCTCGGGCGCCGCCGGCGCATCGGTTGAGATTCTCTGGCCGATTGGATTCGCGTTGGGCCAGAAGCGGCGCGCCATCGCCTCATTGATGAGCACCACCGGGGGCGCGCCGCCGGCGTCGCGCTCGCTGAAGTCGCGGCCCTCCAGCAAAGGAATGCCCAACGTGCGGAAATATTTGGGGCCGGCGATGTTGAACCGGGCTTCGCGCCTTTGATTGGGCGGGTCCGGAAGCCCTTCGATGCTGAATTCAAGACCATCCTCGTTATGCGTGAGAGGAATGTCAGCCACCACCGCCGCGGAGTCGACGCCGGGCAGTTCCTGGACGCGGTGGAGGATCTGTTGGAACGAGGCGGCTCGGGTGGCGGTGTGCGAGTATCTCGAGCTCTGCAAGGAAAAGTCGACCGTCAGGACATTCTCCGGCTGCAGGCCGGAATTCACCTGGGTCAGGAGCAAGAAGCTCTTGATCATCAGACCCGCGCCTGAGAGGAGCACTAACGCCAGGGCGACCTCAACTACGACCAGGGCGCTCCGGAACCGGTTATGGCCGCGACTCCCCGTCAGGCCGCGGCTGCCCTCCTTGAGCGATTCGTTCAGATCCACCTTCGAAGCACCAAGGGCCGGCGCCAGGCCGGAGACGAGGCCCGTGACCAGCGAAATCGCCAGAGCGAAGGTGAGCATCCAGCGGTCGATGCCGATGTCTGCGGCGCGAGGTATCGACAAGTCATGCGAAAGCAGCGCGACCAGGCCCGCCAAGCCCCAGACCGCCAGGAGCAAGCCTAGGGTTCCCCCCATCGCACCTACGAGCAAGCTCTCCGTCAGCAATTGCCGATCAGACGCCGCCTGCCGGCGCCGAGCGATGCGCGTATAGCAAGCTCCCTTTGCCGGCTCGCGGCTCGTCCCAGAAACAAGTTCGCCACATTGGCACAGGCGATCAGCAGCACGAAACCCACGGCGCCGAGCAGAATTAGAAGAGCGGGCCGGAACTCACTCACGTAGGACGCTTGGAGGGTCTGCAGCTCGATTCCCACCTCCCGGTCCTCCTTGGGATATTGCTGCTGCAGCAGGCGGGCAATGGTGCTCATCTCGGCTTGGGCCTCAGCCAGAGTGGCGCCGGGCTTGAGCCGGCCGAAAACGTACAGAAACCCGTGACCCCGGCTTGGATCGGGTGCGAGGGGCACCACCAACCCACGCGCGTCGTCGGGCGGAAACTCCGGATAAGGAGGCAGCACCCCGATCACCGTGTAGTTTTCGTGGTTCAGCTTTACGGTCGCGCCCAGCACCTTGGGGTCCGCATTGAAGTGGCTTCGCCACAGGCTGTCGCCGAGCAACACCACATGATTTCGACCGGGTTGTTGCTCCTCGGGCGAGAAGTCGCGCCCCAGCGCCGGCCTGATGCCGAGCATCGTCAGAAGGCCGGCGGACGCCTGCAAACCGCGGATCCGCTCAGGGTGATCGCCACCGGACAGATTATAGGAGCGGCCGCAGTACGCCGCCATTTGCTGAAAGTTGTGGCTCTGAGCGGCCCAGTCGGTGAAGTCGGGATAAGAGGCCACGTCGTGGGCAAACCCGTTCTTCACATTGGTGGCCCACACCCGGACGAGCCGCTGTGAGTCCCGGTAGGGCAAGGGGTGCAGCAAGACGGCATTCACGGCGCTGAAGATAGCCGTGTTGGCCCCGATGCCGAGCCCGAGCGTGAGGACGGCCACAGCCGTGAAGCCCGGATTGCTCACGAGGGTGCGAAGGCCGTAGCGCAAATCCTGCAGCATCCTGTTCATTGCTCGACCTCACGTGAAGTGGTCATTAACCCCTAACCACCACCACTAGCCACTAAACCCTGCTACTCGTACCTCAGCGCCGCCATGGGATCGAGCCTGGCCGCACGTTTGGCGGGCAGGAAGCTTGCCGCCAGGGCGACCGCCGCCAGTAAGGCCGCTGCCAAGGCGAGCGTCAGCGGATCATAGGGCTGCAGACCGAAAAGTAAGGCGCGCGCTGCCTTGGCTCCGGCCAGCGACAGCAGCAAGCCGACACCGAGACCGACGCTGAGCAGGGCTCCGGCCTCGCGCATCACCATGGCGACGATCTCGCTGCGGCCCGCCCCCAGGGTCATGCGGATTCCGATCTCGTTGGTCCGCCGTACCACCATGTACGACATCACGCCATAAAGGCCGACCACTGCCAGGAGCGCTGCCAGGAGACCGAAAAAACCGGATACGGTGGCCATCAGGCGGTCCCGCAGCAGCCCGTCGCGGATGGTGGTCTTGAAGACTTCAAACTCGGTGCCGATTTCCGGATTGAGCCCGGCTATCGCCTCTCGGACTCTGGACGTGAGATCCCCTATGGGTACGTTCGAACGGATAAGGATCTGGTTACTCCAATTCCACCGCGCGTCCTGGGAGGCGGAGAGGAAAGCGATAGGGACAAAATCCTGCCGGATGTTCCGGTATTTCGTATCCGCCACCAGGCCGATGATCTCGAAGTCCATCTCCGCAGGATCGGAAGGCGTGGCCTCTCTTCGAAACCTACTGCCCACCGGATTCGATCCCGAGCCCAGCGCACGGGCGAAGGCCTGGTTCACAATCGCCACCGGCGGAGTGGTCGCGGTGTCGCGGGTATCAAAATCCCGCCCCGCCAAGAACGGGGTCTGTAGCGTCTTGAAATAATCGTCGCTGACCCAGTTGAAATACGCGTTGACGCTCTGTCTGGGATCCGAGCCGCTTTTCCAGATCCGATTCTCGGTCGCGTTCCCGCCGAGCGGCAGAAACCGCACTTGCGCCGCCGCGTCCACTCCAGGAATAGCGCGCAGACGTTCCAGCAATTCCTGTTGGAACGCCGCGTGGCGCTCGTACGGTAGCTTGAGGCGCGTCATATCGGCGTAGCTGATCAATATACCGTCCTGCTGGAAGCCCGTCTTCACGGTCATCAGGTTGTGCAGACTGCGCGAAAAGAGCAGAGCGCCGACCAGCAGGACCAGCGAGAGGGCGACCTGGGTGGCCACCAGCGTCCGCCGCAGGCTGAAGTGCTGGCGCGTGGTGGTGACTCCTCGACCGCTGGCCTTCATGGCCGCCCCGGGAGCAATGCGGGTCGCTCGCAACGCGGGGGTAAGCCCGAACAACAGACAAGCCAGAATCGCAACTCCCCCGGTGAAGCCGATCACACGCCAATCGGGGTGCAGGTCCAGAGACAAAGTGGTCCCTTGGGTGGTCAGGAAGGCTACCATGAACCGGCTCAACGCCCCGGACAGGACGAGACCCAGGGCCGCACCGATGGCTGCCAGCAACAGGCTTTCCGCCATCAATTGACGGATCAGGCGGCCGCGCGACGCCCCCAAAGCCAGCCGGACGGCCATCTCACGTTCGCGCGCGCTGGCCCGCGCCAGCATGAGGTTCGCCAGGTTGGCGCAGGCTATCAAGAGAACCAGCCCGGCGGTGGCGAGCAGCAGCCAAAGCGGGTCCTGGTACTGCTCACGCAACCAGGAAATGCCTGTTCCGGCAGGGTACGCCGCCAGTTTGAGACGAAGGTAGTCCTTGATATTCTCGCGCGGATATTCCTTCGGCAGCGTCGCCTCGAAGATGCCAGGCGACATCGAGCCCAATTCTGCGGTCGTTCGTCCCAGAGTCCAGCCTGGGTTGAGGCGGCCCATGATTGAAAGCCACCAGATCGTGCCGCTGTCGAGAAAACTGTAGTCCTCCAGCGTCGCCTGCGAACAGAGCGGAAGCGCCACATCGAACGACTGTCCGACGTCCAGGCCGGAGAAGCCGGCGGACGTGACACCGATGATCTCGACGGGTTGGTAGTCCAGGGTAATCTTCCTGCCGATGGCCGCAAGGTCGCCGCCGAGCTCGCGCTGCCAAAAAGCATAGCTCACCACCGCTCCCGGCAGCCCGCAGCCTCGGTGGTCATCCGCCGCCGCAAAGAGGCGGCCGAGCCGGGGCTGAACGCCCAACACGTGGAAGAATTCTCCGCTGACCCACAAACCCTGGGCGTGACGCACCTCGCCGCTCGGAGCGATGTTGAAATCGTCCTCCGCCCAGGCGAACATGCCGGCAAAAGCCTCGGGCGGACGATCGCGAATCCGCTCCCAGATGGGGTTGGTGAGTATCGGGTTCCAGCTTTGCTGGCTTCCCCGCAGCCAGGTGGTGTCCGTCAGGCGCAGCTCGGCCAGTTGCTCAGGGTGGCTCACCGGAAGTGTGCGCATCCGCACCGCATCCAGCAATTGGAAGATGGCCGTGTTGGCGCCGACCCCCAAGGCGAGCGACAGGATGGCGGCAACCGCGAAGCCGGGATTCGTGGCAAGGGTTCGCAAACCGTAACGCAGATCGCTAAGTAACGTTGTCATCGGTCACCAATTCAGTACCCTGCATCGTGCCACCAGCGAAGCGGCGGCGTAGGTCTGCATACGCCGCAAGACGCGTCACTCTGAGCAAAGTCACAAGACGTGTCATTCTGAGCAGCGCGCAGCGGAGCGAAGAATCTCAGGCAACTGCCGGGCCAAGGGGTTCGTGATTGTAAAGCTTTAAGACAGAATGGCCTACGGGACACTGATCCCGTTCTGGCGTGCTCGCGTTGTCCGGCGTGCGACAAGTTGTCCATCGCCGAACACCTGCCCCGCCCCCAGGTTGTCAACCGCAGACCAATAGGCGTCTAAGTTTATTGATGTCAGTTAGTTAGGTCCAAGACGGCGTTCAGTCACGAAAAAAAGGACCAAGACCGCCATTCTAGGGGCTAAAAACCAGGGATAAACGGCCGGAAGGGCGGCGCAGATCAACTTAAACTACATGCTTTCAACGACATGCTGGGATTTTAGTCTAACAATAGTGTTATCAACAAGTTGCTGGGTTCCGAATGAGCCGTTTTGATTCTCGTGTTGATTCTAGAGGAGTCTTAGGCTTCGATTGATACTTTTCGATTTTTTTCAGCGCGAAACCCCCGCCAAAAAGCTAGATGTCATTTTTTCAATAACATACGAAAATGCCCCAGCTCCCTCCGTCGGGCAGCTTGACGGACAGCCAGACCCTCTCCCGAAACCCCGCCGCAGCAAAGCCCCTGCCCAGGGGAAGCATCATCGAAGAGGGCGCGACCTGATTACTCATATTTCATCAACCATAGCATGGTACCTAAGCATGTCAAGCGGAAATACGGCAGCGGGTAAAGTTCGTTAGATAGGCGGGCGCACTCGCTGTGGAGCAATCTGGCAACCGGTGCTGTCGAGGCCGTCCCAAGGCATACTGAAATCCCCTGGTGGACCGCCCGGTTCCAACGCGGCTCTCACGTGGGAAACCGCACTGCCTTGCGCGGTGCGCAAGCCATGGCCAGAAATCGGGCTGAGGCGCCAGCAGGGCCGGCAGTTGGAGGGTGAGATCTTTCGTGGGTCGCCGTCAGACTCTCAGCCAACGACAAAAGGCGCTACGTGTTGTTAAGGTCGCTGTCTTTGTAGTATTTCGTACCTTGCAGGGTCACCTGCAGAGCGAGCCCGTTCTTGGTGATCTGGTACACCCACACCCCCGGCTTAACCGTGACCGCACCCGAGTAAGCGTCGCCGTCCTTCCCTGCCTTGGCCGCCGCGTCGGTCTGGGCCGAGCCCTGCCAGCCGGAGTTGATGAAATCATTCAGCGCATCCTGGGTCTCGAACACAAACACCACGCTGTAGTCCTTGACTCCCAGCCCGAGACCGGCGCCTGCCGAGATCATCTTCATGAAGGTCTCCTGCTTGGTCCCGGAGTTGACGGCCATGCCGCTGCCGCGCGCCGAGCTCACCAGAAGGACGTGCACGCCCGTGTTGTTGAAAACGGCGTATCCCGCCGACTTCTGGATCGCCGCCCGGGAAGCCGGTTGAAGCTTATACAGGTGATCCAGCGTTTGCGCTGCCATCTTACGAACGCCGTCTTTCTTCTGCTCGGGCGTCTGGCCCATCGCCGCACTTCCAGGCAGCAGGGTCACAGCGAAAGCCAGGCCGGCGGCCACTGTTGATCTCATTGGTGCTCTCCTCCCGTCGTCCATCTCAATACCGTCACTGGCAGTTTATCACCAGCCGGACCTGCTGCCGCGTCCCCGTTTTCAGCCCAAGCTTCTGCCGCAAAGGAGCAGCCGTACCCCGGCGCCAGGAAATGCCCCTTTCGAAATGGGCTTGCGGCGCTCGAGCGGTGATCAGCTGTGTCTCTGATCGCGACCCCTCCAGGCTCCGCGAAATGGAACGGCTGGGGTTGACACCAGCCGTCTCGATTACCGTTGATGCCGGAATCCGAAATGCGTCGCTGCTGGTCCGGATCGACGGACACCCGAGCGCCGTGCGATTGAGCCAGGAGTTGACTAATGGGATTTCGGTTATCCCCGATGCTTCCGTAGCTAGAGACGAGTCGACACCACCCCGCTAAATCGATTCTTGAATCCGCTTTCGTCGCCTCAGCAGCAGCGATTCGGCCGCGAGTATTTATGCTCCAGCCGGGAAAGGTAGAAACGAACCGGCGAGAGCGGCGATTCGCCGCGGGCAAGGGCTCGATCCCGGTAACGAGGGTAATCATTCTCTCCGCTGACCTCGCGGAGGAAGTGCCAGAGCGTCTTCAGCAGTTGGGTGAGCATGGCATCAATCTCAAATGGTCCCGCGTCCATTCGGCTGTTGATCATTCAACCTTCGTCTCCGCGAAGCCGCTGGGCTGTAAGCCTCGAAAGTTGTGCTGGCGCTTCGCTCAGTGCGGGCTCCTTGCGGCCAAAGGTATAGAGCCACCATTGCCGCGCCGACTCGGCAAGCACCAGCACCACCAGCACCGCCAGAATCAAGGTTACGGTAGCGTCGAGCCGGTCGTTGAAAATCAATCGTGCCGTCTCGGCGGCTCGGGCGGCAGGCAGGGTCCCGGCTGCCGTTGAGCTCGACAGCTGGTCCGAGAGCAGCCGGGCGTGCGCCAGGAATCCCAGGCGCGGATTCGGCGACCACACCTTTTGATAGCTGGCCGTCATGGTGACCGTCACCAGCCAGACGAGCGGCGCCAGTGTCACCCCAAGGTAGCGGCGCTTGCCCATCTTGATCAGGATCGTACTGGCGATGCACAAGGCGATGCTGGCCAGAAGCTGGTTCGAGATCCCGAAGAGCGGCCACAGACTGTTGATGCCGCCCAGCGGATCGCGCACACCGCCCAGCAGGAAGTAGCCCCACGCCCCGACGATCAGCGCGCTGGTGAGCACCACACCGGGATACCAGCCCGTGCGCCCGAACACCGGCACCAGGTGGCTGGCCAGCTCCTGCAGCATGAACCGGCCCACACGCGTGCCGGCGTCCAGCACCGTGAGGATGAAAAGGGCCTCAAACATGATGGCGAAGTGATACCAGATGGCCTCGAGGCCGCCCATGCCGAGGGTGTGCGAGAAGATCTGCGCCATGCCGACGGCGAGCGAAGGCGCGCCCCCGGTGCGGTTGAAGAGGGTGATCTCACCCACGCGGTGGGCCAAGTCGGCCATCTCCTGCGCCGTCACCGGGTAGCCCCAGGCGGTGATGGTGGCCACGGCCGCGTCTGGCGTGGCTCCGACGGCCCCGGCCGGGCTGTTGACGGCGAAATAGACTCCGGGCCGGAGCACGGTGGCCGCCACCATGGCCATAACGCCGACGAAGGACTCCATCATCATACATCCGTAGCCTATCGTGCGAGCGTGGCTCTCTTTGGTAATCAGCTTGGGAGTCGTGCCCGAGGCGATGAGCGAATGAAACCCGGAGATGGCCCCGCAGGCGATGGTGATGAAGCAGAAGGGGAAAACCTTGCCGGCGAAGATGGGTCCGGTGCCATCGGTGAAACGGGTGAGCGGGGGCAGCAGCATGGGCGGATGAGCGAGCAGGATGCCCACGCCCAGCGCCAGAATGGTGCCGAGCTTGATGAAGGTGGCCAGGTAGTCGCGCGGGGCGAGCAGCAGCCAGGCCGGCAACACCGAAGAGATGAAACCGTAGATGATGATGATCCAGGCCAGCGCCAGGCCGGTATAGGTGAAGTAGGGCGCCCAGTGCGCCGAGTCGGACACATAGCGGCCGCCGATGACGCCGGTCATCACGAGGAGGAATCCGAGGACGGAAGCTTCCAGCACGCGCCCGGGCCGCACATAGCGCAGGTAAAGCCCCAGCAGGCAGGCCACCGGAATGATGACGGCGATCGTGAACACGCCCCAAGGGCTCGACTTAAGCGCGTTCACAACCACGAGGGCCACCACGGCGATGAGGATCACCATGATAGCCAGCACGGCGAAGAGCGCGGTCCAGCCGCCGAACTCGCTCACTTCGGCCTTGGCCATCTCGCCAAGCGAGCGGCCGTTGCGGCGCAGCGAGAAGAAGAGCGTAACGAAGTCCTGCACGCAGCCGCCGAGCACGCCGCCGATCACGATCCAGAGCGTGCCGGGCAGATATCCGAACTGAGCGGCCAGGATCGGCCCGACCAGCGGTCCCGGACCGGCGATGGCGGCGAAGTGGTGTCCGAAGAGCACCCACTTGTTGGTGGGAGTAAAATCGCGGCCATCTTCCAGGCGCTCGGCGGGCGTGGCGCGGGCGTCGTCGAGACCGAGCACCCGGCAGGCCACAAAGCGGCTGTAAAAGCGGTAGCCGAGCGCGTAGATGCAGACGGCCGCCGTCACCAGCCAGACCGCATTCAAAGGCTCGCCGCGCGCCGTGGCAATCAGGCTGAGCCCGATCGCGCCCAGTGCTGCCACGCCAAGCCAGAAGAGTTTCCTAATCGGGTTCATCAATCTGCGTTGCTCGACCCAGACGAATGCTTTAGAATCGCAGCCCTTCTTATATCATTAGTGTCCGCATCGAGGATGGTGGAAATCCCTCGCCATCAGGCGAGGAATAGTTGGCTCTTCCTGGTCTTTGGTGGGAAACCGAGACAACGGCGTCCTGACAACCGTTCGCGCTCGCTGATGCTTGTTCCTCAGTGGCCGTAGACTACTGATTCCAAGCGGATTGTGTCCTCAATTGGCGCTCCGTCTGAGCCGTTTGGCTCCGGTTTTGGTTTTCTGGGGCTCTGCAGGATCCCTGGATTCATCTGATTAAAAAGGAGTTGTTTTAGTATTGGCCGCGGATTCCCCTTCCAGCTTTGGAGGAGCCCCTCGTTCTTGATTACGTTGTTGATTCTAAAACACATTCCAGCTTTGGCATCTAGGGGTGGGGGGGGTTGGGAGTAACTTCTTGGCTAAGGAGGGCTATGGCCCTCCCGGAGCACCACTTGAGCCTGAACGGCAACCTCAGCCGCGGGCGCCGTCAAGCTTCGAGAAGACAGAAGTCGGCACTCAGCGGTAGGGGGTCGGTTCGTGAACCGCCCAGCGCACATCGCGATGCACCCCGACATTTTCATCCAAATGACCTCATGGCGGCGTTCAACGAACTCGCAGGCCGCATTCCTGGCGTCGTGTCTCAGAAGTTCGTAGATGAAGTCTGGCTCTCAGAGAAGCTCCGGCAAGCCCCGTTAGGGGCGACATGACGTAGCCCAGGGCGTGAGCCCTGGGATGAATCGGCCCTCACCCCGCCTTCGGCATCCCTCTCCCGCGCGGGCGGGAGAGGGAGAGGGATGGCGCGGTGCCCCGACCCACGGCTTACGCCGTGGGCTACGTTATGTCGCTCCTTCGGAGCTGAATTCTTGGACGAACTTCGGAGACATGACACTAGTTCTGGCTTCCAGCTTCTGGCTTCTGACTTCTGGCTTCTGACTTCTTATCTATGACTCTCCGGCTCCTGACTCCTGCTTTGCTAGAATAGGCCAGGCGAGGAGCCATTGCATGTCCACTCGGTTTGTGTCGCGAGCCCTCATCCTGCTCGCGGCCTTATTTCTGGCGGCTGGGCCCGAGGTGCGGGAACTTCGCGGCCAGCAGGCTTCGGGGACGCCGTACAAGCACCCGAAGCTTCAGACGATTCTGGCCAGCCTGGCGGCTGCCGTGCCACAGGAGCATGGCGCCTGGTTGCCCGGCCGTCACGCCGAGATGCTGCGGGGCCTCGCGATGGCTTCCATGCCGAAGGCGGTGCGGGACGCCTCGCGCAGCGGCCTGATGCGCATCGACGCCCACGGCGAGGTGCAGGTGTACGTGTTGGTGACGGCGGCTGGCGGAGCGGCGCTCGACTCCGCGCTTGATTCCCTCCGGAGCGCCGGGGCCACCATCGAGCTTGTCGACGCCCGCAACCGCATCGTGCAGGCCCGGGCGCCGGTCACGCGGCTCGAGGCGGTGGGAGCGCTGCCGGTGGTGCGATTTGTCACCTTGCCGAATTACGGCTTCCCGCTGACAGGCTCGGTGGAGAGCCAGGGCGACAGCATCATCAAGGCGACTAACGTGCGGGCCACTTATCACGTGGACGGCAGCGGCGTGAAGGTGGGTGCGATTTCCGACGGCCTGAAAGGCATCTTTGCCGCCTGTCCCGCGCCGAACGCGAGCTGCACCGTGGGCGGCGTGACGGGCGGGCCGATTTCCACCGGCGACCTGCCGGAGGCGATGGGCACGCGCAACGCCAGCGGCACCTTGACCTCCGCCAGCGGCGGAATCACGGCTCGGTCGTTCAGTGCCAATCAGGATCTCGAAGGTCTGCCGCCGCCGGGCTGCGGATTTGCGGGCGCGGGCGCTGAAGGCACGGCGCTGCTCGAGATTCTGCACGATGTCGCGCCGGGGGCCCAACTTTACTTCGCCAACTTCGATACCAGCATGGCCTTCGAGCAGGCGGTCGATTACATCGCCTCTAACGTGGATGTGGGTCTCGATGACATCGGCTTCTTCGGTTTTCCCTACGACGGCACGAGCCCGGTCTCTGCGAACACCGCCGCGCAGCTCAACGGCTCCGGCAATCCCATCCGCGCCTGGCTGACCGCGGTCGGGAATCAGGCCGTCAACCACTATCTGGGTGCATACGCGGACTCGAAGGTCGACGGCACCAGCCTGTTGGGCAGAGGCGGCGACCTGCACCTGTTTCAGGGCAATTCCACCACCACGGACATTCTGAAGCTCGGGCCCACCACGTCCGACCGGGTGATCCTGCCTCCTAACGGCGAGATCGAGGTGGTCCTCACTTGGAACGATCCGTTCGGCAGCTCGAGCAATGATTACGACCTTTTCCTGGTGGAGCAGAGCACGGGCCAAGTGGTGGCCAGCAGCACGAATCCGCAGACGGGCACGCAAGACCCGGTGGAATTCTTCGATTACGCCCAGCCGGCGTCGGCGCCCGAGGGAACCTTCGAGATCGTGATTCAAAACGCGGGCAACAAGGCGGCCGTGCGCAATCTCAATATGTTCTTGTTCACGCCGGAGTGCGCGCAAGCAACCATCAAGCCCATCAGTCCTCCGAATCACGAAGAGCACAACTACAACACGCCGTCGAGCAGCGTGCCGGCCGAGTCCGACGCCGGAGGAACTCCGGCGAGCGTGGTGGCGGTTGGCGCTATCTGCTCCGGGGTGCCGCAGTGCCCAGACTATCCGAATGACCCCGATCACACTCAGATCGAGTTTTACAGCAGCCAGGGACCGACGACAGACGGCCGCAACAAGCCCGACGTCACCGGCATCGACGGCGTTTCTGTCACCGGAACCGGGGATTTTCTGAATCCGTTTTTCGGGACCTCGGCGGCAACGCCGCACGCCGCCGGGGCGGACGCGCTCCTGCTTCAGCTTGCTCCGTGCCTGCTCAGCAGCTCGAGCGGAGCGGTGACGGACACCATGGCACGCCAGGCGCTCCACGGCCTCCTGCTCGGCAACGCTGATCCGATCGGGAGCCCCATCCCGAACAACATCTACGGCTCGGGCCGGGTGGATACGCTCGCCGCCGCCGAGAAGGAGATTCCGACCCTGTCCGCCCCCGCCACCCAAACTGTGAACGCTGGCGGAGGCACGCTGCAGGCCACCGACCAGGACCCGAATGGCTGCCCGCTGACCTACAATTGGACCGGCACCTGCGGTTCGGGCTCGGGTCCCACGCCGTCGCCGAATTGCCCGTCAGGATCGAACACCGTCAGCCTGAGCGCGACCAACAACGGCGTCACCCTTTCGCCCCGGGTGAGCATCCAGGTGACGGCCACGGGGTTCGGGATCGGCGCGTCGCCGTCGAGCTCTAGCGTGAGCCCGGGCCAGTCCGCCAGTTTCACCATTTCGGTGAGTCCTAAATTCGGCGCCTTCACGAGCGCGGTGACGCTTGCCTGCTCAGGCTCCACTCTGCCCTCACTGGCCACGTGCTCATTCTCGCCTGCGAGCGTTACGCCGGGCTCGAATGCGGCCAACGCCAAGCTGACGATCTCCACCACGGCGGCTTCGGCGTTGTTCCGTCCGCCAGGCCGGCGTGGCATGCCGCTCACGCCAGCGGTCTGGCTGGTTTGCGGCGCGGCGTTGCTGCTGGGCTTGGGGTGGCGGAACCGAAGGCCGGCCAGAGCCGAGTTTTTGGCCTTCACGCCCGGCCGGCGATCCCGGGTGACTTCAGTGCAAGTTCTGGCTCTGATTGTGATCGCTGCTTTAGCGGGCTACGGTGCCTGCGGGGGAGGCGGTTCGAGTGCTTCTCCGCCGCCGTCAAATCCCGGAACCCCGGCGGGCACGTACTCAGTGACAGTCACCGGGACTTTTGGCCAGGTTTCAGAGTCCGCGACCATCACGCTCACCGTACAATAGGAGCCACTGACAGGGACGAGTGACGAGATCAACAACGCAGGCTAAGGCCGACTGAGCACGACGGCCTCGAAAGGGTCAAGCCGGAGTTCGTTGCCGGCCACGGGCTCGCCCGAAGAGCGCACGCTGCTGAGTACCACCTTGAGGCTCGTCGGGCCCAGATTTGCCTTGCCGAGGTCGAGCGTCTGCTTCTGCGCAGACATGTTCAGCGCCACCGCGACCGTCTCGCCCGGAGTTTTGCGCAGGTAGGCAAAGACGGCAGGATCGTCGCCCAGGGTCTGATATTCCCCATCCAGCAAAGCCGGACTTTGGCGGCGAAGGCGCAGCAGGGCCTTGTAGAAATTCAGAATCGAAGCCGGGTCGGCGGACTCGCTCGCCACGTTGTGGGTGGCGGCCGTGGCCGGTATCGGCAGCCAAGGCTTGCCGGTGGTGAAACCGGCGGCGGGACTCGAATTCCACTGCATCGGGGTGCGCTCGCCGTCGCGCCCTTTATCGGCGGGCCACTTGCGCCTGCCCACGGGGTCGCGCACCTCGTCGATGGTCTTGGGATCGTTGTTTTGCATGCCGATTTCTTCCCCGTAGTAAAGGAAGGGCGTGCCGCGCAGGGTGAGCAGCATGGTGACGAGAATCTTGGCGATCTGGTCGTTATGCCGGCCATCGCCGTAGCGCGTGTAAGCTCTGACCAGATCGTGGTTGCTGAGCACCCATGTGGTCCAGCGGCTCCCGAGCACCTGCTGGGTCTGTTCCACCTCGGAACGGAAAGCCGCCGCCTCAAGCTTGGGAACCTTGGTGAAGAAAAAGTTGAAGGGAAGCTGGAGCTCGTTATTTTCAGGGCCGTAGTATTTCAGCAAACCGGCCATGTTTTTGGGCCAGGTCTCGCCCACCAGGATGCGCTCCGAAAAGGAGTCGGTGACCCTGCGCAAACTCTGCAACGCTGTGTGCACCTCCGGCAGATCCATGTTGTAGACCTCGTCTTCTTCGTGTTCGGTGGTGGAGCCGGGCACCGGCTCCGGCAGGAGGGGATTGTCACGAAGGCTGGGATCCTCGAAAAGATTGGCGACCGCATCGAGACGGAAGCCGTCCACGCCGCGCTTCAGCCAGAATCGCACCTGGTCGAACATGGCTTTTTGAACCGCCGGGTTACGCCAGTTCAAGTCGGGCTGCTGCGGGTAGAAGTAGCGGTAGTACCACTGACCGGTCTTTTCGTCGAACGTCCAGGCGGGGCCGCCGAAGACGGAGATCCAGTTGTTAGGCGGGCCTCCATTCTTGCCGTCGCGCCAGATGTACCAGTCACGCTTGGGATTGTCGCGGGAGGAGCGCGACTCCACAAACCAGGGGTGCTGGTCGGAAGTGTGGTTCAGGACCATGTCCAGGACAATTCTGATCCCGCGCTGATGGGCCTCGGCGAGCAAGTAATCGAAATCGGCCAGGTTGCCGTAAGCGGGGTCGACATTTTCGTAGTCGCTGATGTCGTAGCCGAAGTCCACCTGGGGTGAGGGGTAGAAGGGCGTGATCCAGAGGGCGTCCACCCCCAGGTCGCGCAGGTAATCGAGCTTGGAAGGGATGCCATTCAGGTCGCCGAGGCCGTCACCATTTGTGTCTTTGAAGCTGCGAGGATAGATCTCGTAGAAGACGGCATGTTTCCACCATGGTTCTGATCCTTGTGATTCAGGAGCCGCAGCCCCAAACCCAGCCGGTGGGGGTGGCCGGATCGCAGCCATGAGCAGGACAAAAGGTATAAGCCAAGGCATTCCAGGGAGATAGCTCTTCATTCTGCGCCTCCGCCCTCATGTGTATCACCACTGCGGAATCCAAGACAACTCCGGCAATAGAATGGGCAGGCTCCGGGTGACGAGGAGAAGAAAATCGGTTCCGCCGGGCGTTTCTCCCGGACCGTCTGGCGCATCCAACAGAATGCCCCGATCGCTGGCCGCGCTCCGGGCGTGGAGACATGTTATACTCGTTAACAGCTCCATGGGGAAAGGAGTCTCATGAGACCTGCTCGACGCTTGGTGTGGTTCGTTGCTAGTGCGGTGGCCGTGGGGTCACTGGTGGGTGGACTGTACGGCCCACGCGTGCAGGCTGTAGCCGCCACCGGCGACGAGTCGGAGGTGCAATCCGGACTGAAGGATTTCACCCACGTTTACGAAATCATCCAGCACGAGTACGCCGATCCCGTTGACCCGAACAAGGCGATCTACGGACCGGAGCCGAATAGCCCGGTGGGCGCCATTCCCGGCATGCTGCGGACGCTCGATCCGCACTCCAACTTCTTTGACCCCAAGTATTTCGCTCAGATCCGCGAGGAACAGGAGGGCAAGTACTACGGCGTGGGGATGACGATCGGTCCGCGCCTCAACCCGGCCGGCAAGCTGACCACTTTCGTCGAGAAGCCCATCCCGGGATCGCCGGCCTTCAGAGCCGGGCTGCGGCCGGGCGACACCATCTGGAAGATTGAAGGGAAGGATACCGAAGGCCTCACCACGACTCAAGTGGCGGACATGCTGAAGGGTCCCAAAGGGACGGTGGTTCACCTCAGCGTTCACCGCGAAGGCTACGACGAGCCCGTGGAGTTCACGATCACGCGCGACGAAATCCGGCGCCCCACCGTGGATAGCGCCTTCATGCTCAAGTCCGGCGTGGCCTATGTCCACCTGAACGGGTTCGATGAGACCACGGATGACGAACTGAGTGAGGCGCTGAAAAAACTCGGCGCGCAGGGTTTCAAGGGGCTCGTTCTCGACCTGCGCGACAATCCTGGCGGCCTGCTCGAGGAGGCAGTGGATGTCTCCGACCACTTCCTGGCTAAAGATCAACTGATTGTTTACCACTACGGACGCGCCTCCCGCGAGAAGCGCTACTACGTCACGCGCGGCAACAGCGGCAACGAGTATCCCATGGTGATCTTGATCGACCGCTACACTGCCAGCGCCGCTGAGATTGTGAGCGGAGCCTTGCAGGATCACGACCGGGCCTTGATCATGGGCGAGCCCAGCTTCGGAAAAGGCCTGGTACAGACCGTCTACCCGTTGAGCGAGCACGCTGGTCTGGCGCTCACGACGGCTCATTACTACACTCCCAGCGGCCGGCTGATCCAGCGCGACTACTCAGACGTGTCCCTCTACGATTATTACAACCGCTCCGAAGACGGAGCCACCCCCAAGAGCCAGGTGCGGCTGACCGACGGGGGGCGGGAGGTTTACGGTGGCGGAGGAATTACGCCGGACATCGAAGTGTCAGCCACCAAGCTGAATGACGTGGAGCAGAAGCTGGCCGAACACGACGCTGTTGCCGAATTCGCTCTGCGCTACCTCGGGCTTCACAAGACCATCTCGCGCGACTTCGAGGTAACGCCGGAGGTGATCGCTGAATTCAACTCCTACCTGGCGGACCACCACATCCCGGTGACGCCGGCCGAAGTCAACGACAACCTTGACTTCCTGAAGCATCGCATCCGCGTTCAGCTCTACCTGATGATCTATGGCGAGGACGAGGCCTTGCGGCTGGAGCGTGAGGATGACCCCTTGGTCGCCAAAGCCGTGGAGGCGATGCCGCAGGCGGCGGCGCTGATCACGCACGCCAAGCAGTACGTGGCCAGCCGGGAGCAGAACGCGGGCTCGGGCCAGAAATAGGGTTCAGAGCCCCACCCCTGCATTCTTTACCGGGAGTCCGTCAGAAATGGGTTAAACTGGCGCTCCTCGCCGATGGTCGTGGAAGGGCCGTGTCCAGGAAACACCGGAATAAGATCGGGAAGCACCAGCAGTTTGCCTTCGATGGACCTCAGAATCTCCGCGTAAGACCCACCCCAAAGATCAGTGCGGCCGATACTGGACTGGAACAGCGTGTCACCGCTGAAGACCCGCTGCTCGTCCCCGGGAAGATAAAGCGACAAACTACCCGGTGAGTGTCCGGGGGTATGCAGGACCTCCACAGAGCGCCCGCCCCATCGCAATCGATCACCCTCCCGCAGAAACTGATCAACCTCGATCGTGCCCGGAGAGCGGACACCCAGCCAGGCCGCCTGGGTGGCCAGGTTCTGATAGAGCGGCAGATCCTCTTGATGCATCATCACCGCCGCGCCGGTTGCCCGCGCCAGTTTCTCGATGCCACCCACGTGATCGATGTGAGCATGAGTAGCGACGATGTATTTCGGAGCCAGCCGGTGCCGCTCCAGCACTTGCTGGACGCGGTCGATGTCATCGCCTGGGTCGATCACCATGGCCTCACCGGTGGCCTCATCTCCGAGGATGTAACAGTTGCATTGCAGCATTCCGACGGGAACCACTTCCTGAATCATGCCTACATTCTACTCCAGGTGTCCTCCAGACAATCCGCACCTCGATCTGCCGGCCTGCCGTATTTTGCACTCGCGTTATAATGAGAACCGCCCGGAAACGCACATGAAAGTCATCGTGATCGGCGGTCACACCCGGAACATCGGTAAGACCTCGGTGATGTCGACGCTCGTCCGCGAGTTTGCGCCGCTCGGCTGGACGGCCGTGAAGATCACGCAGTACGGCCACGGGATCTGCTCGCGCGACGGGCGCGCCTGCGACTGCGCCCCGAGCGAACATCCCTTTGCACTGACGGAAGAACCTGACGCGGCAGGACGCAGCGACACATGCCGCTATCTTGCAGCCGGGGCCCGACGGTCTTTCTGGCTGCGCGCACGTCAGGGGCAACTCGCTAGCGCGTTGCCGCTGCTCTGGCGAAAACTGCAGGGAGCCGAGTGGGTGGTGATCGAGAGCAACAGCATCTTGGAGTTCATTAAGCCGCTGTTGTACCTCGCGGTCGTGGACGGCTCGCGCGCTGATTTCAAGCCCTCGGCCGCGCGCGCTTTGGCTAAAGCGGACGCCTTGGTAACGCTCGGGTGGCAAACCATCGAAACTGCGTCTGACGCCTCACGGTGGTCCGGCATCGATGCCGGCTCCCTGGCCGCCAAGCTTGTCTTCCCCGTTTCGAAGCCCGGCTTCTGGAGTCCGGCGCTGGCCGATTTCGTAAGAGATAAGCTGGCCGCCGCCGACCACCGGAACCGTCCGTCGTTCTTAAGCCAGCATCGTTCCGCCTTGGAGCAAACGTGGCCACACTAAGCGAAGCCGAGATCAGCGAGAAACTGCAGCATCTGCCGGGGTGGTCGCGCGCCGGCGGCAACATCGAGAGGCAGTTCAGTTTCAAATCCTTTCTGCCTGCCATGGCGTTCGTCAATCGTGTCGCCGAGGCAGCCGAGCGGGGAAACCATCATCCTGACATCACCATCAAGTACAACCGCGTGACAATGGCCCTGTGCACCCACAGCGCCGGCGGAATCACCCAGAAGGATTTCGATCTAGCACACCAGATCAACCGCCTCGAGAGTATTTCCTAGGATCCGAATGACGTCCGTCGCAGCCCCAGAGCAAAAGTGGGCCGGCGCTCTCGGGCTCCCGCCCGGACCGAAGGGCCGTCCTTTCATCGGAAGTATGCTCGAGCTCAGGCGCGATTTGCTCGGCTTCATGACCCGGATGGCACGGCAGTATGGCGACGTGGTCCTTTTTCACTTCCTGCATATTCCTGTGTGCCTGCTAGCGCACCCGGACGACATTGAATCCATCTTAGTCAAGAACTCCTTGCGATTCGTGAAGTCGCGTGACTATCGAGCTCTGGCGGGGGTCATGGGCGACGGCCTTCTGACCACCGAAGGCGAGGAGTGGCGCCGCCAGCGAAAGCTCGTACAGCCGGCGTTCTACCGCGACAACATCTTGAACTACGCCAAGGTGATGACCGATTGCACGGAGCGCGCAATCGGTGCCTGGCAGGACGGCGGAGTATTCGACGTTCATCAGGAGATGATGCGGCTCACGCTGCAGATTGTGGCCCGTTGCCTGTTCGGCGCCGACGTGTCCGCTCAAGCGCACGAGGTGGGCGAAGCGCTGCAGGTGGTGATGGAGCGCTTTGCCGATTATGCACGTCTGGCCATGGTGCTGCCCAAGTGGTTCCGCATCCCCCGCGTGTCCAAGATGGGGCGCGCTGTGCGCCAGCTCGACGCCATTCTTTACGCCATCATCCGCCAGCGCCGTAGCCAAAACGGTTCGGGCGAATCTCAAGACCTTCTCAGCCTGCTCTTGCGCGCGCAGGATGAAACGGGAAGCACGATGGATGACCGCGAGCTTCGCGACGAGGCCATGACCCTCTTCCTGGCCGGGCATGAAACCACGGCCCTGGCCCTTTCCTGGACGTGGTACCTGCTCAGCCAGAATCCCGAGGTCGAGGAAAAGCTCGCCGGCGAACTTCAGCAGGTTCTCGACGGACGTGTCCCCTCGCCCGGCGACCTGCCTGGGCTCCGCTACACCGACCGGGTGCTGAAGGAGTCTCTGCGGCTCTATCCGCCGGCCTGGGGCATCGGCCGTGAGACCCTGGAGGGTTTCGAGGCGGGCGGCTACCGCCTGCCAGCGGGCACGAATGTCTTCATTTCGCCTTGGGTTACGCATCGCGATCCGCGCTTTTTCCCCCATCCAGAGCGCTTCGATCCCGATCGGTGGCAAAATGATTCTATTCGCCAGGGGACGCTGCCGAGGTTCGCGTATTTCCCCTTCGGAGGCGGCCCTCGCGTCTGCGTGGGAGCCGGTTTCGCACAGATGGAATCCACGTTGCTCCTCGCCGCTATCGCTCAGGGCTTCCGCCTCACCCTGGTTCCCGGCCACCCAATCGCATTGCTCCCGAGCGTCACCCTCAGGCCGAAACACGGCATCCGGATGGTGATTCACAGACGCAACTAACGCCCGGCCCGGCACCGCCTCTCAAGACCATGGTCCAGTCTCTGTCACTCCCGAAACCGCTGCTTGGAATCCTGGCGACATTCCTTGCCGGAGCCATGATTCTGTACAGCGCCCTTTGGATGTTCTCCGTCCGCGAGATGGTCCCGGTGGAACTGGGCTTTTCCAACCTCTACCTCGCCTCCGAACACTCAGAGCTCGTTCAGAGCATTGTTCCCGGCAGTCCGGCTGAAAAGGCAGGCCTGAGACCGGGAGATCAAATCCTCGCCATCAACGGACGGCCTATCAAAGACTCCGACTCCATAGGCCATGCCTGGGCGCAGCACCGGCCCGGCGATGGGGTCGAACTGACCGTCGAGCGCCCCAGGGTAGCGGCGCCGTTTGTGGTCAACGCCGTGTTCCGGCTCCGCCGCTCGCTATCGCCGGAGGGGGGCATCGCGGGGCAGGTAAGCGCGGCTATCGCCAATGCGTATCCGCTCCCATTCCTCGTGGTCGGAGTCGCCATCCTGTTTCTCCGCCCGGAAGACCGGAACGTCTGGCTTCTCACCCTCATGTTCGCGGGCTTCATTGCCATTCCCGGCGCAGGCAATTCGTTCGCAAATCTCGGCCCGGCTTTGCGAACCTTCCTCCTGGCCTTCCGGGCGATCTTCGACAGTCTGGGGGGAGCGCTGTTTTACTACTTCTTCTCCGTGTTTCCGGAGCGGTCACCGCTCGACCGGCGCGCCCCGTGGCTGAAGTGGCTGGGCTTCGCGCTGGGCGTATCCTGGGCGCTGCCAGGACTCGCAGCCGGCGGGCCTCGTGCGCCGGCCGCGCTCGTCAGGCTGGCCGGGGAAAATACCGCCGAACTGATTCGATTGTCCTACGGCTACGGCTTCATCATCCTGGGCCTGGTTTCGCTGGCCTCAAATGCTTTCACGACGCGCACCCCCGAAGCGCGGCGCAAGATTCGCGTGATTCTCTGGGGAACGCTCGGGGGTGTCATACCGGGAACGCTCTTGCTGGCGGCCAACGACTTTCTCAAGTTTCATGTTCCCCTTTTCTTGTTGGCAGTCGTTGTCATCTTGCTAGGCCTTTTCCCTGTGTCCTTCGCTTACGCCGTGGTCAAGCATCGCGTGCTCGAAATCCCGGTGCTTCTGAAGAGGAGCGCGCGCTACCTGCTGGTGCAACGCGGATTCCTGGTTCTCACGGCCCTTGTGACCTCACTGGCGATCTGGCTGTTCATTACCGTTCTTGCCGGGTTCGCGCGCCTCAGTAGCCCGATCACACTGCCCATTAGCCTGGGCTTCGGCATCGCCTTTGGTGCGCTCTCCACCTTGGTCAATTTGCAGATCCGCTCACGAGTCAGCAAAAGGATCGACCGCGCCTTCTTCCGAAGCGCGTATGACGCCCGCCAAATCCTGGAGAACCTCGCCCTCAATATCCGCAAAGCTATGCGGCGGGAGCAGTTGGCTGCGCTCCTTGAGGAAGAGATCAAACAGGCCCTCCATCCGACCACCATCGCCGTGTATCTGGAAGCAGGCGACGGCCAGTTGCGCTTGCAGCGGACTGCGGCGCAAGCAGCACTTGAGCCGGCGGCGGTCTCGCCTGATACGCCCCTGCTTCAGCAGTTGCGACGTCGAGGAGAGCCCATCGAGATTCAACCCGCCGGCGATGGTTCCAAACCTTTAGAGTTCGGATCCACCGAGCCGGAATGCCTGGTCCCGCTGCTGGGGGGCGACGGCCGCCTGACCGGCGTTATTGCACTGGGTTCCCGGCTGTCGGAAGAGCCTTACTCGCGCGAGGACAAGCGCCTTTTGGCTTCGGTGGCGAGCCAGGCAGGACTAGCCCTCGAGAGTATTCGGCTGGGTGAAAAGATCGCCGAGCAAATCGAGGCTGAGCGGCGCATTGCGCAGGAAATGGAGTACGCGAAGCAAGTCCAGGCCAGGTTGTTCCCGCAGAAGCTACCCGTGATGAGGACTCTTCAATACGCGGGCGGCTGCATCCAGGCTCGTCAAGTCGGTGGAGACTACTACGACTTCCTCGAGCTCCGCCCCGGCCGCCTGGGACTGGTGCTGGCTGACATTGCGGGAAAGGGAATCTCCGGCGCCTTGCTGATGGCCAACCTGCAGGCCAATTTGCGCAGCCAGTACGCCGTGGCCTTGGACGACCTGCCTCGCCTGCTCAAGTCAGTAAATCAATTGTTCTACGAAAACAGCAGTGACAGCAGTTACGCCACCCTCTTCTTTGCGGACTACGAAGACTCCACCCGGCGCCTGCGCTACGCCAATTGCGGGCACCTCCCGCCGCTCCTGGTGCGCGGCAAGGACTCCCGCCCAGCGGGCGGCTCGCCGCCGGCGGTCGAACGTCTGGAACCCACCTGTACCGTACTGGGACTCTTTGAGCAGTGGGAGTGCTCGGTGGCGGAGACGCAGCTCGCCCCAGGAGACACGCTGATTGTGTATAGCGACGGCGTTACTGAGGCGGAGAACGCCGAGGGGGAGGAATTCGGCGAAGGACGGCTGATTGATACGGTGACGTCCCAATGTCACCGCGCGGTCTCTTCCCTTTTGCAAGAGGTGGTCGCGACCGTTCAGCACTTCAGCGGCCGGGAACAGGCAGATGACATCACGCTGGTGGTCTCGCGATGCCTATCGTAGCGATGCCTTGACGATGCCTGACCACCCAAGCGCCGATTTAAGAGCTGTGATAGTATCAGGCGCCGAAGGGAGGGTACAGCGATGGCGGTTGATCCACAAAAGCTTGATCAGTTCATGCAGAAGTTCGTCGGTGACCTGGGCTCGGCCATGAGCGCAGCCTTGGTGCTGCTCGGCGACGAGTTGGGACTCTATAAGGCCATGTCGGGTGCCGGGTTGATCAGTCCGTCCCAATTGGCCCTGAGGACGAGCACTCACGAACGCTACGTGCGGGAGTGGCTGGCCGCTCAGGCCGCCTCGGGGTACGTCAGCTATGACCCGGCCTCCGACCACTACTACCTCACCGAGGAGCAGGCTTTCGCGTTGGCCCAGGACGACAGCCCAGCGTATATTCCGGGAGCGTTCCAGGTCGTCTCGGCGGTGGTCAAGGACGCTCACAAAATCGTAGAGGCCTTCCGCAGCGGCACCGGCGTGGGCTGGCATGAACATCACCCGTCGCTTTTCGAAGGCACGGAGCGGTTTTTCCGCCCCAATTATGCGGCCAATCTGACAACTTCCTGGATCCCATCCTTGGACGGGGTTGAGAAAAAACTCCAGGGGGAGGCCCGGGTTGCCGATGTGGGCTGCGGCTACGGAGCTTCGACTATCTTGATGGCCCAGGCCTATCCCAAGGCCCGCTTCTTCGGCTTCGACTATCATCAGTACTCCATCGAAAAGGCGAAGCAACGGTCGGAGAAAGCGGGCGTTTCCGACCGGACTGTTTTTCAGGTAGCCAGCGCCAAGAGCTACCCCGGCACAGGATATGACCTGGTAACCTTCTTCGACTGCCTGCACGATATGGGCGACCCGGTGGGCGCAGCCCGACATGTCCGCGGGACACTGGCGCCGGACGGTGCCTGGATGATCGTGGAACCTTTTGCGGGCGACACCGTCAAGGACAACTTGAATCCGGTGGGGCGGGTATTCTATTCAGCGTCCACCATGATCTGCGTGCCTGCCTCGATGTCTCAAGAGGTCGGCGCAGCCTTAGGCGCACAGGCGGGCGAGGCCCGAATGCGGGAGGTGGTCACCAAGGCCGGTTTCAGCCGTTTCCGCCGCGCCGCACAGACCCCTTTCAATCTGGTCTACGAAGCGAAAATGTAGCTGGCCGGCAGATCGGTCTTTTTCATTGGCCCGCCAGGCATTCACCGGGGAAGACCCGGAAGCGGAGCCCTGCTGTTATAATGTTGCCGTGAAGAAGCTTCTGGGACTGCTGGCCATCCTGACGCTCACCTCGGTACCTCAGGCCTCAGCCTCTCAAACACGCACCATTCTGGTTCTGCCCTTCGAGAACCAGAGCGCGAACTCTGATCTGGGGTGGATCTCGGAGGCTTTTGCCGAGGTTCTCTCCAGACGCCTGGCGGGCCCGGGCCGTTACGTCCTCGATCGCGAGGAGCGCAACGCCGCCTACCAGCAACTGGGCATTCCGGCTGCGACGCCGCTAACTCTTGCAAGCACCTACAAGGTAGCCCAGACGCTGGGAGTAGATTGGGCTGTGGTCGGCAACTTCCGCGTAGCTGGCGACCAGTTAACTGCGGTCTGCCAGCTCCTCGAAGTCCACAGCCTGAAGCTGACGCCGCGCCTGGAAGCGACGGGCGCCCTTGCCGATCTTCTCGACGTCCAGACCCGCCTCGCCTGGCGCCTGCTGGCCACGCACGATCCCGACTTCACGGCCGGGGCCGAGGACGATTTCGCCCGGCGTTTTCCCGCCCTGCGCCTCGACGCTTTTGAGAACTACATTCGCGGCCTGCTGGCGGCTGACGATGAAACGCGGGTGCACTTTTTCAGGGAAGCGGACCGCATCGATCCTTCTGACCACGGCGCGGCTTTCCAGCTCGGCCTCTACTACTTCGATCACAAACAGTACGCGGAATCCGCCACCTGGCTCCACAAACTAACCCCCTCCGATCCCGACTACCCTCAGTCGGTGTTTACCTTGGGTGTGGATGAATACTTTACGGGCGAGAATACCAAGTCCGAGCAGGCGTTCGCCGCGCTCGAAAAGCAGATCCCCCTCGACGAGGTAACCAACAACCTGAGCGTGGCCCAGGCCCGGCGCGGCGATTATCAAGACGCGCTCGCCGGTTTCGAGCGCGCCTATCAAGGCGATCCCCTTGACCCCGACTTCAGCTTCAACCTGGCCGCCACCCTCTGGCGGCTGAAGAAATACGGGGAAGCGGCAAAAGCTCTTGAGAGCGGCCTCAGCCAGAATGACGACGATTCCGAAGCTCACATACTGCTGGCGCTGGTTTTTGGGAAGCTTCAAAACTCGACGGGTGAGCAGGGGGAGACGCGGTGGTTGCTGGCGCACCATCAGGACCTCGAGCTCCACCAGGACTTCGTACCGGAGCTGCGCATCAAGAAGCACTATGACGGCAAGGCGTTCGGCCTGCTGGCGGTGATGCTCCACAACACCGAGGAGGCCCGCCTCTCCCGGGAGAGCCCGGAGCAGCACGCGGAAGCGCACATCAGCGAGGGCAAGAAGCTTCTGGCCGCCGGGAGCCTGGCGGAGGCCGAGCGCGCGCTCGACGAGGCGGATACCCTGATCCCCCAGAGCAGTGAAGTGCACCTGGTCCTCGGTCAGGTCTACGAGGCCGAGGGGAGGCACCAGGAGGCCGCGGAGGAGTTCAAGACGTCTCTTCAGCTCGACAACAACGCCGTCACCCACTTGTGGCTTGGACGGGTGTATCTTTCCATGAATCAAGCCGCGCTTGCCGTCGAACAGGGGCGCGCGGCCCTCGCCCTTGACCCCGGGAGCGCCGAGGCCGAGCGGTTGGTGGACGACGCCAATGCCCATGAGCGCGGTGGGAACGGAAGGCGCACCCCATGAGATTGGTGTGCAATACGAACGAAGCCACGATGTTATTGAAGGGATGAGGGTTAATAAAATGTCTCGCACCTTCGGGCAGGTGCCGCGTGCAAGCTGAGCGCGCCGCCGATCGCGACCGCCGCGAAGCCAATTCCGCAGCCCTGGTCCATGAACCCAGGCTCCGGCTCTAACGAACGAAGCCACGATGTTGTTGAAGGGCTTAAGCTTATAAAAATGTCTCGAGGGCTGAGCAGAAGGATCACGAGATGGCTGCCGAAATATCGGCATTCGGACCAGCGCCGGCCCGGGTGGCGCATCGGCTTGGGCCCCCTGCTGACAGGTCTCGCGATCCTGGCTTCGACCTCGCGTCCTGTTAAGGCCCCGGCGGCTCCCGGTCGACCGGCGGGTCCGCCCGGAATCGTCGAAATCGATCTTGATGACATCGTTGAGCCTGTCACGGCCGAATACGTCGAAAATGGCATCCGCACCGCCAATGAGCAGAGCGCCGCCGCCATCATGCTGGAACTGAGCACCCCCGGAGGCCTCGACACTTCCATGCGCGACATCATCCGCGCCATCATCAGTTCGCGCGTGCCGGTGATCACCTACGTGGCCCCGAGCGGCAGCCGCGCCGCCTCCGCCGGCTTCTTTATCCTGCTCTCGGGCGACGTGGCCGCCATGGCCCCTGGAACCAATACCGGCGCCGCTCATCCGGTGATGATGGGGAATGCCGACATCGGCAAGACGATGGAGACCAAGATCGAGAATGACGCCGCCGCCTACATTCGCTCCATCGCCGGCAAGCGGGGCCGCAACGCGCAATTGGCGGAGGAGGGCGTGCGGCAGAGCCGCTCCTTCACAGAGAAGGAAGCGCTCGACAACCACCTGATCGACTTGGTGGCCAACTCGCCGCAGGATCTGCTCAACTCGCTCGACGGGCGCACCATTGCTCGCTTTGAAGGCGGCTCGACCGTGCTCCATCTCGCGGGTGCGAGCCTGCAACCTTTCAGCATGAGCACCCGCGAACGCTTTCTGGCGCGCATTGCCGACCCCAACATCGCCTTTATTCTCGGTGCGATCGGCGCTCTGTGTCTCTACGTCGAGTTTACCCATCCCGGCATGGTGGTGCCCGGTGCAGCCGGCGCGCTGGCCATGGTCCTGGCGCTGTATGCCTTCCACCTTCTACCCATCAACTTCACCGGGGTGGCCCTGATTCTGCTGGCGCTGGTTCTGTTCGGGCTGGAGGTCAAGGCGAACTCGCACGGGGTGCTGGCGGCGGGCGGCATCGTCGCCATGGTGGTGGGGGCGCTCATCCTGGTCCAGTCACCGCTGCCGGGCGCCGCCATCAGCCTGGGGACGGCCCTGAGCGTGACCATTCCCGTGGCCGTGATCAGCGTGATTCTGCTTCGCCTGGCGATGATCGCGCGGCGAGCCAAAACAATTACCGGTGAACAAGGTATGATCAACCAGGTGGGCGTGGCCCGAACGGACCTCGCGCCCGAGGGCAAGATACTGATCCGCGGCGAGATCTGGGAAGCCCGTTCGGCGCAGCCGGTGGCAATCGGCGGCAGGGTCCGCGTCCGCGAGGTCGAGGGCTTGAAACTCGTGGTTGAGCCGGAACCAGAGTCAAAGAGCGAGGTATGATTGTCAGCGGCGTGACGCCGCACGGATGAGCCCTCAAAGGGCCGGAGGGATGCCATGGACTCGAACTCGAACCTGCTTCTGCTGATCGCGGTGGTCATCTTCCTCATCTGGATTGCCAAGTCCCTCAACATCTTGCGCGAGTACGAGCGAGCGGTGGTGTTCCGCCTGGGCCGGGTGATCGCGCGCGATAAGGGCCCGGGCATAATTTTCATTTGGTGGCCAATCGATAAGATGGTGAAAGTCTCGCTGCGCACCATCACTTGGGAGATCCCGCCGCAAGACATCATCACGCGCGACAACATCTCCCTCAAGGTGAGTGCGGTGGTCTACTTCCGCGTGATGAGCGCCACCCAGGCTATCGTGGAGGTCGAGAACTACCGCTACGCCGTGGAACAGGCTGCGCAGACGGGCCTCCGTTCGGTGCTGGGTGAAGTGGAACTCGATGATCTGCTGGCGCAGCGCGAGAAGCTCAACGCCCGGCTGCAGTCCATCCTCGACGAGCACACCGAGCCTTGGGGCATCAAGGTGACACAGGTGCAAGTGAAGCAGGTGGACCTCCCCCAGGACATGCAGCGGTCCATCGCTAAGCAAGCCGAGGCCGAGCGCGAGCGCCGGGCCAAGATCATCGCGGCCGACGGCGAGTTCCAGGCAGCTGAAAAGCTGTCGCAAGCGGCCGCCTTGATAGCCCGGGAGCCGGTCACGATCACGCTGCGGTATTTACAGACCCTGGTGGAAATCGGCTCGGAGAAGAACACGACCATCGTCTTCCCTCTGCCGGTTGATCTGCTGGCTGGACTGGCCAGCAAGGCGCTCAGCAAGGCACCGGGTTCAGGCGGCTAGGCTAGGACCATGAGCCAGGAATACGAGGGCGTACCGACTCGTTCCCTTCTCGGAGCTTTCTTTGCGGTCGTGCTGCTCTGCGCCGTATTTTTTTCCCTCGGCTTCTTTCTCGGCTACCGGCAAGGGCATCCCGGTAACGCGCTTTCGACCGAGCAGGTACAACCGTCATCCGACATCCCGCAGGAAGTGAACCCGTCTGCCAGCAGCCCGCAGCCATCCGCCGAATCTCAGGCGTCCACTGCGACCAAACCGGCGAGCGATCCGAACGCGCCGGATGGCTCCACGGGTGCGACCACTTCTGCCACTCCGGCTGCGTCACCGGGCAGTTCGTCCTCGGCTCCGCGGGGCGCCAATGGGGGGGGACTTTCGACTGAGGCGGCTTCACCCGACTCTACCCCCGCGCGCAGTTCCCCGCCCGCGCCCACGGCGGTCAGCCAGAGGAGCGCGGCCATCGTGCCAGCGCGAGTTCCGTCGGGATTGCTGGTGCAGGTCGCGGCTCTCAGCAATCAGCAGGACGCGGTCAACATGGCCACCGTGCTGAAGTCGCGCGGCTATCCGGCGCTGATCCTCACGCCACAGCAGGCGAAGGCCGACGACGCCTTCTTCAGGGTGGTTGTGGGACCCTACAAAACCCAGGGCGAGGCCGACAGGGCTCGCGCCTTGCTCGCCGCGGGAGGATTCAAACCGTTCGTCAGGCAATAATTCAGAACAGCGGATCGCCGCCGGCCGGAACCCCGCCTTTGAGAAGACCCGCCTTCGCTTTCCAGAGCTGGTTTGAGCGAGCCGCGACGCGCTATGCGTTGAGTGTGCTGTCAGGCGTCTTGCTTGCTGCTTGCTTTCCCCGTTTCAATCTGCCTGGGCTCGTCTGGGTGGCTCCCCTCCCATTGTTGCTGGCGCTGGTTCACGAACCGCTCCTCAAGCGCGCTTACCTGCTCGGCGCACTGGCCGGAGCCGTCTTTCTCGCCGGCAGCGTTTACTGGTTCGCTGGAGTGATGGAGAATTACGGCCACGTCTCCGCCCCGGGCGCGCTCATCGTGATGGCGCTGTTCCTGATCGTCGACTCGAGTTATTGGGGCTTCTTTGGACTGTTGATGGCATGGCTCGCCCGGCGATCGGGCGCGCTGGCGCTGTTCGTAGGCCCCTTTCTGTGGGTCACGATGGATCTTGCGCAAACCTACGGCTACTTCGGGGGTTTTCCGTGGAATCTGGTGGGCTATGCCGTTCCAGCGGGCGGCCTGAGACAACTCGCATCGATAGCAGGAGTCTACGGCCTCTCGTTTCTCGCCCTGGCAACGGCCGCGCTGGCCGCCGCTATTGTGATCTCCGGGCCGACGTGGCGGCGCCGCGCCGCGCTTGTTTTTGCGCTCTGGGTCGTAGGGCTGATCGTTTGCAACCGTTTGCTCGCACCGCCGCCGCCGCCGCTGGGTAACGAGCTGGCAATTCTGGTTCAGCCGAACATTCCTCTGAACGAATCGGCGGAGAACTGGGCTCCGTGGAAGGACCCTGGTCCGCTCGATCACCTGGTGAGCCTCACGCTGGATAACCTGCGCCAAGCACAACCGGGAGCGGGACCGGCTTTGATCGTGTGGTCCGAGAATCCGGCACCGTTTTACTTTGGTCGTGATCCAGTATTTCGCAACACGATGGAGAAGCTGGCCCGCGATGCCGGGGCCAACTTGATCGTAGGGTCCGTGAACTTCGAAGGCGGCGACACTTCACGGCCGCTCAATAGCGCGGTAGTGCTCGACCCTTCAGGAAGCGTTCTACTTCAATATGCTAAAATCCACTTGGTGCCCTTCGGCGAGTACGTGCCCGTCTGGTTAGACCACCTGGTGGGAAAGATCACTTCGGAAGCCGGGAACTTTGTGCCAGGCTCGAATTACGCGGCCGCTCAGGGCAGCCAGGGCGCCCTGGGAGTATTCATCTGTTACGAGGAGATATTTCCGCAACTGGTTCGGCGGCTTGCACCGCGCGGCCCGAGCGTGCTGGTCAACATCTCAGACGACGCCTGGTACGGCGATTCCTCGGCGTCGTATCAGACGATGGATATGTCGCGCTTGCGAGCCGTCGAAAACCACCGCTGGCTCTTGCGGGCGACCAATGACGGTATTACCAGCGTGATCGACCCGTATGGGCGCGTGCTGGAGACACTACCAAGG
Organism: Terriglobia bacterium; assembly: GCA_036521995.1. GTDB lineage: Bacteria > Acidobacteriota > Terriglobia > UBA7540 > UBA7540 > Gp13-AA77. Next base: position 23,747 of record DATDGR010000233.1, on the reverse strand, counting down.
CACGAGCAAATCGCTTTGGCAAGCCACTTCGACTACGAAGAGCAAGAAACGTTCTACCACTCGCACGGCGATGTCTTTGCGGGGTTCTGCTTGGCAGTGGCCGGAGTGGCGGTGGCCGCGCGGGTGAGAATGGGCGGTCGGCGCGGCGTGAGTGCAGGTGCCCGCGGCTGACTGCTTATGCCGACCGCTCGCTTCCTGACGGCTGAGTGTTGATTGCCGAAAACCGCACCCGCGAGTTCAGCGAGTGCGAAGGAGAGCTCTTGTGATCGAAGAACTGGAACGGGAATATACCGACCTTCGGCAGCGCGCCGGTGAACTCAGGAGTTTTCTTTGACGCCCCTGCCCGCCGCCGCGAACTCCAAGCGAGCGATCCGGAGATCGCCCGCTCCGATTTCTGGCAAAACCCCGAAGCCGCCCAGCAGCTTCTGACGAAGCGCAAACGCCTGGAAGAGACCATCGAGAAAGATGAGCTCCTGGGCCGGCGCCTGTCGGATGTCGAAGCTTATTTTGAGCTGGCGCGCGAGGGCGAAAGCGTTGAGCCGGAACTGAAGGCCGAGATCACAAAGCTCAGCGACGATCTCGACCGGCTCGAGACGGGTTCCCTGCTGAGCGGCGACAATGACCGGCTGAATGCCATCGTGACCGTGCATCCCGGGGCGGGTGGCACGGAGTCACAGGACTGGGCCGAGATGCTGCTGCGCATGTACAAGCGCTGGGCAGAGCGCCGCGGCTTCAAGTTCACGCTCATGGACTATCTGGCCGGCGAGGAAGCTGGCTTGAAGTCGGCCACTTTTAGCGTGACGGGCGAATACGCCTACGGCCTGCTGACCTCAGAGATCGGCGTCCACCGCCTGGTGCGCATCTCGCCCTTCGATTCGGCGGCGCGCCGCCACACTTCATTCGCGTCGGTCTTCGTCAGTCCCGAAATCGACGAAAACATCACCATCGACATGAAGCCTGAGGATCTCAAAGTGGAAACCTACCGCTCCACCGGCGCCGGCGGCCAGCACGTGAACACCACCGACTCCGCCGTGCGCATCACGCACATACCGACCGGTACTGTCGCTCAATGCCAGAACGAGCGCTCGCAGCACCGCAATCGCGAAATGGCCATGAAGATGATGCGCTCGAAGCTCTACGAGTTGGAGCTTGAGAAAAAGCGCGCTGAGACCGAGAAGCTCGAGGCCTCGAAAGCCGACAGCAGTTTCGGGAACGGGGACCGATCGTACGTCCTACATCCTTATCGGCTCGTGAAAGACAAGCGAACCGGCCTCGAAATCGGCGACACAGACCGCATTCTGGACGGCGATATCGATTCGTTCATCAAAGCGTATCTGCTTTCACGACGATCTGCCTTATCCGCGCCGCCTGGCAAATGAGAAAGAGTGCGTTTGAGGGAAAAAGAGCCACCGATGAGGTGGCGAACATCATCTGTGCCGTCAAGGCTGACTAAAAGAGCCTGCAAATTTAAGAGGAGTTCTACGAAAAATCTGTACATAGGCAGTTCGCTGATGCCGACCGCTGTTGAAGCGGGCGTGCCGCGATGGCGATAGAATGATCGTTTTGAAGAGGATCCTCGCCGCGGAGGTGAAACGTGCCAGTCAAGATCACCGGACTCCTTCCCAGTCCGCTCGATGGAATGGTGAGGAGGGTTCTCCTGGAAGCCCTGGATCTTAGGCAAGAAGAGTTCGTGGTCCGACTCTCACGGCCTCATGCTGACGTGATTGTGGAGATCCAGCGGCCTTTCGAACGCAGGCTAAAGTTCAACAGCCCCGTCGAAACGGACGTGGCACGCGAGCTCTACACTGCAATCACCGCGATCGCCGACGAGGAGTTTGGACCGATCAGGAAATGACAAGGAAGGGCTGCCATCGCGGCCATTCCCGCGAAAAGGGGGCAATTGCCGTCAAGCGCCTAAATCAGTTTCAGACCAAGATACAGCAGAGTGGTGGCCAGCACGGGACGCAGGACCTTCTCGGGAAAGATGGCGCTCAGGCGGCTGCCGATCCACACGCCGGGGACCGAGCCGATAAGCAGTCCGCCGAGCAGCTTAAGATCGATGGTGCCGAGCCCCATGTGACCTATCGCGGCCACGCCCACCAGGAAGAGGGCATGAAAGATATCCGAGCCCACCAGCCGCTTGAGGGGAGTAGTGGGGTAGATGAAAACCAGGCTGGCAACGATCAGGCTCCCGCTGCCTACCGAGGTAATGCTGACCAGAAACCCGACCACCAGACCCACCACAGTGGTGATCCAGGCGGGTCCGCGAGACAGGCCTTCCTGGCCGGGAGTCGGCAGCTTGGCTCCGAACACCGTACGGATAAACAGCCCCAGCGCCACGCAGATCAAAGCCACGCCCAGAACCCACACCACAAGCTTGTCCTCAGACTTCATGCCACGGTGTCTAAGATAGGCGAGCAGAGCGATGCCGATGAGTGCGCCTGGAATGCTGCCGAGAGCCAGCCGTTTGACAATCCGGTTGTCCACCGTCGACTGACGGATGTGAACGATCGAGCCCACTCCTTTGGTGAGCGCGTTCCAGACCAGATCGGTTCCCACCGCCAAGGCGGGTCGTGCCAACCCAAGAAGGATCAAAGCCGGCGTCATCAAGGCGCCACCGCCCATACCGGTGAGTCCGATAAGAAATCCGACAAAAAGGCCTAAAAGCGAGATTCGGTAATCCATTGACTCCAAGCGATTGAAGGCTGCTCGCCTCCGCCGCTCCCTCAACTAACCTGATTGACTTTATCGAGTTTCGAGAGTACCACACTGAGGGCGCCCCTGCCAAGAGCTTTGAGAGATTTTGGTGGTTATCGAACTTGGAAATAGCATCGTCTGGCGGTACGGCTTGCACTAGCCGCGGAACAGAGGAAAATGGATGGGTAATGTGCGGCCAATCCGGTAATCAAGCCCGGTGTGGCGACAGGTGCCGGCACCGAACAGCAGGGCGCGGGCGGAGCGCCCCGCGGATCCAGGTCCTCTCGTTACTGGTCTTTCTGCCAGTCGCCATGGCAACGTCAGCAGCCAGTTCGCCATCGGCTCAATCTACCGTGGCGTCGAAGCCTGAGGCCGGCCTAGCTATCACAGTGCTCGACGAGAACGGAGTAGCCGTCCAGTTTGCCCAGGCGGCGCTGTTGGGGTCCGGTGGCGCCGCTAAGTGCGAAACCGATTACGCGGGCCACTGTGAGATCGCCGGCCTCAAGCTGGGACCGTACCAGCTTCGAGTCGAGAAGGAAGGCTTCTTCGCCGTGATCAAGAAGGACGTGGAAGTCGGGACCACCGAGGCGGTGGAGGTGACACTCAACCATCAACGTGAACTGGTGGAGCACGTGAACGTGGTGTACTCGCCGCCGATCATAGACCCGGAGAAGACCACCTTAAGCAACACGCTCTCCAGCCATGACATCATTGACCTGCCCTCCGGAGTGCCGCGCGATATCCGCTACGCCCTGCCGCTGCTGCCGGGCGTGTTGCCCGATGCTACGGCTCAGGTCCACGTGGATGGCTCCGACAGCCCGCAGACAATCTACCTGCTCGACGGCTTCACGCTCAATGCGCCACAGAGCCGCGACTTCCTGACCCGAGTGAGCGTCGACGCCGTGCGTTCGGTGACGCTCCAGAACTCACGCTATCCGGCCGAGTACGGAGGCGGCACGGGCGGCGTGCTCGATCTCACAACCGGAATGGGTGACGACCACTTCCGGTTCACAGGCACGGACTTTCTTCCGTCAGTGGCCTTCAATCAGGGCTTGCACATTGGAAGCTGGGTCCCGCGATTCATGGTCACGGGCCCACTGCACCGGGGAAAAGCCTGGTTTCTGCTCGCGCCCGAGGGAGAGTACAACCAGACCATCATCAGGGAACTGCCTCCGGGCCAGGATCAGGTTACCTCCTGGCGTTACGGACAGCTCGCCAAAGCGCAACTGAATCTGACGCCCACCAACATTGTTACCGGAACGTTCCTCATCAACGGGTTCGGCCAGAATCACGCCGGTCTGTCACAGTTTAATCCGGTGCCGGCCACACTCGATCTTCGGCAGTCGAACGATCTGCTAGCCTTGAAGGATCAGGCCTTTCTGCCCAAAGGAGTGCTGTTCGAGGCTGGCCTGGCGGAGACGGACTTTTATTCCAACCAGGAGCCGCTTGGCAATCAGACCTATGTGATCAGCCCGAGCGTTAACAGCGGCAACTACTTCGAGTCCGCCATGGGGCGCTCGCGCCGCCTCGAAGGCCTCGCGAACCTCACAGTACCCGCCCAGGCCGCGGGGCGACATGAATTCAAGTTCGGTGCCGATCTGGACCGGATCACCGATGAAGCCTCTTATGTCCGCAACGCTTTCGAGATCGTCCGCGCCGATGGCACTCTCGCCCGCCAGGCGAGCTTTACGGGACCCTCTGCGCTCACCCTGGACAATTTTGCGGTGGGAGCCTATGCGCAGGACCGGTGGTCGCCCTCCAACCGTCTCACCCTCACACCCGGGCTCCGCTTGGACTGGGATGAAATCGTGCGGGACGTCCTGGTTTCGCCTCGCATGGCCGCCAGTTACCTGCTGGATCGGGGCGGTGAAACCCGATTCGTGGGCGGCATCGGGGTCTACTACGATTCGACCGACCTCAACTTGTTGTCCCTGCCGCTGGCTGGCGAACGGCTCGACGTCTTCTACGATAACACCGGCAAGACGCCGCTCGGTCCTCCGGTGATCACGTCCTTCCACGACATTCCGGGGACGTTGCAGGAGCTCCGGGTTCTCAACTGGAGCGCAGGCGTCGAGCGGAAACTGCCTGGGTCTGTTTACGCCGATCTCGAGTTCCTCGAAAAGAGCGGCCACGACGGCTTCGCCTATTACAACCAGTGCACCGCGATCGCCAATTGCCTGAACGGAACCTTCACCCTGCGCAACTCTCAGCAGACCCACTACCACGCCACCCGAATCACGGTGCGCAAGCAATTCAGGGGCAACCATCTGGTGTTCGCCTCCTATACGGAGTCGAAGGCCAATGCCAATGCCGTACTCAGCTTCAGCCTCGACAATCCGCTCTTCAGCCCGCAGCTGCCAGGACCTCTACCCTGGGACTCGCCGCATCGCTTGATTACGTGGGGCTTCCTGCCCCTCGTTCGAGGCTATGATCTGGCTTACGCGGTGGACGCCCGCAGCGGTTACCCTTTCTACCTGGTGAACCAGAACCAGCAGCTCGTAGCTCCGCCGGGCGCGGGCCACTTCCCCGCCTATTTTTCGCTCGACCTGGCCCTGGAGAAGCGCTTCCACCTCTTCAAATTTTCCTGGGCGCTGCGGGCGGGTTTCAACGACATCACCAACCGCCCCAACGCCACCAGCGTGGACAACAACGTGGACTCACCGCAGTTCCTCACTTACGGGGGAATCCAAGGACGCGTCTTGACGGCACAACTCCGGCTCTTGGGGAGGAAGTAGGCCGAAACTCACGCTTTGCCGAGCACCAGCCGGTCGACGCGCTGGCTTACATCCCGCAGGTAGGCTTGGTCGCCGCCTTCGAGCTCGGTAATGACGGTGCCCGAGTAGCCAATCTCGGCCAGGGCCTTGCGAACCTCCGCCCAGTCCACATCGCCGTCGCCCAGGTTCACCCAGTGGTAGCAGTCGTCCTGCCGCTTAAAGTCCTTGACGTGCATGTCGACGATGCGCGGTCCGAGCGTTCGAATCCAGTCCTGGGGATAGCCGTAGAAAACCACGTTGCCGACGTCGAACCAGGCTTTCACCCACGGGCTCTGAAATTGGTCCAGGTAAATGGCAAACTCGATGGGACTCAGCAGAAACTTGTTCCAGACCTCTTCCAGCGCGATCACCACTTGCAACTGCTCGGCCAGAGGAAGGAGCTTTCGGATCTCGATCTGGGAGCGGTTCCAGGCGTCGCGATAACTCGTCTGGGCATTCACGACTGCCGGCACCAGGAGCACGTAACCGGCCCCCCAGAGCTTGGCATTGTTGAGCGACGTCCGCATTCCGTCGAGACTCTTTTCCACCACTGCCGGATCGGCCGAAGACAAGGGCCATTTCCAATGGTCCATGTTCATCACCGAATCGATGCGGATGCCGGCTCCATCCGCCGCCCGCTTGATCTCCTCCGACTCCTTCGGGTCAGGGGTGGTGTTCACCTGAAGGGCTTCGAACCCTACGTCTAGGGCCATTTTGAAGCGGTCGGCATAGCTGAGATTCTTAGGCAGCATGTCGACGAGCACGCCCTTCTTGATGTGGAGGGGAGAGCCGACCGGCGTCGAGACGGACGGGGTCTGCGCCACCGCGGGATCCGACGCTCCGGCGCCGATGCCCGCCGCGCAGGCGGCAACCATTGAGGTCTTCAGAAAATCCCGGCGCGATCCATTCTTCGACATGACCATTGTCCCTCAGGATTGACTTCTCGGTTCCATCCGCTGCTGCCTCGAGGCCAAGCTAGCCATTGTTGATTCTAAAGGAGATTCCCGCCTTGGTCCAGCCTCACTTTGGCTTTGGGTGTAGCCCTCTACACGGCTTCGCCACGTCCGAGATGGCTACCCGCTTTACCCTGCCCAGAAGGCCCAGAGCTGCGGACCTCCGATCAGGTCCCGCGCTACGTTGGGTCGAATACAAGTTTGCTGATCATCTCCGCCGAAACGCCGCGCTCCGCGAGGGGCTGGCGGAAGTCGCGCTCAAGGTCGGGCACGTAAAAGCGGATGAAGCTCGATGGCTTCTCCGGCATCAGGCGGTACGGCGACGCGCCCGGCGGCACCACCCATGTTTGGCCCGGGCGGTAGGCCAGCCAGCCGGCCTTGATTTCCATCCGGCCTTCGCCGCCAATCACCGTCAGGCACTCCACGCCATCGTGGGACGCTGCGAAGTTGTGAGGATTGCGGACCAGCAGTTCTTCCACCGCGAAGTAACGACACGCAACCGCCCAGCGGCGCCGGCCGAACGGCTCCGAAAACTCGATCGCAGGCAAGTCGTGAAGAGCGGGCGCCTCCAGCCGCGTAGTCTCGAGCCCGCGCTCCAGGTGGAGCGGGCGCGGATGGCCCCGGCTGTCGAGGCGGGCGTAGTCGTCAAGGCGGTAGGTGACGTCACTTGTCTCGGATGCTTCAAACAACACCAGACCCGGACCGAGTGCGTGCAATGTGCCGGAGGGCACGAAAACCACCTCTTCGGGTTTCGGGCCAAATCTCCTCGCCAGTTCGCGCGACCGCGCTTCACGGCAGGCCGCCTCCAGGGCCAGCCGCGTCGTGCCCGGCGGAAGCGCCAGAGCAATTTCGGCATCGGGATCACACTCGATGATATACCAGGCCTCGGTCTTGCCGCGGCTCCTTTCATGCGCTGCGGCATAGTCGTCATCAGGGTGAACCTGCATGGAAAGCCAGTCGCTGGTGAACAGAAACTTGGCGAGAATGGGAAACTGGTCGCCGGTCCAGTCCGGCCCGCAGAGCTCCTTTGGCCACCGCCGGAAGACTTCGCCGAGCGTCATCCCGGCCACCGAGCCGCTCAGGAAAGTGGCGTTCTCACCCGTCAGCCAGGCCTCGCCGACCCGCGGGATCGCCGACTCGGGCTCGCCACCAGCCGCGCTCGCAGCGCCTGGGACAAGAACTTCGTTTCCGCCCAGCTCGTCGGAAGGATAGAGCGGATCGAGGTCTTCGCGACCCCAGATCTTCTCCTTAAAGTCGGGCGCGAGCAGTGCCGGAGTGTCAAGCGCTGGCATAGGCTGGAGTGGAGGCGGCTCCGATCTTCGCCAGGAAAGCCCCGAATCTTGCCAGGCCCTCCTCGATCTGCTCGAGCGAGGCGGCGTAAGAGAATCGCAAGTGCTCTGGGGTTCCAAAGGCCGGTCCGGGGACTACGGCCACTAAGGCCTCCTCCAGCAGGCGGGTGGCCAGCGCGTTGGCGTCGAGATGGCTCCCGAGATACGCCTGCACATTGGGGTAGACGTAGAACGCTCCGCCGGGCAGGGCGCACTGCACGCCTGGCAGGGATCGCAGCCCGGCCACAATCCGGTTGCGGCGCCGCTCGTACTCGGCCCGCATCGCTTCCACGGAATCCTGAGGGCCCATCAGCGCTTCGATAGCCCCGCGCTGCACGAAGGAGGTGACGTTGGAGGTGGAGTGGCTCTGCAGCTTCACCATGTTGGAGATCAGTTCCTTCGCGCCCAGGGCGAATCCCACCCGCCAGCCCGTCATGGCGTAGGTCTTCGACAGCGACCCCACCACGATCAGGTTCTCGCGGTTGTGCGAGGCCCCGAGCGAGTAAGGCGCCTGGCCGTCGTAAAGAAAATGGCAGTAACATTCGTCCGAGAGGAGCCACAGGCCACGCCGCTCGGCCAAAGCCAGCAGCTTTAGCATCTCCTCGGGCGGGACTACAGCGCCGGTGGGATTGCTGGGCGAGTTGACGATGATCAGGCGCGTTTTGGGTGTGATCAGCCGCTCCACTTCGGCGGCGCGGACGGCAAAGCCCTCGGACTCGCGCGTCTCGAGCAGAACCGGCTGCCCGTCCGAGTAGCGGATGATGTCGAGGAATGAGGTCCAGTAAGGCACCGGCAGAATGACTTCGTCGCCCGGGTTCACCGTGGCGGCCACGGCTTCAAAGATGGCTTGCTTGCCTCCCACGGTCACCACACACTCTTCCGGCTTGTAATTCGAACCGAAGTCCCGCCCGTGCCGCTCCACGATGGCCCGCCTGAGACCCGCGATGCCGCCCGTGGGCGTGTAACGCGTGAAGTTCTGCTCGAGCGCCACCGCCGCTGCCCGTTTGATGTTCTCAGGGGTGGAGAAATCGGGCTCGCCGGCACCAAAGTCAATCAGACTTGCGCCCGAAGTTTTGAGCTGATCCGCTTTGGCCACGACGGCGGCCGTCGACGAGACCTTGATTCGCGAAATGCCTTCGGAAAAGTGCATGATTTCACCCATGGGCGGCGTGGCGCGCCGCGAGTTTTTCCTTCAATCGATGCTCGATCAGCGGTGGGACCAGGTTCTTGACAGACCCTCCGTGGACCAGGATTTCCTTCACCAGCCGCGAGCTGACGTAGGTGTAAGACTCAGCCGGCATCAGGAATACGGTCTCCACCGTGGGCTCCAGTTTCCGGTTCATCAACGCCATCTGCAGCTCGTATTCGTAGTCGGAGAAGGCTCGGATCCCCCTCAGAATCGCCCGCGCTTTCTTCCTTTTCGCGTATTCCACCAGCAGGCCGCTGAAGGTGTCGACGGTGACGTTCGGAATCTCCCGTGTCACCTCCCGCAGCATGTCCACCCGTTCGTGCACGGTGAAGAACGGTTTTTTCTCGAGGTTGGTGAGTACCGCCACCACCAAACCATCGAACATGCGGACGCCACGCTCGATCAGGTCAAGGTGGCCGTTGGTGAGCGGGTCGAACGAGCCGGGATAAACGACCATGTTCTCCGACATGCTGGACGATGCCCCCGGCACTCGCCTTGGACCGCTGCCGACGCTCAGAACTATTCTAACAGAAGAAGCGCCCGCATTGACCTCGTCCCGACTCCTGGCGCCGGACGTCCAAAACCTGATGTAATGGCTTGATGGGGAGAAAGGACGAGAACGCGCGGACCATCGTCGAGCGGCTGCGGGCGGCGGGGTTCAAGGCCTACTGGGTGGGTGGTTGCGTGCGCGACCTCGTCATGGGGCGCGAACCCCAGGACTACGACGTCGCCACTGACGCCACGCCGGGGGAAGTGGTGAAGCTCTTCCCTGGAAGCCTGACGGTGGGGGCGCAGTTTGGCGTGGTGGTGGTGCGCGGCGACAACGGGCCCACGGAGGTCGCTACTTTCCGGTCGGATGGGCGGTACCTCGACGGCCGCCACCCGGCCGAGGTGCGATATGCTCCCACGCTCGAGGAGGACGTGCGCCGGCGCGACTTCACCATCAACGGCCTGATGTACGACCCGCTGGAGCAGCGTGTTCTCGATTTTGTGGGCGGCCAGGCCGACATCCGGGCCCGGCGTCTGCGGACCATCGGTGAGCCCTCAGCCCGTTTTACGGAAGACCGGCTGCGGATGCTGCGGGCGGTGCGGTTCGCGGCCCGCTTCGATTTCGCTCTCGATCCCGCCACCTTCGATGCCATTCGCGAGCTGGCGCCCGCCATCCACGAGGTGAGCGCGGAGCGCATCCGCGACGAAGTGCTGAAGATCCTTACCGAAGGCGCGGCGCTCCACGGCTTTGAGCTGCTGGACCGCACCGAACTGCTCCAGGAGGTGCTTCCTGAGATCAAGACGTTGCAAGGGGTGGCCCAGCCTCCGGAGTTCCATCCCGAAGGCGACGTGTGGACGCACACCCTGATGATGCTCGAAGGCCTGCATGAAGCCACACCGACTCTCGCCCTTGGGGCGCTGCTGCACGATATCGGCAAGCCCGCCACATTCACCGTTCGTGAGCGCATCCGCTTCGACGGCCACGTGGAGATTGGGTCCAAGATGGCGGAGGCGATCTGCCGGCGTCTTAAACTTTCTTCGCGCGAGACGGAGCGTGTGGTGGAGCTGGTCAGCCAGCACATGCGCTTCAAGGACTTCTTAAAAATGCGCCGGTCCACTCAGTTGAGGTTCCTGGCCCTGGACGGATTTCCGGAGCACCTGGAGCTGCACCGGCTCGATTGCCTCGCGAGCCACGGAGACCTCACCGTATACGAAGCGGCCCGCCAGATGATGCTGGACACCCCGGCGGAGGTGGTCCGGCCCGAGCCTCTGGTCACCGGCGATGACCTGATCGATCTCGGTCACCTGCCTGGGCCACGCTTCAAGGAGATCCTGGATGCCGTGCGCGATACCCAGCTCGAAGGGCGGATTAGCACCCGCGAAGAAGGCCTGGCGCTTGTCCGCGAAAGGTTCCCGTTACCGGGGCCAGCCGATTCCAAGATGCTTTCCTCCTGAATCTAAAGGAGATCCTGCCTGTTGACTTCTACGTCTGCCTACTCAAGGACCGGGGAGAATCGGAAATGGAGGTTCTGCTGGGTTAGAATGGCAACGCCGGGCCCCCTCAAAAGGGGAGCCGCTCGATGTCGGCGCCGACGAGCCATGCAAGTAGCCACCACCGCCACGATTCTGGTCACACTGCTGATCAAGCTCGGCTTGATCGCGTCCCTCGCCAGTATTATCGCCCGCTTCGGGATCTTCAAGCGGCTGCTGTTCGTGGAGCAGCGCACTCCCCGGCAGAAGCTCTTGTTCGCGGCTTTTCTGGGTGTGCCTTTCATGCTGGCCGTGCTGACGCGGTTGCTGGCCGGCTACAAAGGCGCCGACATCAGCCTGGAAGGGACCGTGCTGGCGGGGCTGCTCGGGGGCACGATCGTAGGCCTGGTGGTGGGAATGGCGGTGAGCCTGCCGGCGTGGCTCCTTGGTCATCAGGATCCGGTGACGCTGGTCCGTGTTCACGAACACCTGGCTCCGCTGATGGCGGTACTTTACGCCGTGGTGGCCGGGTCGGCGCGCTGGCTCTGCCCCGACAAGGAAGCCATCTGGAAGTTTTCACCTTTCGTCGACCTGAGCCTTTACCGTTCCATCCGGCAGCGCTTTCGGGCGCCGGCGCTCGACTGGCAGGTGCTGTTTGCCCTTATCTGCATCATTCTCGAGATTACCCGTATGATGATCGGAGGCCTCGCTCCCAACCAGCTCTTCTACATCGATTCGTCCCACAACGCGCTTGCCAAGGTGCTGATCGTACTGTCGACGCTGATCGGTGTGGGGCTTCCGGTGCGCATTTGGAACAGCACCCGCATCGAGCGGAAGCTTGAGGACCAGGAGCGCCTGCTGATGCAGGCGCGGGTGGACGCCCTCATCAGCCAGATCAACCCCCATTTCCTCTTTAACACGCTGAATACGGTCTCCTCGCTGATCCGCTTTGACCCCGACACGGCGCGGAACGTGGTGCTGAAGCTTTCCAACATTCTGCGGCGCCGACTGCGGTCGCAGGCCCATTTCCTGCCGCTCCAACAGGAGCTCGAGTTCATCGACGACTACCTCTCGATTGAGGTAGTGCGTTTCGGCAGCGACAAGCTGCGGGTGTGCAAGCAGATTGATCCCGACACCTACGAGATGACCATCCCCAGCATGATCCTCCAACCGATGGTGGAGAACTCGATCCGGCACGGTATCGGGCCCAAGGTGGAGGGAGGCACCATCACCCTGCGGACTAGCCGCCGCGACGGGCGCCTGGTGATCGAGGTGAGCGACGACGGCGTCGGGATTTCGCCCGAGAGGCAGCGCGAGGTGTTCGAATCCGGCATCGGCATCCGCAACGTGCGAGACCGCTTGAAGGTGCTTTACGGCGACGACTTCTCCCTGCGGGTAGACAGCCGCCCCGGCCAGGGGACCTCGATCCGCTTTGAGCTGCCTGAGCTCATTACGCCGGAGAAGACTCCGGTTCCCGCCCTGCTCGATGCCGCCGGAAGGTAGAAGAATCAACCCAGGTTAGCGGCGGCCGCGCGTGCTATAGTGGGGTATCGGGTGGTTTTGAGTAACATGTGCCAGGGCGGCGGCGTCTAACCGGGGAAGGCGCCGGGACCGGGCTTCAAAGCTCGCCAGAGGAGCAGCAAACTCAAGCTGCACCAGGGACAGAGAGGTTAACGACAGCGCATGGCAGACGACTCCACGAACCAATCGAATTCGCTTCCGCGCTCGATGAGCATGATCGAGCCTCGCTTTCGCGATATCTATCTGAAATTCTACAAAGAGAGCTACTTCACCCCCACCGCGCTCGACCTGAAAACGAAGGAACTGATCGCGATCGGCTGCTCCCTGGTGGCAAAATGCGAGGGCTGCATCGAGGGCCACATCAAGAAGGCGCTCGAAATCGGCTGCACCAAGCAGGAGATCAGTGACGCGATCGTGGTCGCCATTGGCATTGCCGCCGCCAGCGTGCTTGACAGTTCGGACAAGGCGGCGATCAAGCTCGACCTTCACCACTTTGAAGGCATACAGGTCAAAACCAGTGCCGGCGAATAGCCGGGTTGGCGGGGCTGATCCAGGCGATACCTGTTCCCAACCATGGACTACCGCGTCATCGCTGGTCTCTTCCTGCTGCTCTTTCTCGGCCTCGCAGATAATCAGACCATCCCCGCGCTCTTGCCGGAGCTTTCCAGCTCACTCGGCGCAGGCATCGCAACCACCGGACTGCTGGTGGTCTTCTATTCGCTAGCTGCGGCGCTGGCAGCTTTTCTCACCGGATCCCTTTCCGACCACTACGGGCGCCGCCGATTTCTGCTGGCCGGCGCTTGGTTCTTTCTCATCGCCTCGCTGGCATCCTCGTTCAGCCATCGTTTTGCGGAACTCGCTGGGGCGCGCGCCGTCACGGGCCTCGCCGCCGGCGCCCTTTCCACCTGTGCCACCGCCTACGCCGGTGACTGGTTCGACTACACGGTTCGCGGTCGCGCCCTGGGACTGATCTCGTCCGCTTACTTCGTGGCGCCGCTCGGCGTTCCCGTGGCAGGCTTGATTGCCGATCGCTATGGCTGGCAGCGTGTGTTCACGGCTTTTGCGGCGCTCGCGCTGGTGGTGGCCCTGGCGGCACAAACTCTCCCGCGCGAGAAGGGTCTCGAGGATCGAAGTTTCAGATCCGCTGCCACCCTGGAATCAGGCTTGGAACATGACATCGCTCCGCCGTCGGATGGCATACTCCGCCACGCTTTGAGTAGCTTTGGGAGCTTTCTAGCCCGGCGCGATACCGCCGCCATGCTGGTGATCGCGTTTCTGGTCTCCGGCGGACTGGTCAGCTTCCTCACATACATCGGGACCTGGCTGCACGCGAGCTTCGGCCTGTCCACCACACGGATCGGCCTGGTGTTCATGCTCGGGGGCCTGGTGGCCGTGGGCGGAGCGCCGCTCGGTGGAGTGTTCGCGGACCGTTGGGGCAAGCGCGGCGTCTCGATCGCCAGCAACATCCTGCTATGCGGGACCATGGCCGTGCTGCCTCTGTTTGGTTGGGGCGTGGGCCTGCTGATCGTCTTTATCGGTGTGAGCCTGGGCATTGGCTTCCGCCAGGGACCGATCACCGCCCTGATGACCGAGATGGTACCCCGGCAGCGGCGCGGATCCTTCGTGGCCCTGCGGAACATCGCCTCACAACTCGGCATCGGCGCCGCCGTTTTCAGCGGAGGTCTGCTCTATGAGTGGCGCGGCTACGCGGCCGTAACCACGCTTTCTGCGCTGATGGCGGGCCTGGTGGCCCTGCTGCTCACCACGCATATCACCGAACCTGTGACCGTGGAGCACCAAGTGAGCACCCGGCAGTAGGCAATCGGTAGTCTCATCGGATACAGTTGAACGCTTCGAGCACGGCAGCGCACCACACATCGCGAACTCCCAGGTCTGTGGTTTCTCGTTGCGCCGGATGCTGCCTGCCGCCGATAGCGTACTCCTTTAGGTGGACCGAATGCCAAGAGCCCGTCGAGCCTGGAAGGTCATCCGCTGGGTGTTCATCCTTCTGCTTTCGCTGACACTCGTGTTCTTTCTGGCGGTGGTGCCTTGGGCGGTTGCGACCATTACCACCACCAACCGCTTCCACTTTCCCGATCCGAACGATGGCAAAACGCCCCAGGACTTTGGGATGACATACCAATCTGTCGACTTCCCGTCGAGCGACGGAATTGACCTGAAGGGGTGGTGGATGCCGGCCGCCGGCCAGCCTCCGGGCGGCGCGGCAGGGACCATCGTTTACGTCGATGGTCAGAACCGCACGCGCATCGAGATGCTACCCATGGCCCAGTTCGGGCACAGCCTGGGATACAACGGACTCACTTTCGATCTTCGTCACCAGGGAGCGAGCGGCGGACGGTTCTCGAGCGTGGGCTACTGGGAGAGGCTCGACGTGGAGGGTGCGGTCCGCTACGCCCTCGACCGGGAGCACGGCGCCCGGCCCGTGGTGCTTTGGGGCATTTCGCTGGGCGCCGCCGCATCCCTGATGGCCGCGGCCGAAACGCCCGATGTGGCGGCGGTGATCTCCGACAGCACCTTTCTCTCGTTTGACGATACCGCCCGCCACCACTGGAAGCTGTTCTTTTCGAGCTGGCCCAGCTTCCCGATGCTCAACGAAACCGTCGCGCTGATCGCCTGGAAGGCGCACTTCCGGCCTGCGGACTTTGACCTCGAAAAGGCCGTGGAACGGATCAATCCCCGGCCGATCCTGTTCATCGGCGTCGAGGGGGACCGCCGCATGCCGCCCGCGATCGCCCGGACGCTCTACGGCCTCGAGACCAGCCCCGACAAGATTCTGCTGATCGTGCCCGGCGCCAGGCACGGCGAAGGATTCACTTCGGGGCACGAGCAGTATCAACAGGCGGTCACAGCGTTCTTGGGAAAGCTGAAGGCTGTCAACTGACAGCAGGACGCATCTTCGGCGTTCGCCGCCAACTTCGATCCCTCCGGCCGTTTAAGAAACCTGCTTTTTTCTTGCCGGATCGAGGGGTCGACCGTCTCCGATCGGCACCCTACTTCTGCGCCGGTTTCTTCTCGTCGCCGGCTACATACTTGCCGGCGTCTTCGATGGAATCAGCAGTCTTGTCGGCACCCTTGCCGGTGTAGTGGATCGCCACCTTCGTGCCTTTCTTGGTGGCGAGATCGGTGGCCTTGGCTGCGTCCTCGATCCCCTTCACGCTGGTGTCGCCCGTATACTTGAAGGTATGCTTGGTCCCGTCGGCCGCCTTAACCACGACGGTCCCCGCGTCCTTGTCCACGCTATCGATCGTGCCCACGAACCAGTTGTGATGATGGGTCGTCTCTTTGGTGGCGGAGCTCGCGGGAGCTTCCTGAGCCGCAGCCACCCAAAGCGACACCGAGCAAGCGAATCCAACTGCCAAGAACATCTTTGCGATCTTCCTGATCATTGATAGCCTCCCTTTTGAAAACGCAGTTATGATAGCAGAGGTCAGCGCTGTTTCAAGCCGATCGATTCTGACTATGCTCGGCGCCGATACGAAGAGAGCGAACCGAGAGCACGGTTATCCCGCAGCCGCTTCGGCAACCAGCTTGCCCTCCAGCACTCGCCGGTAGAGATCCTCGTAAAGGGGAATGATCTTGGTGCTGCAGAATTTGTCGCTGGCGCGCCGGCGCGCCGCCCGGCCCATCTCTTCGCGGCGACCGGGCTCGGTCAGGATGCGTAAGGCGCGCTCGGCCATGGTATCAACGTCGCCCACTTCCACCAGGTAGCCCTCCACGCCGTCACGGATCACTTCCGGCAGCCCACCCACGCGCGAGACCACCGGCGGCACTCCGCAGGCCATAGCTTCGAGCGCCGCCAGACCGAAGGATTCGAGCTGGCTCGGCAGCAGCATCACGTCGGCGCAGTTCAGCAGGTCCTGCACTTGGTTCTGCTTGCCGAGAAAGATTACGTCACCCTTCAACCTTTTGTCGTTCACCATCCACTCGGCGCGCGCACGGTCGGGGCCGTCGCCAATCAGGAGAAGCTTGGCGGGAATCTCGCTGCGCACGCGGTCAAAGATCTCCACCACGTCGGGCAGCCGCTTCACCGGTCGAAAATTGGAGAGATGCACCAGCACCTTTTCATCGTCGCGGGCGAACTGGCTGCGCCGGCAGGATTCGCCGGCGGGCTCAAACACGTCGCAGTTGACGAAGTTGGGGATCACCTCCACTGGCCTCTGGATTCCGAACTCTTGCAGGGTCACGTTGCGCAGATAGTCGGAAATAGCAGTGACGGAGTCGCTCTCCTCGATCGAGAATCGCGTGATGGGCAAATAGGAACGGTCGCTTCCCACCAACGTGATGTCCGTGCCGTGCAGGGTGGTCACAAAGGGAAGCCGGCGCGGGCGAAACATGGCGCGCGCCAGGTAGGCGCTGACCGAGTGCGGAATGGCGTAGTGGACGTGCAGCAAATCAAGCGCTTCGCCGGCCGCCACTTCATACATCTTGGTCGCGAGCGACAAGGTGTAAGGCGGATGATCGAACAGGGGATAATTCACCACCTCGACCTCGTGGAAGTGAATCCGCTCCGTGGCTTCCGTCATGCGGACGGGCATGGCGTAGCTGATGAAGTGGACGTCGTGCCCGCGGGCGGCCAGCTCCAGGCCGAGTTCGGTTGCCACCACTCCGCTGCCGCCGTAAGTAGGATAACAGGTGATGCCGATTTTCATGAGACTCGCGCCGATCTGCGCCCATGGGTGACTGGCATCGAATGAACTTAGGATGGGGGCGGGGGCTTGTCTTTGTCGGGCGCAGCAGGTTCGGCCGCAGCAGGCTTCGCGGGAGGGGCATTTTCGAGGACCACAATCTCCTTCACCGTGCGCTTGTTGCCCTTTTGATCGTAATACACCAACACACTCTGCCCCGGTTTCACGCCGTCGAGCGTCAGGTACTTGCCGGTGGCCGTGGCCACGGACACGGTCTTCTTGAAGGGAAAGTATTCGTCGGTGTCGTCGCGGGTGTTGTGCACCACCAGCAAGGAGTCCTTGAGATCTAGAGACTGCACTAGACCGCTGAATGCCTCCCGATCGGTGTTCGACGAGAGCTTGTCGATCACCGGGACCTTGCGCTTGTGATCATCCTGCTGGGCGCGAACGCTAAATGAGGTGAGAGCCGTCATGAACGCGACGCCCGCGAGGAGTGACACCCATAAAGCCGTGTGACCCGGTCGACGGCTTTTCCAACGGAGGCCAACGGAAAATGGTCTGGCAACGGGGTGCCGGTCCAGCCTGCCCCCCCGAGCGTCGCGGCTGCGATCCACGTTCATCTCTGCGTTGATGGTAGGCCACAGTTGGCGGGGGTGTCAAGCGCCCTTCGCGAGCCCGGTCCGCGAGCCCTGGGTCGGCCTGCCGCGCCACCCCGCACCGCCACGTAACCTCCCCGGTTTGTGCGAGATAGACCCAGTTTTTTCACCGCAGACCCTTCCCAGGAGTCAATTTGCGCGACCCGTACCAGTCATATCTATCACATTCTGCTAGTGATAGATCATAATTGATTCTAGTGTAGGCTACAACAACTAGCTTAGTCTCCCGTATAATCAAGCCTGTCGTTCAAAATATCCCGCTTGACTAGGCTCTGCTCCAGTGCTAGGCTGGTCATGCTAACTCGGCTAGATCGATTCTTCGATGGTCCGCCTGTCCGGGAGGCCGGCGCCTGACGGCTCTCCCTGGCCGTCCCGGGGTGATCGAACCATCGCCGGACGGGGGTGACGAAGCCATGGAGCCTTTGAAGACGCTGCGGCAGAAGAGGGATGAACTGATCCGGGACGCGCGGGACGACCCCGGCTCCGAAGCCGGCGAGATGCTTCAGGCCCTCCTGCTCGCCGGGCTTTCGCACCTGCAGCCGGAGCCCCACAACCAGGAAGCCGAGATGACTTTGGACGAGGAGCGCCAGCGCTATCAATCCGTTCGCGAGCAGAACCCGAAGGTCGGTGCCGAGGCCGGGAGCCGCCACGTCA
This sequence comes from Terriglobia bacterium, assembly GCA_036521995.1. GTDB lineage: Bacteria > Acidobacteriota > Terriglobia > UBA7540 > UBA7540 > Gp13-AA77. The sequence goes on along the minus strand of DATDGR010000233.1, from coordinate 5,391 downwards.
TCCTGGACCTCGAGGAGCGGGAGGGGAGGCTGCGCGAGGTGGCGGAGGCCACCAAAGCCGCCCAGGCTGCGCTCGCCTCCGGCCAGCCCATGGACGCACTGGCGGTTTACAACCGGATTGCCGAGATTGTTGGACTGAGGGCTCCCGAGCCCAATGAGGGCACACGGATGGTGATTGAAGGAACGGTAGATCGAGCCGGGCCAGATAGGTTCCCATAAGGGGTCTTGAGGGGACCCCCCCCGGTCAAAAAATTGCAAAAACGAACCCGAGAAGCTGTTTAGAATCAATAAAACGGCGCAAAAACGAACCTAGAACGAACCTAAACGAACCCGAGCTTTGACGATGGCCTGCGCAGTAAGTCATTTAGAATCAGTGAGGCCCTCGGGATGCCGAAAAAACGAACCCGAAACGAACCCAAAACGAACCTGAGCCGGCTTACTGATGCCGTATCATCAGGTTATGGAACTTACCTTCCTGGCTCAAACCGGTCCATAATCGCCGCCACGAAATTGAAGGGGGATTTGATGGCAAGCAGGCGAGGAATAGGGGATGGGCGGTATTGGCGGTTTTCGCGATCTTGATGATGCTGGCGGCGTCCGCCGTACCGGCCCAGGCGCAGATTTTCACTATACTGCACAGCTTCGACTACACGGACGGTGCCGAGCCCGCCGCGGCTCTTTTCCAGGCTTCGCCTCCGCCTCGCTCCATCGCTGGGGATTTGTTTGGGACAACTCTCGAGGGCGGGCCTCACGTGGGCGGAACGGTGTTCCAAATCACCCCGAGCGGTACGCTAACGACGGCTTACAACTTTTGCTCGAAGAGCGGCTGCACCGACGGCGAGTACCCCGGCGCCGGGCTAGTCCAGAGCACTGACGGGACCCTATACGGGACAACGTCTCAGGGGGGGAGCTTACGGCGAAGGCACGGTCTTCAAGATCACGTACACGCTGAGTGGCGCGCGGGCGACGCTGACGACTCTTTATAGCTCTTGCTCCGAAAGTGATTGCGCAGACGGCGAACGCCCCCAATCCGCGCTGGTTTTGACCAGCAATGGGGACCTCTATGGGACCACGATCGCCGGCGGCGCCAACGGCGATGGCACGATTTTCAAAATCACCCCGAGCGGCATCCTGACCACGCTCCACACCTTTTGTTCGCAAAGTGGTTGTACTGACGGCGCATACCCCAACGCGGGGCTGGTCCAGGCCGCCGATGGGAACTTTTACGGGACGGCGTACCAGGGTGGGACCAACAGCGCTGGGACCATCTTCAAGATGACGCCGAGCGGCGCGCTGACAACCCTTTACAGCTTTTGCTCGCAGAGCGGTTGCGCGGACGGGTCCTACCCCTTCGCCCCGTTGGTGCAAGCTACCGACGATAACTTCTACGGTACAACGTTCTCGGGAGGGGCCAACGGCACCGGCACTGGCACCGTCTTCAAGATCACCTCAGGTGGCGCCCTGACCACACTGTACAGCTTTTGCTCGCAAAGCGGCTGCACGGACGGTGCGTACCCGCAAGCGGCGCTGATCCAGGCCACCGACGGGAACTTCTACGGGACAACGACTGGTGGGAGCGGTGGGACGGTCTTCAAAATCACCGCAAGCGGCGCGCTGACGACACTTCACAGCTTTTGTGCTCAAAGCGGGTGCCCGGACGGGGTCACCCCCCAAGCGGCGCTGGTCCAGGACACCAATGGCGCCTTATACGGGACAACGTTTCAGGGTGGCGCCTACAACTGGGGTATTGTCTTCAGGTTGTCGGTGGGTCTGGGCCCGTTTGTGGAAACTCGGCCTACCTCCGGCGACGTTGGAGCGGTTGTGAACATTGAGGGGACTAATCTGACAGGCGCGACCAGCGTGAGCTTCAACGGCACGGCGGCAGTTTTCAATGTGCTTTCGAGTTCCTTAATCTCGACCACCGTACCCGCTGGCGCCACGAGCGGCACGGTTCAGGTAGTAACGCCCAGCGGCACGCTGTCGGGCAACGCGCCCTTTCAGGTAAGGCCATAATCGGTAGGCAACGGCGGTGGTAGCCACGGCGAACGCGCTTGTCGCCCTGGGCCTGTCTTCGCGGCCGATTCAATCGCAACCAGAGATGGTAGCCACGACACGCTTCTCAGTGTCGTGGTTCTTTTGGTTCACGGGACGAAACGCCCACGGCACACAAACCGTGTCGTCGCTACGGGTTACCAGCTCTTGGGACGAATGCACAATGCCGCAGTTTTGACCGCGGTCGACTTACCTTTTCACGATCTCGATCAAGGCGATCTCGGGAGGACAATTGTAACGGACCGGCAGGAGCGAACAACCGGCTCCGGCGCTGGTGTAGCCCTGCATGGCGCCATGTTGCCAGCGGCCGTGGGTGTAGGTTCTGGGGCAAGCGGCGTTCATCAAGGGCGCTCCGATGCCGGGCAAGCGGATCTGTCCGGCGTGCGTATGTCCGCAGAGGTAAAGATCAACGCCGGCCTCGGCCGCCTGAGCGAACATCTCCGGTGAGTGGGCGAGAAGAATCTTGAAGGCCCCGGCGGGCGCGGGCGCGCAAGCCGCGTCCAGCTCGTCGCAACCGTAACGGTGCGGGTCATCCACCCCGAGAAGCCACAGGCTGGCGCCGCCTCGGCTGATTTCGAAGGCTTCGTTGATCAGCATGCGCACCCCGAGGTTCTCCAGCTCCACGGCGATCTCGGAGGCGTCGTGATTGCCGAGAATGGCCAGAACGCCGTGGCGGGTGTCGATGCTGGAAAGAATGGTCTGCAGGCGGGGGTAGATTTCGTCGCAGGGCCCGTCCACCGCGAAGCGGTAGTCACCCGTCATGACGCAGAGGTCGGCACCAAGGCCGGCCACGCGCTCCGCGACGATCTCGGCGAGGCCGTCCATGCCGTCGATATGCAGATCGGCGAGGTGCAGGACCCGGAAACCGTCGAAGCTTTCCGGGACGTCAGCAAATTCGAGCCGGATGTGGCGCACCGCCGGGTCGAGAGCATTCCGGACTCCCCGCGAGTAGAGGCCTGTGATCCGCAGCGCGGCGCGCAGGATCGGCGCTGCCACGTGGTCGCGCAGCAGAAGCGAGTCCTGGTGGGCGTTCTTCCGTCTGCCTTCATGGAGGGAAGCTTCAGCGGCCCGGCGGCGAGCCAGCCGCTTCTCCAGGTCGCGTTGGAGCTCAAATTCGGTCTTGCAATACTCCATATTCACCTCATCGGCAGAAGAGTGACGGGCGTTGACACAGCCCTGGGTGGTCGGACACCACGAGACGCGGTGTCCTGCGGCACGGAAGTGTCCGGGGATCAGGGTGGCCGAAACGCAATAGAGAAGATAACAGATCTCGGCCTTGACGAGGCCTGCTGACGAAAGCTGGGCCGCCCGTTCAACGCCAGCACGGTCACGGCAGTAGGGTCCATCGAGGCCGCGAACGAAAAAAACGTACAAAAAAGTTTACTTGACAGCCAGCTTTTCTCTCAGGTAAATTCGTCGTCTCCACGGGGGGTGGGTTCGGCCGGAAGTCACCGTATGGCTGGGTTCGTGAGGCACATGAGCATTCTCGAATCTGTGAGAGCTTACCTACCCGAGGCACGATGAGCTTTTGGCCGCTACGGGAAACCCTCTTCAGTTGTCTCTACCATTATCGTATCTTCCTTGAGCAGTCGTACTGACCGGCCCGAAAGGGCTTAACAGCAATACCACAGGGGCTCCAAGCCCGAACGAAGCGAGCACGGCCCGACATAACTTTCGTACACACGTCGCCTTGGCGCTGTAAGCCGTGGGCGCGCGCCTCCGAATCTGGGAGTAGCAAGGAAAACCGCAAGCGAAGGGGGAGGTAGCTCTGCCTTGCAGGGCGTAGGAGAACTTCACGCTTGACTCGCCGCGAGCCTGGTTCTGACCGGGCGTTCGCGCGGCCTTGAAACTCTGCGGTCCCTTGGAGGTGGTAAGGGCCACCTTATTGGGGCAGATAAGGAGCTCCCGTGACGCCGGCAAACTGCAACGGCCAGAGCCTTTCCCTGTCACAGAATTGGAAATCCCTCCTCAAGTCTTCTCCTCGCGTTGCCTTGACGTTCTTGGGCACACTCATCCTGCCGTGGGGCGCAGATATGCCAAAGTGCATTCTTGGCGCGGCGCCACAGCGACCCCATTATCTGTCACCCATCGCAAAAGCAGGGACCTCCAAAATCGCGGAGCTGACTCCGGAGAATCTTCAAGGAAGTATCAATTTTGGCAACGTCGCGGTCGGTGGCGTCGGCACCCAAACCGTTACCCTTACAAACTACGGCAAGCACAACTGGACGATTACCCAGGTGAGCGTCACCGGAGCTCCCTTCAGCGTCGCCGGGATCTCGCCCCCGGTCACGATCCAGCCGGGCCAGTCCCTGTCGTTCACCGTCGACTTTTCGCCCACTTCGACGGGCATTTTTACCGGTAGTATGACGCTGACAATGAGCAGTTCAAGCCAGCACACCATTTCGCTCACCGGCACGGGCGTGACGGGCGCCAGTTTCTACCTCACCCTAACGCCAACCAGTTTGAGCTTTGGGCCCACCGCGATCGGCGCGACGGCATCCCTTTCCTTCCTGGCCACGAATACCGGGACGGGCAGTGTCACAATCTCAAGTGACAGAGTGGCCGGCGCGGGGTTCACGCTGAGCGGTCCGAGCCTGCCCCTCACTCTGAATCCGAATCAAAGCCGGTCTTTCGCTGCGGACTTCTCGCCCTCAACGTACGGAACCTTCACCGGAACGGCGTCGCTTAGCAGCAACGCCACCGGTTCACCTAGCTCAGAGAGTTTGTCCGGCACAGCGCACGTTGTCAGCCTTTCCTGGGACGGGAGCACCGGCGCCACGAGCTACAATGTCTATCGGGAACAATCCGGCGGCCTCTACGCCATCATCGGAAGCTCGGTCGCACCCACGACAACTTATCAGGACTGGACTGTGACGCCCGCTCAGACTTATTCGTACTACGTAACGGCCGTCTCCTCGAGCGGCGAAAGCGGCCCTTCGAACTACCAGACAGTTCAGGTCCCGTCACCTTAGCAGGGCGTTCAGGCGCCGCAGAGCTGCCACACAGGGAGTCCAGCACGATCCAGTCAAAGGCTAGCGCCAGCTTGCCGTTGCGGATCAGGTCGGCCGGATTCGCCCCTGGGCGTCCGCGGTAGCCGACTCTCGTCTACGAGCGCTCAGAAGGGATTCTCCTGCCGGTAAACTAAGGCAGCCTTTCTCATTTGTGCTAGGGACAGTCGGTGTAAGCCGGCTTTGTATGCTCCGCCTGGTAACTGGCACTTTCGGGCCATTGACGGCCCAAGATGAAGAGTGCAAAAGTGGGGAGACTCGGAAATGCCTCGGGGCGAGGTAGTCTCCCTGGGCTTCCACGCATAGCCAGTTTTGATGTAGGGACAACTTCC
>DATDGR010000232.1:0-4807 GCA_036521995.1 Terriglobia bacterium | reverse complement strand
GTCGATTACGGACCGGCTGGCAGGTTACGTCCGCAAGAAGGTGAAGGGCGGGCGGTACAACAACGCCAGCGAGGTGGTGCGAGAAGCTTTGCGCCGAATGGAGGATGACGATGCGCGCGCCGTGCGGCTGGCAAGACCTACCGCCGAGGACGTTCTCTCTGATCTGACAGAGGAGCAACTTCAAGGCATCCGGCAGCGCGTCCGGGCCGGCATCGAATCGAGCGAGCGAGGTGAGTACGCAGCTTATGAGGGACGCGACGGGTTGAAAAAACTGGCGTATGAGGTAAAGGCCAGGGGCCGCAAACTGCTTGCCCAGAAAGTGTCTGGCCGGTAATGCGCTATCGCGTCTCCAAGGACGCCCAGCGCGACCTCGATGAGATCTTTCTCTACTGGGCGAGGCGGGCGGGCTTGAGGGTCGCGGACCGGCTGATTGACAGCATTACGGAACGGTTCTGGGTGCTCGGCGAGCACCCGGACGCAGGGAAGCCTTCAGAAGACTTCGCTCCCGGGGTGAGGTGCTTCCCGGCGGGAAAATATCTCGTCTACTACCGCAAGACGCGCAGGGGGACGGATATCCTGCACATTTTCCACGGCGCCCGGACCAGAAGCGCGCCTTCAAGAAAGCGGGTAAGAGCGGGTGAGGATCAGAACTGGCGACACGCCAAGAAAGAGCGCGTTTTGATGCGCCAAGCCCTGAAGGGCCGCGCTACGCCACACACTGATGCACGCGGTTGCGGACCATGAGGGCGTGAAGATCTCGAAGAACGCAGAATCGTTGCGCGTGCTCGTCGTGGCCGGCGGCACCGGAGGCCACATCTTCCCTGCCCTGGCCGTGGCCGAAGAAATCATCCGGCGCCGGACAGCTTCCGGCGCGCAGTTTCAGTTTCTCGGCACCGTACGGGGTCTTGAGGCCCGCCTAATCGAAGGCGCAGGTTTCTCTTATCGCTCTCTGACGGCGGCAGGTTTGAAGGGAATCCGGGGATGGCGCCGGTGGAAGAACGCCTCCGTGTTGCCGCGAACTCTTTTCGAAGCCGCGAGCACGCTGCGCTCCTTTCGCCCTGATGTGGTACTGGGCATGGGCGGGTACGTGGCCGGGCCGGTGCTGCTCGAGGCCGCTCTCACGCGCATCCCCACCGTGATCGTGGAGCCGAACGCCTCGCCGGGCTTCACAAATCGAGTGCTGGCGCGGCTGGTGACGCTCGCGGCCACGGGTTTTGAAGAGACCTCTCGTCATTTCGGCGCGAAGACACGCTTCACGGGGCTGCCCGTCCGGCGAGCGTTTTTCAGTATCCCTCCCCGCGAGCACCGTGCACCGTTCACCGTTCTGGTTTTCGGAGGCAGCCAGGGCTCGGCCGCGCTCAATCGCTGCCTGGTGAAGAGCCTGCCGCTGCTGGAAGCGCGACCGTGGCGATTCATTCACCAGACGGGAGAGCATGAAGCAGGAGCGGTGAGAGAAGCCTACCGGAAGGCCAACGTGCCTGCTGAGGTCTACCCCTTCATCGACGACATGCCGGCGACCTTCGCTCGCGCGGACCTGGTGGTCTCGCGTGCCGGCGCGAGCACGGTGGGCGAACTGATGGCGGCCGGGAAGGCCGCCGTGCTGGTTCCCTTCCCCGGCGCCACCGATCAACACCAGCTTGAAAACGCCCGGGCGCTGGAGCGTGCGGGCGCAGCACGCGTGATCGAACAGGCTGAGCTCACTCCTGCTCGGCTGGTGAACGAACTGGACAACCTTGTAACCTCGCCGGGCAGGCTGGGCGGCATGGAACGGGCGGCGCAAAGTCTGGCGCGACCCGACGCGGCGGCGCGCATCGCGGATTTGGTCGAGGAGCTGGGCAAGGGGCGTAGGAAGTGCAAGCCGTGAGACCTATACCGGCCTGCCGCGAGTAGTTCGGGGCCCGTGTCGTGGCCGGGTCTCCGAGGCTTGAACGGGAGCTCAAGGAGAAGATTGAATGCTTGGTAAGATTCGGCGGGTTCATTTCGTGGGTATCGGCGGCATCGGTATGAGCGGGATCGCCGAGGTGCTTCTCAATCTCGGGTTCACGGTGTCGGGCTCGGACGTGAAGTCGAGCCTGGTCACGGACCGCTTGGCCCGGCTCGGCGCCCGCTTCAGCGAAGGACACGCCGCCAGACGGGTTCATGAGGCACAGGTGGTTGTTATCTCCTCGGCGGTGCGGCCGGACAACCCTGAGGTAATGGAAGCTAGGCGCCTCGCGATTCCGGTGATCCCTCGGGCGGAGATGCTAGCGGAGTTGATGCGCCTGAAGTTCAGCGTAGCGGTGGCGGGCGCTCATGGCAAGACCACCACCACGTCAATGATTGCATTGATGTTAGCAGAGGCCGGACTCGACCCGACGGCCGTAATCGGCGGCCGGCTCGATGCCTTTGGGTCGAGCGCGCGGCTCGGGAAAGGCGAGCTGATGGTGGCCGAGGCCGACGAAAGCGATCGCTCCTTCCTGCAGCTTCTACCCTCGATCGCCGTGGTCACCAACATCGACCGCGAGCATCTTGAACATTATCGTGATCTTAGTGAGATTGCGTCTGCGTTCGCCGCTTTCATGAACCGTGTGCCGTTCTACGGCGCCGTGATCGCCTGTATCGATCCGCCGTGGCGCGATTGCTTCCAGAGCGTGCGGCCGCAACTCCACCGACGTCTGGTCACCTACGGGGTGGAGCCGGGCGCGGAGGTGACGGCGGCTTCGATCGACGTCGGGCCGACGGGCTCCGACTTTGACTTGATGGTGAAGGGTCGCAACGTGACGAGAATACATTTGGGCGTTCCCGGGAAGCACAACATTCAGAATGCGTTAGCAGCAGCGGCGGTCGGAGTGGAACTTGACCTCGGAGCCGATGAGATCAAACGTGGCCTGGAGCGCTTTCGCGGCGTGGACCGCCGATTCCAGATCAAGGCGCAGTCGGGCGGGGTGACGGTGGTGGACGACTACGGTCATCATCCGGCGGAGATCCGGGCCACGCTGACCGCCGCCCGCGATTGGGGCGCCAAGCGGATCTGGGCTATCTTCCAGCCCCACCGCTACACGCGTACGAAGTTCCTGATGGACGACTTCGCGCGCTGTTTTGAGGGCGCGGAGCGCGTCTACGTGCTGGACATCTACCCGGCCAGCGAGCCCCCAATTGAGGGAGTCACGTCGGAGCGGCTGGTGGCAAGGATGCACGAACTCGGGTTTGATCGCGCCGAGTATGCTCCTGCTGAAGGGCGGTTGCGGGCGAGTTTAGTTGGCAGGCTCAGACCGGGCGACATGGTGCTTACGATCGGTGCCGGCAGTGTCTGGAAAGTGGGCGAGGCACTGGTTGAGGAACTAACCACGGCAAGGGTGGAAGCCGGTCAAAGCCGATGAGGATCCAAATGCCGATAGAATTACAGAAGCTGGCAGGGGGGTCTGGGAACAAAGCCACGATGTGATTGTGAATCAATAGATTGCGTGAATTAAGCCTCCCGGTCAATGAGAATTCGTAGGCCAGGTTCCGGAGCCGGAGCCAGGTTATATACAAGTAAACTACCTGTAAATAAATGCCTCGCGATGCTGTAAGACCGGATGATGCGGAATTGGGGCGGGAGTCTGCCTATCGGCGGCGCCAAAGGGTGGTCGTTGTCTCGCGGCGCTCTGGCTCGGGACTGCGTCGTCTGGTTCGCTGGACTGCCAAGGCCACGGCGGTAATCCTTCCCATCGGCGCCGCGATCGCCCTGTTGACCTGGTACGTCACCCATTCTCGCCACTTCGCCCTAACGGGCCCTGATGCCGTGATTCTGTCCAGTAACCGCTACGTGACGCTGGTGGAGGTCGAAAGTGCGCTCGGCGCGGGCGCTGAACCCAATCTCTTTCGGCTTTCCCTGGATGACGCCCGGCGACAAGTGGAAACCATCCCTTGGGTGCGGTCGGCAAGCCTGCGTAAGGTTTATCCCAACCGTCTCCAGGTGGACGTGACCGAGCGGCAACCCATCGGCTTCGTGAACTTACCGGGTGGCTTAAACCTGGTGGACGCCGACGGTGTGCTGCTGGAGAAGCCAGCTGAGGGTTCGTTCGATTTTCCGGTATTGTCGGGAATCAACAGCTCCATGAGTTTGGCTGACCGCAAGGCCCGCCTTGCCCTTTTTGGGCAATTCGCGCAAGAATTGAAGGCGCATCCGAATGGCGCCGGATGGCTCATCTCTGAAGTGGACCTCGCGGACGATGGTGACCTTAAGGCGCTGCTGGTTCAGGGTCACCAAACCATTCTGGTTCACTTCGGTGACAAGGACTTCGGCGAGCGTTTCGAGACATTTCTGGCGCTGCTGCCGCAGGTCGAGAAGGCCGCTTCTGCCATCGACTCAGTGGACCTTCGGTATCGCGGTCAGGTGGTGGTGAATCCGAAGGAGCCCGGGAGCATGGCTGCCGGGTCAAAGAGGGCTCCCTGAACCATGCCGAGCTCGCGTGTTGAAGTGGGGCCGCTTGGCGGGTCGCACCCACGATCTTCAAACTGGAACGAGTACCATGGCGCACAGACCTATTTACGTGGCTGCTCTCGATCTTGGAGACAGCAAGACCTGCGCCGTGGTGTGCCGACCGGCTGAGAAGGGCAAGCTCCAGCTCGGCGGACTAGGCGTAGCGGAGTCCCGCGGCTGGCGCAAGGGCGCCATCAACGACTTCGATTCGGCGGTCCTGGCTATCAAAAAGGCTGTCGAGATAGCCGAGGATGCGGCCGGATTCTCAATCGATACCGCCTACGTCGGAGTGGGAGGCCTCGACGTGAAGGGCGTGGACTCGACGGGCTCCATTAGCCTGGGGACGCGCGGAAGGCAGGTGAC
>DATDGR010000231.1:0-7187 GCA_036521995.1 Terriglobia bacterium | reverse complement strand
CCCATGTGCTTCCACCAGGACAGGATGCTGTCGATGGCGAAATCGGAGGTGTCGTGGTCCCTGCCGACGCTGACCCAGCCGCTGTTCTTTCCGACATCATAAACCCCGTAGGGAACCACTTTGCCCAGATCCTTGTCTTCAAAGTCGTGCACCCGCGTTCTTTCCGGCTGGCGCTGAGGGTGCCACTCGCGGCCCGCGTTCTTGAAGTTGCCCACGAGTTCTTTCTTCTTGGTATCGACGGAAATCACCGGCAAACCCTGACGGAGGAAGGTCCGGGCCTGCGCATTGATATACTCAAACTGGGCATTGCGATCCGGGTGCTGGGTCCCTTCAATCGTCTTGGCGTTGGCTTGCAGGCTGTAGCGCATCTGGTGCAGAAGGTCAGCGACTTTGCGATCTCCAATGTGGTAGCCTTGGCGCTGCAACTCAGCAGCCAAGTGTCGGGTACTTTTGCATGTCCAGCGTAGGGGTGATTCCGGATCCCCACGGGTGCTGGGTTCTACCAATTCGTCCAGTGCTTGGAGGACGTCGGGCTGATGATGGACAAGCGGTTTCCGACCTCCACCCCGCTTGCGACTTCGCCCTGCGGCGACGGTTGGCCATCGGCCTGTCTCCACTTCTCCCAAGCCGGCGTGAATGGTGGTGCGTGACATGCCCGTAGCCTTCGAGACCAGGGAAACGCCGCCGAAAGGCAGCGACTTTGCCTCGGCCGCTGCCCAAACGCGACGTCCGCGTTCGTCGAGGATGTGGCAAATGATCCGGTATTTCTCTTGGATGGCCCGAAGCTGCTTCCCTTCCACGCAAGAAGAATACAACTTGAGCGGTAGCTGTTCAAGTTATTTGTGCGCAACTCCTTAGCTTCGACAACACAGATGGGTCTTACCCTTCCGCTGCCCTCGTCGAAGGCACGGACGGCAACGTTTACGGAACTACTGTTGGCGGAGGAGCATACAATCAAGGGACCGTCTTCAAAATTACACCCGAGGGCGCGCTGACCACTCTTTACAACTTTTGCCCCCAGAGCGACTGTCCGGATGGCGACGACCCTGTGGCGGCGCTGGTTCTAGGAACCGACGGCAACTTTTATGGCACTGCGTTTTTGGGGGGAGCCAACAATTGCTCCTCCGGCCTTGGTTGCGGAACCATCTTCAAGATTACGCCGGCGGGCGTGCTGACGACGCTCCACTTGTTCTGCACGCAAGCGGGTTGTGCGGACGGCGACGGCCCGGGCGGGCTAGTTCAAGGCAGGGATGGCAATTTCTACGGCATTACGGCACGAGGCGGCAGCAACACTTGCCCCAACACCTGCGGCACTGTTTTCAAAATCACCCCCGCCGGGATGTTTACCACCCTCTACAAGTTCAGCCCGGCGGACGGTTACGACGCCAGCCCGTTGGCAGGTCTCGTTCAGGCGAGCGATGGTAACTTTTACGGGACGACTCAGGAAGGGGGCCCCGGTGCCGGTTGCGGAAGCGGCTGCGGCACGGTTTTCAGGATCACTCCTCGGGGCGTGCTCACCACTCTGCACAGTTTTACGGGCATCGGCGAAGAAGGTCGGGGGCCCGACCCCACTTTAATCCAGGCAGCGGACGGAAATCTCTACGGAACAACAGGCGGGGGAGGGAACGGTCAGGGCTGCTTCCACGGCGGCTGCGGGACCGTGTTCAAGATCACGCTTCAAGGCGCGTTCACCACGCTAGCCGACCTTAGTATCACTGACGGCTCGGGCCCGTTTGGGCTGATTCAAGGCACCGACGGCAATTTCTACGGGGCCGCGGTCGACGGAGGCAGCGGCGAGTGCAACTGTGGCTCGGTTTTCGAGGTAACGCCCGGGGGCGTGTTGACCCCGTTGCACAGCTTCAACATTTCTAGTGGCGGGTACTTACCTTTTTCAAGCCCCATTCAGGCTACGAACGGGACTTTCTACGGGACCACTTTTTATTCCACTCCCGGTATTGGTTCAATCTACAGCGTGTCGGTCGGGCTCGGACCCTTTATAAAGTCAGTGCCGACGGCCGGCAAGATAGGAACAACCGTTAAGATTTTGGGAAACAATCTAGATTCCGCCACCGGCGTCACATTTAACGGCGTCGCGGCGGGCTTCACCGTGGAGTCCTCGACCTATATCGAGGCCACCGTCCCAACCGGCGCCACCACCGGCCCTGTCCAGGTGACATTGCCGACCGGCACGCTGACCAGCAATGTGAACCTTCAGGTGCTGCCGTGAATCGCTGAAATTCTTCGCTTATGCGACCGGCCTCGTCCCATATTCCGGCGTAGCCCAACTCCGCCGGACGTCCGCTTCTAACTGCTCCTGTCTCGCCCGCACCCATGGCGAGTAATACTTTTCCGTCACCTTGATGCTGCTGTGACCGAGCAGCACTGATACGCGCTCCATTGGTATGCCCGCCTGAAGCAGACCGACCGCGAAGGTGTCTCGAAACCGGTGCGCGTGGCCGTCGGGGATTTCAGCCTTGTCGAACACGCCTTTAAGCGTCCTCTGCCAATCACCCGTGGCGCTGTCGACCTTCGATTCGCCAGTCCAAAAGAAGTATCTCTCGCCAATCTTCGGCACGGCGGCGAGCGCGGCCAAGACGAACTCAGGCAGCGGGACGTAAACGGGCGTTCCCGTCTTGGCCGTGTATAGAAACAGCTTGTCACCGCTGACCCGGCTGCGCTCCAGAGTTACAGCGTCACCGATTCGCAAACCGCTGTGACGGAGCAAGAGAATAAAGGCACGAATGCGGCGCACGTTCTCTGCGCTGCGGTACCTTCCGCCTCGGCATCTGTTTCCGTACTTCTCGCACGCACTGAGGATGTCAGCCATCTGCTCCTGCGTGAACGGCAGGGTTGGTCGGTCGTCGGTCTTTGGCGACTTGAGCTTCAAGGACGGGTTTTCGTCGATCCAGTTGGAATCGTGCGAGAACCGGAAGAATGCCCGAAGATATTCCAGCTTCTTGAGCGCACCCTTATTCTGGTTAGGCCACGAAGCGCGGAATCTTCTGAGCTTGGGCAAATCGAAGTCGCGGAGGAAGGGTAACCTGTTGTCCTGGGCGAAGCGTTCCATCTGCCGAGAAAGCAGTTCATATTTGTAGATCGTCGGCTTGCGCAGCTTTCGTCCGGTCCTAGCATCTTCCAGAAACTCCGTCCACGCCTCGATCACCGTCTTGGGCTGTGGCTCGGGCTGTGGCTCCGGCTCGGGCGCCTCGTGTTCGCCCTCAGCTTCCATTTTGCGGGCGATTGCTTGGGCAGTCTCCCAGTTTCGAGTGTCTAGGCTCTTGCGGATTTCCTTGCGACGCAAGAAGCCGTCCACCCAGATCGGGCAGCGGCAACGGCGGTACTTCCTTCCATCGGTCCGGTGGGCACACGTCTTGGTGTGTCTCCGGTAGGTCGTAAGCACGAAGCGGCCTCGATTCCCTGTTTCGAGGATTGCCAAAAATGGGCGGGTTTGCGTAGATAGGTGTAGCCATCTTCGGCCTCTGTACAGGCTGAAATGGTCAGGGGCCATCAGTTGTTAGCGCAACTGGTGGTCCCGACTTGAGCTGAGCCTATTCCTTTCGCCGCACCCGCGTCAAGACCAAACCGAGATATTTACGGATTACACAAGCGCCGGTGAACTCGCTCGACGACGGACTGCGGAATCCGCAAGGTGGTGTATCGGCGCTTGCCTCGGTGGGCAAGCTCGCCTTTAACCATCACGCCCGGCTCATGCTCGAATAGCTTCCTTATGACATCACCACTGAGGTTCCAAAGCTCGCCGATTTCAGCGACGGAGTAATGGCGTTCCTCGAAGTGTGCTGGTGGCGGCGCCGACTCCGGCATGCAAGCACCGGCCCGACCTGAGATGGCTCGCACCGCTGAGCCGTTTCTCCCTGGCGCGATCATCGGGCGGCCTCAGATGAGTTTTGGCATGGCCTAGCGTCGCCGTTCTCTTTCCGGTAGACCCTTCGGACAGTTCCAATGCTCGAACCCAGTTCCTGGGCGATTCTGCGCCAAGAGAGCCTTTGCGCGTCTCGCAGCTCACGGACGCGGTGGCGCGGGAATACCGCACGGGGGCGACCTCCGGGCCTACGTGATTTGGTTCCTTGCTGTTGGGAATACTCGGATGCGGCATAAGACCGCGTGTTTTGTTCGAAGGACAAAATGCATCTTCTTTCTCGCAGAGTGCGGATTCCGGGGCAGGGCGGCCACGATTCCGGGATGATCCCGGTCACCATTCCGAAATGAAGCCGGTCATGATTCCGGGATGAAGCCGGGCACGGATTCCGATTTGAAGCCGGTCACTTTTGGCCGGTGACCGGAACCCTGCCGGGATCGTTGCGGAGAGATTCTCGACGGGCGAAGGACGCTGGACAACGACGCCGGCAATGCGGCTCCACTGCAAAGTGGAGGGACCACATTGCCAACGAAAAGGTTGTCCATGCGAAAGCTCAAAGAAGTCCTGCGACTCCGGTACGAGCTGGGGCTGGGGCAGCGGCAGATCGCCCGCAGTTGCTCGATCGGACATGGGACAGTTTATGAGTATCTGAAACGTGCCCAAGCGGCGGGTGTCTCTTGGCCGCTCCCCGAAGGCTGGGATGACCGCCGGCTGGAAGAGGCTCTGTTCGGGCCGGTGCCGCGGCGCGCCTATGAAAGCCGCAAGCCCGGTCCGGATTTTGCGCAGCTCCACGAAGAGCTCCAACGCCATCCCCAACTGACGCTGCAGTTAGCCTGGGAGGAATACCGCCAGACCCATCCTGACGGCTATGGCTACAGCCGGTTCTGCGAGCTCTACCAGCGCTGGCGGCAACGGTTGGACGTCGTGCTGCGCCAGGAGCACCCGGCCGGCGAGAAGCTCTTCGTCGATTACGCCGGCGCGACTATTCTCATCTATGACCCTCAAGGTGGGCCCGAGCGCCCGGCCTCGATCTTCGTCGCCGTACTGGGGGCCAGCAACTACACCTACGCCGAAGCGACCGAGAGCCAGGAACTGGAGAATTGGATCGGCTCGCACATCCGGACTTTCGAATTCCTGGGCGGGGTCCCCAAGCTGGTCATCCCGGACAACACCCGCAGCGGCGTAAAGCGCGCCTGCCGCTACGAACCCGACCTGAACCGCACCTATCATGAACTGGCCATGCACTACGGCGTGGGCGTGCTGCCGGCACGGCCCTATAAACCCCGCGACAAAGCGAAGGTCGAAACCGGGGTACAGATCGTACAGCGCTGGATTGTGGCGGCCCTGCGGCACCGGAAGTTCTTCAGCCTCGCCGAACTCAACCGGGCGATCCGCGAGTTGCTGACCAAGCTGAATCAGCGGCCCTTTCGCAAGCGCTCCGGCTGCCGTTCCAGCCTCTTTCAGGAACTCGACCGGCCTGCTTTGCAACCCCTGCCTGCCGAGCGCTACGAGCTTCACGAGTGGTCCACGGCTCGGGTCAACATCGACTATCACATCGAGTTCGAGCGCCACTACTACAGCGTGCCTTACGTGCTCACCGGGCAGATGGTCGAGATCCGGTCCACCCTGACCACTTTGGAGATCTTCCACCGCGGCGAGCGGGTGGCTTCGCATCCACGCAGCAGGCAGAACTATCAGGCCACCACCAATCCGGAGCATCGGCCGAAGAGCCATCAGCAGCATCTGGCCTGGCCGCCCTCGCGCTTGGTGAGTTGGGCGAAGTCGGTCGGACCTTCCACCGCCCAGTTGTTCCAGACCATTCTGGAGAGCAAGCCGCATCCCCAGATGGGCTATCGGTCCTGCCTGGGCATCCTGCGTCTGGGTCAACGCTATTCGAACGAGCGCCTGGAAGCCGCCGCCCAGCGTGCCCTGGCCACCGGAGCCTGCTCCTATCCCAGCGTGAAGTCGATCCTGGAACGTTCGCTCGACCGTCAGGCGCTGGAGAAGCAACCCCCGCCGCAGCCCGTGGAACATGCCAATCTGCGCGGTCCGGCGTATTTCGATTTCTCCCATTCCCCCGATCAGGTCGGGCCTGCCTCGGCCGAGGAGCGATCATGCTGAATCAACATACCTTGGAGAAGCTGCAAGCCTTGCGTCTGGTGGGCATGGCTGAAGCCTTCCGCGCCCAAGCCGAGCAGCCTGACATCACCCAGCTCAGCTTCGAGGAACGCTTCGCCTTGCTGGTGGACCAGCAGTGGAACTGGAAGCAGAATCGGGCTCTGGCGCGCCGTCTGGCCAACGCTAAACTGCGCCATCGCGCTTCGGTAGAGGACATTGACTTTCGTTCCTCGCGCGGCTTGGACCGGGCGCTGGTCCGCTCTTTGGCCCAGATCTCGGGCTGGGTGGGCCAGCATCAGAACGTCTTTCTGATCGGACCCACGGGGATCGGGAAGAGCTTCCTGGGTTGCGCTCTGGCCGAGAAGGCCTGCCGCGACGGCTACACGGCCCTCTATACGCGCGCGACCCCACTCTTTCGCGACCTGGCGCTGGCCCGCGCCGACGGCAGCTTGCGCAGCCGCTTCGCCCGGCTGGCCAAAGTGGACGTGCTGGTAGTCGATGATTGGGCGATGGCGCCGCTCAGCGATCTGGAACGCCGCGACTTTCTCGAGATCTGCGAAGATCGCTACCAGATTCGCTCCCTAGTTTTGACTAGCCAACTGCCGGTGGCGCAGTGGCACGCCCAGATCGGCGATCCCACGCTGGCCGACAGCATCCTGGACCGGCTGGTCCATAATGCCCATCGGATCGAAATGCAAGGAGAGTCGATGCGCAAGAAACGCGCCGGCAAGGAAAACTAAGACCGGCGTCGCTGCGCTCCGAAAACGCGGAGAGTATGCGCCGTGGAAATGACGCCCCGTGGAAAGCGTGGAAAACTCCACCATCAAAAACGAGTTTCCCACCCTTTCCACCCGGGCTTGGAAATCCGGCAAAAAACAAAACGCCGGATTCCCACATGTCCACCGCGCCGGCGGCAGATCTATACAAGAGGAGGAGCAACCCAGATGGGGCCAGAACCGAATTCCAGTTGACCGATCACGGTCACTTCACGCACCATGATTCAGCCAGCGTCGCTACGCTCCGAACGTGACCGGCATGCCGTCGGAACGAGTGACCGGGATCAAATCGGAATCACTGTCCACCTTCATCGGAATCCGCACTACTATGAGGTGTCAACGCATCCCGATGAGTTTCCTGTTGTGAGCGGTACGCCGTTCTCTTTCATCAAGACGGCGTTTTTCCCTGATGCACC
>DATDGR010000230.1:0-3776 GCA_036521995.1 Terriglobia bacterium | reverse complement strand
CCGCTTTGTGGGTTTTTGGTTTGGCTTTCGCTTTGGTTTTGGTCAAAACAGAAGCCGTAGTCGGCGCTGTGGGAAAGTGGGAATCTCGCGCTCTTGGCGAGATTTCCAAGGGAGTGTGGGAGCCGGTGGAAACCGGCTTTTGGTTTTCGCCGGCTTCCATGCTCCCGCCTTTTCCACTGCGCTCTTTGGGAGTTGCGCCGGTCAGCTTTTCTCCCGTGTGGCTGTAACGTCCTACGACGTGCGGGCCGTAGCGGATCGAGACCGTTCCATCCAGGTGTTCGTGGATCGTCACCGTGCTTCCCGCCAAACTGTTGCGGAATCGTGTTTTGTCGATCTGCCACCAGCGGTCCTTGATGGCCACGGTGTTGTCCTTTTCCACCACGCGCTCGGTCTGTACCGTGAAGATCCAGTTCAGGTCGCTCCGACTGGTGCGCCGGAACGCCGTGCCTTTTTCTGCCGCGGTCACCTGGAACCTGCTGTTGAACTCCCCGATATAGCGCTCCCGCAGAAAGGCGTTGGCGCCCTCCGCAGTGCGGATCCCCGCCAGCCGGAGTTCCTGCGGCAAGCGGCCTTGCCAGGTCCCAAAGCTGCGCTCCGACCGACCCCGCGCCTGGGGCGAGTAGGCCGCAATCATCTGCACGCCCAACTCCTTCATGGCCCGTCCAACCTGTGTCAGACGGTGCTTATCCACCTTCTCGCCCTCCTTGACGGTGACGAAAAAGTGGCTCCCCCGGTCGCTGTACAAGGCGCAGAACAAACCTTGGTTTTCGATCACCTCGCGCAAGCCCGCCATCACCGTTCGCGTCGATTCCTCCTCCACCAGTTGCGCGTAGTAAATCTCGCTGGTGGCGTCATCCAGTATCACGATCAGGTCATACCAGCGATCGTCGTTCAGCCAACGATGCTTGCTGCCGTCGATGTGCAGCAGCATCCCAGGCAACGGCTGACGCGGCCGCCTTCTACGGTGCGGACCCCGCTTGTGCCGCTTGGCCACCAAACCCGCTCCTTGCAGCGCTTTCTGCACCCAGGTGTAGCTTAGCTGGATATCGTGCTCGGCTTGCAGCTTTTCGTGGAAGTGCCGGATGTTCAGGTCGTAGTACGTTTCCTGGTACAGCCCGAGCACCTTTTCTACCGTCGCCAGGGGGATCCGCTTCGCGCTCGGGTTGCCCTTGCGCCGATCGGCTAGGCCGGAATAGCCATCCACTTCCAGGCGCTCCCTCCACCGCCGCATAGTCCTGTCCGTGACCCCAAGGATCTCGGCCGCGGCCCACCACGTGATCTTCTTGGCCATCGCCTTCAACAGCACGTCTTGCACCTTCATCATCCGCTCCATCTCCGCGGCGCAGTACTGCTGGGTTTCGTCCACTACCCAGCATCACCCGCCTCGGGCAAAGCGGACAGATCACGTGTGAACTCGAGCGGACAACTCACATACTAACGACCTTGACACTCCTTCGGATGGATGATAAGATCCCGGCAAACGTCGTGCAACTATTGTTGCATAATGTGCATAACATACGAGAGAGGGGACAGGGTGCCGCAGGCGACTCCGGTCAACGCGGATCCGGCTCGCGGAGCCGGGCCTCTTTCTCAGCAGAAGTCCGGGGATAAGGCCGCTCAGGCCCACTTTCTCAGAGAGGTCAGTCATGCACGCACTGGCGCGAAAACTCGCGGCGCATCCAGCGATTCTCACCATGATTCTTTTGTCCGGCGCGGCCACCACGCCGCTCTCGGCTCAATCCGGAACTGCCGGCACTCTTAGCGTAACGGTTCGCGACCCAAGCGGCGCGTCAGTCCCGAAGGCGGTTCTCGAACTGCGCGACCAGGCCACCAACCAGGTTCGCAAGGCCGTGACCGGAGAAGCCGGCACGTACACCTACGGCGACCTGCCATTCGGGCAGTACGAGTTGTCGGTAACCGCGCAGGGTTTTCAGCGCGAACTCTTCAACGCGGTCCAGGTACAGACGGCGCGCGCCACAGAGGTCGCGGCGATTCTCAAGGTCGGCGGAGCCGCGGAGACGGTGGAAGTGGCCGCCGAAGCCACGCCATTAGTCGAGACGGTGTCGAACGTTTTGGCGACGACGGTCGACACCAAGCAGGTGGTCGGTCTCCCTATTCAGGGCAGAAACGTGTTTAACCTGGCGTTCACCACCCCAGGCTTTAACATCACGCCGCTCGCCGTGGTGAGCCAGACGACGCTCTCGCAGGGCCCGCAGGATAACACCATCCCCACCAACGGCACGTACAACAATCTGCCGGGAGCCGCGATTGTGGGGGCGACGCTCGACGGCGTTCCGGGAATCAGCAATCGGTTCAAGAGCGCCGGCTTCTCCTATGGCACGGTGGTGGTGCAGCCGCGGCTGGAGAATATCGCGGAAATGACCGTGCAGACCGCGCAGATGGATTTGAGCGGCGGTATCGGCACATCTGCCTTGCAGATCAGCCTGGTGACCCGGCGCGGCACCAATCAGTTTCACGGACGGGTGTTCGAGGATCTCCGCAACACCGACCTGAATGCCAACACGTGGCTGAACAACGCCTCGCACCTGCCCCGGAATGTCATCAAGCTCAACGATTTCGGCGGCAGCGTGGGCGGCCCGATCCTGAAGAACAAGCTGTTTTTCTACGCCGCGCTGGCGGAATCGATCGCCCCGCTCTCCAAGGTTTCTAGCGCCACCGTGCTCAGCAGCGGTGCGCAGCAAGGCATTTTCTCGTATAAAACCGCCGGCGGCGGCTTGCAGACAGCCAACGTACTGCAAATCGCGGGCGCGGCGGGCTACGCCTCGAGCGTGCTGCCCAACATTACGTCGCAGTTTTCCGCCATCAACGGCGTGCTGAACCAGGGTACCCTTACCCCGACCACCGATCCCAATGTCTTTACACTGAATCATGTGAACGCTGCCAAACAGACCATTCACTATCCCACGCTGCGGCTCGACTACAACCCTTCCGAAACCAAGCGGTTCAGTTTGTCGTACAACCAGACCAGCACTACCTGCGTGAACTGCAACGTGCCCATCTTCCCGGGGAAGATCGCGGCCGGCGACGCCGGTTCGGTGGATCCTTTCAACCGCATCGTCTCGTTCTCCTACGACTGGCAGATCCACCCCACCCTGCTGAACGAGTTTCACGCCGGTTACACGGGGCAGTACAGCAACTTCAACCCGGAACAGCGTCAATTCGATCTGACCCAGCTCTACACGCAAAGCTGGCCCTACGGCACATCGATTACGCCTTTGCAACTGCCGGTTTCCTCGTTCTATCCCCTGCTCAGCGCCAACGACACCGTCCTCTGGCAGAAGGGTTCGCATTCCTTTACCATGGGTGGCACTTGGTGGCGCGAGCAGGACCACTACTGGAACAGCCCCAGCGGGTATCCGCGATACTCCTTCGGCGTGGCCAGCGTAGACCCCATCGCCTCGGTGTTCACCTCGGCCCTGGGCAGCGCCGGCACCACCCCGCTCAGCAATGCCGAAGCGCTCTACGCCACGCTCGCGGGAAGGATCTCGTCGGTCAGCACAACCCGTCCGCTGGACTTCGCCACCAAGCAGTATCAACCCTTCGGCCAATACAACCTGGACGAAAGCCAAACGTCCGAGGGATTCTTCTTCCAGGATCGCTGGCGCCTGTCGAACAGTCTGACCGCCAACTACGGGCTGCGCTGGGACATCATCGGCGACGATCACGACGTGCTCGGCGACTACACCAGCAGCCTTTCGGTGGCGGATCTCTGGGGACCGACCACCATCGGCGTGAGCTTCCAGCCGGGCGCGCTC
>DATDGR010000229.1:0-23837 GCA_036521995.1 Terriglobia bacterium | reverse complement strand
GAGGCCTTACTGATTCTAAACGATTTACTTCACCAGCCGTCGTCAAAGCTCGGGTTCGTTTAGGTTTGTTCGGTTCGTTTAGGTTCGTTCTAGGTTCGTTTTTGCGTCGTTTTGTTGATTCTAAACAGCTTCTCGGGTTCGTTTTTGCAATTTTTTGACCGGGGGGAGGGGGGGGCCTTGAAGAGGACCTCGCGGCCATCTCCCGGCTCATTCCCTCCCATGGGCCCTCGGCGCGTTTCCGCGCTGGCTGCCAACTTGGTCCCATTCTTGGCCCTTGCCTTTCTTCGCAGCCGGGGCCTTAGCCCGCTGCTTGAGCTTCGAGATCTTTCAGGCCCGAAAGGGCCGCGACCTGACCCATCCCCCGGTAAGCGGCAGGGGGCTCAGGGCGGTCGGCCAGCACTTCACAGCGCCCGAGCGCCTCGGCGTTCAGAGTCACGATGACGCGCCGGAGTCAGATACTCAAGTCAAGAGTTGGTCAAGATTAGGTCAAGAGCGGAACGCCAGACTTCACCCGTGTGCGAAACCACGATTTGTAAAGGCCAGAGTCCTTACCTTACTGGAACCTGACAGCGATACAGGAAAAATGCGGACCTCACCCCCAAAAGGCTCAGCGGGGTTGGTGCAGAACGAAGTTCTGCGATTCTCGACAAGTGGCGGCTCGCCACCCCGCCAGTGAGGCAGACTTGGACGTCAGGCCGATCTTCTTGCCGCTATATAATAATAAGCCGCATGTTCCCTTACGACTCAGTTCTGCTCGCCCTTGCCGGGACAACCCCCCAATCGATCGCCGACGTGCTCCAAACGATGCGGTCCATCGACGCCCAATGCGTCGATAGTGACGGCCTCAAATGGTTCAACTGGCTGTACCTGCAGGTGACCCAGGCGGTGGAGACGCGGGTTTCGTCCGGAGGGTTTACCGATCCGGCCTGGCTCGCCGAACTCGATGTGCAGTTTGCGCGCCTCTACTTGGGAGCTCTCGAATCGTCACTCTCCGGCCAGCCCACCCCCGGCTGCTGGCAGGCCCTGTTCGAGCTTCGGGCCCAGGCCGCCATCGCCCGCATTCAGTTCGCTTTGGCCGGCATCAACGCCCACATCAATCACGACCTGCCGCAGGCTATCGACGCCACCTGCCAGGCCACCGGCAGCAGCCCGCAACGCGACGCCCACTACGACGACTACACCGCGCTCAATACTACTCTCGACGGCCTGATTGAGTCCGCCAAGCAGACCCTGCACGTCCGTTTGCCCGGGGACCCGCTTCCGCCGGTCTCCCATCTGGACGATACCATCGCGGCCTGGAGCGTCAGCGCCGCCCGCGAAGCCGCGTGGCGCAATGCCGAGCTCCTTTGGCACCTGCGCGAGTTCCCGCCGCTTTCTTCGGCCTTCATGGACACTCTCGACGGCCTCACTACCGTCGCCGGCAAGGCTCTCCTCGTTCCTGTCCCTTGATACGTCGACGCGGGGTCATGGCTGGACGCCTGGGGACTCAGAATCGCGACAGGGTCTCTGTAAGCCAGCCACTTTTCAAGCAAGGGCCGGGCCTGTGCGGGCGATTCCGACGCCTGCCGTTCTGGCAGCAGTTCTCAAGTCCTTGTCCAGGGTCGCGATGGGCAGCCCCTCCCGCAGCGCCAGCTCCAGATAGGCGGCGTTATAGGCCGAAAGTTTGTGAGTTCGGGCGGCGGCGAGAATCTGATGGAAAGCTCGACCAAGACCGGCGGAATCCACTTCGATCGGCCCTTGCTGCAGCTCGCGCAGGAAGGTCGTGGTCTGCGCGACGGTGAGGGCTTTCCGGCGTTCGCCGAGGGCGAGAGCATTGGCCATTTCGAGCGGCCAAATGAAGGGAACACGTGCCTCGGACCCATCCGCCATCATCTGAAAGATGGCCTCGGTGTAGGGTGTCGCCTGGTTTTCGAAGCACCAGCAGAGCGCAACGGAAGCGTCCAGGACAAAGCAGGTCAAAAGCGACGCCCCTGTTTGATGAGTTCTGCGACGGTGACGCCTTCGAGCTTGATACCCTTGCGCAAGGCGCGAATAGCTTCCGCTACTTGCTTGGGGTCCTTCTTGCCGCGGGGCCCCATCGGCACCAGACGCGCTACCGGATGTCCGTGCTTCGTGATGGCAATCTCCTCACCGCGGGCCACCCGCTCAACCAAGGCGGAAAGATGCGTTTTGGCTTCAAACAGTCCGACGGATTCCATGCCTTCAAACTAATCTATGACTAGTTGAAAGTCAAGGAGGCGTGTCTATCGGATCAGCATGACAAAGAGTCTCCAGCAACAAACAGCGGCGGTTAGAAAGAGCGCCTCGGTTTCAGTCGGCGCCACGTCAATCCATTTTGGCTGAAGGCGGAGCACTGGGAGGCAGTACGAATCGTAGAGGCGACTTGACTGCTTCCCAACAGAGAAAGCGAAGGATGGCGAACTGTTCTGCCAGGCTGACGCCGTAGGCGCGCAGTGCGACCATGCCGGCGATGGTGAAACTGACCGTCAGGTTGAGGACAAACACCAAGCCAATTCCCTCCAGGGCCTGATAAAACCACGTCCGGCCGAGGCTTTCCGTGCCAAACCTGGCGGCCGCCAGGGCCAAGGTTCCGGACGACAGCGTGACGTGCCGGACATCCAGCGGGAGGCCGAAGAATTGGCCCAGAACCGGAGTAAAGCCAAGAAGATAGCCCAGTACGATGCTGGTGGACCAACCTCCGAGGTTGCGCTCAAGAATGCGGCCAACCTTCGGCATCCAGCGCGAGCCGACGCGCAAACCGAGTGGGTGCTGAGCCACCGCCTCGGGAATGCGGTAGAACGTGGCAAAGTTCTCGCACCATCCTCCGGCGAGGGCGGCCATCCACAGAATGATGCCCGTGATGACGGCGTAGAATGCAGTATTCGATTGGAACGGATGAAGCGAATGATACACGTAAGTAGCGCTTTCCACTTGCAGATAGGAATGGGCGAAGAACACAACCCACAAACGCTCGAACAATACCGCTCCGGCGCCTACCGCCAAGACATTTCCCATCGCGGCGGCCAATTGCGTGCTCGTGATGTGAGACACAAAATCGGCAATCTTGTGGGACCGCTCGATTCCACGGCTATCGCGAATGATACCCGCAAAAGTTGCGGCTGTTGCCGCCGGTTGCTTGGTGGCGAGGACGAAACCGAGGATCTGTAACAGAACGAAGCTGACGGCGTAGTTGGTCCCGCTGGCGAACCCCTCCACAAAGGGTGGCAGGTGGGCTTCCACAACCCGCATCTTGATGGCGGCGGTAAAAACGGTCAACAGTCCACCGCCGATGGCTCCGCGCCACATCCGCCAGTACTCCGACCGGTCATGGGCGATGTAATGCTCGCCGCTTTGGCCGGTGCGCTCTACTGCCTTGCGGGCGATCAAGTCGAGATTTTCGCGGAGGAGCGCCGCCAGACTGCGGTCGGACTGCCATCCTGTCATCAGGAGTTCCAGGAGATGCCGCGTGTCCTGCAATCCCTCCGCCGGAGTGGCGGGACAAAGCACAGCGACCAGGGCCTGCATGCGGTCGAGGCAAGCCTCGATCTTATTCATGTCGAAGACAAGTTCGACGCTGACGCCCGCCGACTCCATGTGGCGCTGAACGGTGCCCATCTCGTTCCGGCAACGGTTCACCACGTCCTGCCAGGACGAAACGTGAACCCGCGCCTCGTCGACCTTGGGTTTGAGAATATCCTCCGTACGGCGCAAAAGCTCGTAGAAGGGCGAATCAGAAATGCCCGCCGCCAGGCTGCGGTCGCGCATTTCCGGTTTCAACCCGAGCCAACTGATGCGAGTCGCCAGCAGCCGTAGCGCCTCCCGCAAACTCGACTGCTGCTCGCTCCAGAGAAGGCCGGAATCGGGCGGGAAGAGGGCCGCGGTCAGGCGCGCAAACAAATCCGGTGGAATCTCGGTGAATCGGCGCGCATCACGGTTAGACGAGTAGAGGCTGATGAGTGACCTTGAGAAGTCGGAGTCCGGGCGAACCGGGGGCAGGAACTTGGCGACAAGGCGGCGGGCAAGCTCGGCGGTTAGCCCGTGATCGGATGGGATTCCGGTCTCGGCCAGCAGTGAGAGCAATCGAGTTTCTTTGAGCAGCTGGGCGAACGCTGCCTGTAGCCGGGTCCGAGCCTGTTCGTCCGCCTCCAGATAGTCCAACAGGCTCGCCAGTCCAGCGCGGTTCGGGCTTCGGCGGTCCATCCGCTGGATCCACTGGATCAATCGAATCAAACTTGCTTGTCGTGATTGCGAGTCCGAAGCGCCCGCTAAGGCGAGAATGCGTTGAACTAGGGCTGGAGAGGCCGGGGATTCCGGACGTGGTCGTGGCCCGGGCGATTCCGTCGGCGGCGCTGGCCGTGCCTGTGCCATTTCATCTCTTGGATGCAATCGGGCAGTCCTCGCCGATGACTTACGATGAAGAGCTGTGCCCAGAACCGCAAGTTCCCATTATAAGGTTGTCATCGTGAAGTCAGACCAGGGTCTTAAGGGGATTCCCGAGTGAGACAGAGCGAGTGGCGCAGGGTCGCGCGTCAAGAAGGCTGATCTCCCGTACCAACAGCCACTTTTTCGGTCGCGAGGCTCACCCATTTTTGGAGACGCGCACTTTCCAGAACGGCTTCCGCTACAGCTTGCGTTTCAAGCGCATCGCGAAAGTCCGGGCGCACTCGCTCGCCTTTCTTCAGGCAGCGGAGGAAATCCGCCAGAGCGTTGACGAAGGTGTGCTCGTAGCCGATCACGCAGCCTGGCACCCACCAGTTCGCCATGTAAGGGTGCTCAGCCCCGGTCACAAGAATGGTTCGCCAACCCTGCAGGTGCGAAGCATCGTCATGGCTGAAGTACTGAAGCTGGTGCATATCTTCCAGATCAAAGTAAAGGGAACCCTTCTCGCCGTTCACCTCAAAACTGTTCTTGTTCTTCCGGCCGCGCGCGTAACGAGTGGCCTCGAAGGTACCGTTCGACTCGTTAGAGAAACGCACCAGGAAGGTGCAGACGTCGTCCAACTCCACTCTGGCCGGACGGCCGTCCGGCCGCAGCCGGTCCCGGATGAAAATTTCCGTCATACCGCAGACGCTAGCCACAGGTCCGTTCAGCCAAAGGGCCGTGTCAATGTTGTGAGTGGAAAGGTCGCCCGAGACCCCGGCGCCGGCAATTTCTTTGTCCAGGCGCCAGGTCGCGGCGCCGCCGACTGGAACTTTGGCAGAGATGGTCCAGTCCTGCAGGTACGTAGCACGGTAATGAAATACCTTCCCCAGACGCCCTTCCTCGATGATCTGCCGGGCGAGCGCAATGGCCGGTACGCGGCGGTAATTGAACCAGACCATGTTCGGTTGGCCCGATTTCTCCACGGCCAGCGTCATCTCTCGCGCCTCCCTCAAATCCATGGCGAGCGGCTTCTCGCAGAGGATCATCTTGCCGGCAGCGGCGGCCGCCATTGCGATCTCATAGTGCGTGTTGTTGGGGGAGCAGATATCGATGGCGTCGATTTCGGACGATTCCACTAGTCTGCGCCAGTCGGTTTCCACGTGTTCCCATCCCCAGCGGCTGGCGAAGGCCTCGGCATTCTCGCGTGAGCGCGCCGCCAGGGCTTTCAGAACCGGCTGGTAATCGACGTCGAAGAACTGATTCACGCGGTGGTAGGCGTTGGAATGCGCTCGGCCCATGAAGCCGTAGCCGATCATTCCGATGTTGATGGGGTTTGCCACGAGCTGTTCCTCCGTAAGGCATTCAGCGTCCGCGGCGCACCACGAAGCCGCGATGCCCGGAATCCGGGTACTCAATCTTAGCCGGCGGCCTGACCGGCGTACTTGCGCGCCATGCCTTCGAGGTACGTTTTCGCGTCCGCGGTTACCTCCCAGGCGTTGGGCCAGAAGCAGAGGTCGATGGTCCACCAGTTCGATGGGCAGCCAGAACGCAGGACTTGCGGAATCAAACGGTCAAAGTCGAGGTCGCCCTGACCGAAGGGCGCGTGGGTACTGGTTTCGTTGTGATGCAGGGTGCCGTCGGAATCGATGAGGTGGATATGGCCGATTTTCCCTGTCAGTCGAGTGAGCAGCTCCAGCGCCCCGCCCGGCAGCGTCTCCTTCTCACCCGGCTGGCGCGCTCCCACGGCCGCACAGATATGGGCATGGCAGGTGTCGAAGAGAATGCTGAAGTTCTTGTGTCCCAAGTCGTCGGCCAAGCGAATGATCTCCGATGGCTTGTTGAAAGCAAACCCGGGCTCGAACTCCCATACCACGCGGACGCCGCGCTCCGCAGCCTTTTGCGCAGCCGTGCGGAAGGTGTTCACCACGCGCTCCCAGCCGAGCCGGGGTTCGAGTCCCTCCCTTTCGAAGATGTCCGGCGGGCTGACCGAATCGACGCGAATGCAGTCGATGCCCAGGTCATTCGCGAACTGGAGGTTGCTTTCAAACGCCGCCATCCATTTGGAATTATCGTCCACCGGGATGATCGGATAAGACCAAAGGTCCGCCGCCAAACCGGAAAACTTCAGGCCATGATCCGCCACCTTCCGCTTAAGCTCGGCACGCTTGGCGGGCGAATCGCACGACGCCGGGCCGGGGTGCGGCGCAAAACCACCCAGCTCAACGCCGTCAAAGCCGAGCCGGCCGAGCTTTTCGATCACCGTGTCGAAAGGGACAGGATTCGCCTGGTAAGGCCCAAAGCAATAAGCCCAACTGCCGATCGAAAGCTGGACAGTTTTCATGATCCACCTCGCCGCGCCGCTCGGTCTTCCGGGCGAACGATACTGCTTTGTTGCAAGGTGATTCTAGCAAATTCTTCGACCCCGTTTTGGGAGTTCGTCGGGAGTTGGTATCATGCTCTCTGAGAAGTGTTAAGACGAGCTACCCGGAGGAGCCCCCAATGGCGGTAAATCTAGAGAACGTGGCCATTGTCATCAGGCCCGAGCACGACAACCTGGCAGTGGTGACGGCCGACTTCCTGGAACAGGGCACGGAGCTGCAGCACGGTGACCAAGTCCTGGTGATTTCGGGCCGGACCCTGCGCGGCCAGAGCTTCGCCACCCGGAAGATCGAAAAGGGCAAACCCTATATTACCTTGGGCGATCCCATTGGTATTGCGTCGCGAGACGTGGAGGCTGGCGAGCCCATCGACACCACCAACCTCGAAGACCGGCTGCCCCGCCTCCTCGTCCGATACAAGAATAATCCCGCACCGACACCCATTGATCCTGCGCTTGCCGGAATGATGTTCGACGGCTACGTCCGGCCTGACGGCACCGTGGGCACACGGAATTATGTCGGGATTGTGACTTCGGGGATGTGCTCTTCCACCGAAGCCCACGAGATCGCCAACCGGGCCATGCGCGAAATCTATTCGCGTGCGAAGTTTCCCAATGTGGATGGTGTTGTTCCCATCTCGCACGAATCCGGCTGCGGCATGCCGGACGGCCTCGCCGTGGACTTGTTGAATCGCCTACTGGCGAACACCCTGCGCCATCCGAACCTGGGATCGGCAATCTACATTGACCTCGGTTGCGGGAAGACCTGCGTAGAGTGCTCCGCGCCCGTCTTTCAGGCCACCGTGCCCGCTTACAACCAGCGCGTGCTGAACCTCGTGATCCAGCATAGCGGGGGCAGCCAGCGCACGGTGCAGCGCGGTCTGGAGCTGGTGGAAAAGCAGCTCGGCTTGGCCAATCAGTCCAAAAGAGAACCGGTGTCCATCTCGCACCTGATTGTGGGCACCAAGTGCGGCGGTTCGGACCGATGGTCGGGCGTAACCGCCAATCCCGCCGTAGGCGTAGCCGCCGACATGTTTGTGAGGGCCGATGCGGCGGTGTTTCTGCCGGAAATTCCCGAACTGCAGGGCGCGGCCATGATCGACCTCGCCCGGCGCGCCAGGACGCGGGAGGTGGGCAAGAAGCTGATGGAGGCGCTCAAGCGCTACGAAAAGTACGTGCGCTCATTCGGCAAGGAGTTCGACGACTTTCGGGATAACCCCTCTCCCGGAAACGTCAAAGGCGGAATCTACAACATCTACCTGAAGTCGAGCGGGGTGAAAGCCAAGGGAGGCACCTCCCTGGTTGAGGATCTGATCGAGTACGGAGAATGGCTGGGCGACCGTAAAGGGCTCTACGTGTTGTACACGCCGGGATATGACCAAATCTCCACGCCGGCGCTCTTTCTGAGCGGCGCCCAGATCGCGGTCTTCACCACGGGCCGCGGAACAGGCATCGGTTGCGCCCTGGGTCCGGTGATTAAGGTGGGCTCGAATTCGCCCTTGGCACGCATGAACGGTGACATCGACATCGACGCCGGGGCCATTCTCGAGAAGCGAAAGACCAGGGATGAAGTCGGCCACGAAATCTTTCAGGATGTCCTGGACGTGGCCTCCGGCCGCAAGCTGACCCGCGCCGAGCAGGCGGGTTATCACCATGAGTTCAAGATTTGGGAGTCGCTGTGGCCCGCTCTCTAATCCAACTTGCCCCCGGCTACGGTTTCTCCTTGAGCCCAAAGCAATAGAGCCGGGAATCGTGATCGACGGCATAGATGCGTCCATCGGCCACGGCCAGACCGCTGAAGTGGGTCCAGGTCGATATGGCGTCGCCGCTGGAGTAAAGCGTCTTACCCGTTTTCGCGTCGAGGGCATACAGCACGGCGTTCTTGGTGTTCAGCCTTCTTTGCGCGTCGGTGAGCAGGGTAAGGTGGGGGCTGTTGACAATTACTCCGCTCTGCACCGTTTGCATCGGATTCTCGCCCGTCGCGAGGGCATAAACCACACCGTTGGCGATGACCACCGGTTCCGGTAGGTTCAGGTCTCCCGAGATCCAGGCCGGTTCGAGGACGGGTTTTTTGGAAGAAGGGTCAAGACCAACTTTGAACGCCATGACGCAACCGTGCGGGGCAGGCTCATTGGTCTGCGGAAAGCTGGGAGCATCCTTCGACACTGGTCCCCAGATCGGAACGTAAACCCAGGTCTCGTCTTGCAAGTCCCTCCAGGCTGAAAATCCGCCCCAAACTCCCTTTCCTTGAAAGGCCTTTTCGTCGTTCGCCAGATGGACAGTGAATAGAGGCGTCTGGTGATCCTTGTCCCCTAGTAGGTCCGCGTCCATCAGATAGACCACGGCCTCCTTGCCGGCGGCCACGAGCAGGTTATAGTTTCGGTGGGCGAGCCAGACCGGGCTGGCGGAGCCCATATCCAAGTCGTACCGGCTGACGTCCTGCCAATTCGTAGGCGTGTAGTAGTCGCGAAGCTTGAGATCGTCCAGCGACGCGGCCACCACGCTGTTTGCGAAGTCGCCTTTCCAGGGCACGAAGTCGCCATCGCCGGTAGACGCGTAGATGCGGCCGTTCTTGCCGATTACAGGCCCTCCCCTGCCCCAGATGCCGCCGCCGTCGTGCGCGACAAAGAGATCATGAACGGCGGGACGATTGGGGTTTCCAAGTTCAATGGAGTAGATTCCTGATTGTGCGCCCCCGCAGCCCTGGGAGATTGCGGTATAGATGACGCCATCGAAGAGATTCAAGCTCCAGTTCTTGGAAAACGCGGGCACGAATTGGACGGGGCCAAACTTGACGCTTCCGGTCCCCAGATCCACTCCGTACAGCCGGCCGTCCACCGCCACGGCATAGAGCGTATTCGTGCTGCGGTCGATCACGGGCGTGGCATTGATCCCATTCGGGCAGAGCCACATTCCCTCGTCCTTGGGCAGAACGTGGGTGTCGAAATCGGTGTTCCACACCAGGCTGCCATTGGCGGCGTCGAAGGCGAACAAATGGTCGCCGCTTCCCGCCACATAAACCAACGTTTTGGTCCCGTGAGTCGTCACCACGCCGCTCGCTACCACCGGAGCTGTCAGGGCGGTGAGCGACCGCGGCTCATTCTTGGCTTGGGCTTTCCACTTCAGCTCGAGGTCCCCGGCATTTTGAAGAGTCAGCTTGGTCTCCTCGAACGCCCAGCCTGACCGCTGCGGGTCGTGGCCGAAGGTCGGCCAATCGGCCGCGTGCAGTGAGGTTGGGAACAAGAGCAGGACTGTGAGTGCGATCGCAATGGCAGATGCCTTCGCGGCTGGTTTCATCGAATCTCCTTTTGCAGCTCGCCATGGAACGGCGAGTTTAGCAGGGAGCTACAAGAACGGCAACGATTCCGGCGACATCAGGGCCGGTCCACGGTCGGCCGGTCTGTTCTGATCAACCTGTGAGATTGACATTCAGAACGGTTTCATGCACAGTGGTCTTAAATTTAGTAGTGGGCCGCCAGCGTGGTGAGGAAATCAGTTGCGAGAGTTGCGAGAATCAAGTAGGACATATCTCGAGTTGCTCGTTGCGAGCGGCCGGGACCGCTTGGCGAGCCGCTGTCCGTCCGGGTGGGTCATAACGATCAAAGCCGGAATATGTCAGATTACAAACAACTTGTCCACTTCATCCTCCCGGTCAATGAGCCGCTTCCCGGCGCCCCGCACCCGGTCAACTCAGCCGGTCGCGGCGCCGTCGTGGATCGACCGAAGGCGCGTGAGTTGCGCGGGCGGCGGCGGGATTCGAACTTGCTGTCAAGAGCCATGGGTCGGATCGCGACGGCAAGCTTCGGCGAGGTCATTCGCGTGCGCTCAAGTTGGCGTATGATGGATGGCTTGGCACGAGTCACATTCCGAGGCTCTTATGGCAGATCAATCTAACGCATCCTATGACGTGGCAGTGGTGGGTTCCGGCGCATCGGGCGGCTGGGCGTGCAAGCGCTTGTCCGAAGCTGGGCTGAAGGTGGCGTTGGTGGACGCCGGGCGCCCGCAGTCCGACGCGAACTTCACGGAGCACAAGCCCGCGTTTGACCTGAAGTACCGGGATCAAGCCGATTCGGTGATCCGCAGGACGCGTCCCGTGCAGAAGGACTGCTACGCCTGCATGGAGTACAACTACGACTGGTTTGCAAACGATCTCGATGAGCCTTACACCACCGCGGCAGACAAGCCTTTCAGTTGGCAGGGCCGGTTGCGCGTGACTGGAGGCCGCACCAACGTCTGGGGACGCGTCAGCCTGCGATTGAGCGATCTCGACTTTAAGGCGGCCTCCTTCGACGGCTACGGCGAAAACTGGCCCCTCAGCTACAAGGATGTGGAGCCCTATTACGATCTGGTTGAAGAATACGTGGGCATCTGCGGCCAAGCCGAAGGACTTCCGCATCTGCCCGACGGACATTTTCAGCCGCCCATGCCCTTGAACTGCGCCGAAACGCAGTTCAGGAATAGCGTGAAGGCCAAGCTCGGCTGGGTACCGATGCCGACCCGGAGCGCCAACCTGACCAAGGCTATCAACGGCCGCGCTGCCTGTCACTACTGCGGTCCCTGCGAGCGCGGCTGCGTCACCCACTCTTACTTCAATGCGGCGTTCACGACCGTGGCCGACGCCCTGAAATCGGGCAACTGCACCCACATTCCCAACGCCATGGCCTACCAGGTTCTGATGGATCCGGAGCGGAATCGCGCCCGCGGCGTGCTCTACATCGACCGCATCACCCGCCAGCCGAGGGAGGTGAAGGCGCGGGCCGTGGTGCTCTGCGCGCAGTCTCTGGAGTCGGTGCGCATCCTGCTGAACTCCGCCAACAGCCAGTATCCGAAGGGGCTCGCAAATTCGAGCGGAGTGCTTGGCCACTACCTGATGGACCACATCATGGGAGGCGGGGCCAGCGGAGAATTTCCGGACCTGGCCGGGAAACCCAGCATCAACGGCCCGAATCGGCCGGCCGGTATGTACGTAGCGCGCTTCCGCAATCTGCCCGGGGGACCGAGGTCGAAGAATTTCCTGCGCGGCTTCGGCTACGAGGGCGGCGGCGGCACCGGATTTAATTGGGGCGCCGCGGGGTTCGGCAAGAGCTACAAAGAGGCCCTTTTGCAAGGCCAGTGTTACCTCGGGATCGGCGGTTTCGGGGAATGCCTGGCCCGCTGGGACAACTACGTGGAAATCGATCCCGAGATGAAAGACACCTTCGGAATCCCGGTGCTGCGCATTCACATGACATATGGTGAAAACGAATCGGCGATGGTGAAAGACATGGCCGAGTCGGCCGGGGAGATGCTTGAGGCTGCCGGGGCGAAGAACGTCCACAAGAACGAGCATCCCTCCACGCCGGGATGGGCCATCCACGAAGTGGGCATCGCGCGCATGGGCAACGACCCCAAGAAGTCCGTCCTCAACCAGTTTCAGCAGTCTCACGATGTGAAGAACGTCTTTATGTGCGACGGCGCCGGCTTCACCTCAACCGCGTGCCAGAATCCTACGCTGACCATCATGACCCTGTGCGTGCGATCGATGGACTATCTAATGGGAGAAATGAAACGAGGGAACGTGTGAGGCTTGTGACCGCATGTCACCGCAGGGCCCAACCGAGGGGCATTCGAAATAAGGCTGGGGCGAAATGAAAAAGTCACCGCTGAGAATCCTCAATCACGCCGAGACTCGCGAGACGCGCGGTCTGAGCCGCCGCCAGGCGGTTCAACGCTTGCTGGGCAGTGCCGGTGCCGGGCTCGTGTTGCCGGTGCCGCTGGCCGCGCACCCCATCCACAAGCACCTGATGAGCGCAACCGCCCTGGCCGCGAGCGCCACGGCCGCGGGGCCCGATTGGCAGCCGCAATTCTTCGATCCGCACCAGAACGAGACATTCATTGTTATGGCCGAGCTAATTGTTCCGAATTCCACCCAGGCGCAAGTGAACCGGTTTGTGGACACACTGATCTCAGTTGACACGCCGGAGAATCAGAAGAAGCTGGTAGCCTCGCTCGGCGCTTTCGATCACGAGGCCGTCGCGCGTCACAACCAGCCCTTCAAGGATCTCAGCGAGGACCAGCAGGTCGCCATTCTGACCGCGGCGTCGGCCGGCGAACAGGGTCAGCCGGGCCAGGGACGCCGCCGAAGGCGCCGGCCTGCGGTGCCGGCGGCGAATGGAAGTGAGGCACCGGCCCTCACCATGCGCGATCACTTCGAGGACATAAAAGGGTGGGTGAGTGGCGCCTTTTATTCTTCAGAATTCGGCATGAAAGAACTCGGCTGGACCGGCCAGGTGGCCTGGGACAGTCTCCCAGGCTGCGAGCATTCCCCCGCGGCCACGAGTAGTCATCGATGAGGTGCCGCTGAAGCGCTGCCCAGCCCAGCCTGTCATTCTTCGTCGTCTTCGGCTCCTCAGAATGGCAGACAGGGCCAGTTTTCAGCGAGGTGCTAGATTAAGGAACGCTGTGAGGTTGGCGCCGGATAAACTCGCCCTGCCCTGCCCGGCCCACGAACTTGCCTCGGTCGATCACCAGCCGTCCGCGAGAAAACACCTGTTTAGGCACTCCTATTACCTTGATGCCTTCGAACATGGAGTAGTCCACCCGCATGTGGTGGGTTTGAGCGCTGATCACCTGCTCGGCGCGTGGGTCAAAGATCACCAGGTCGGCGTCCGAACCCACCGCGATCGCGCCTTTGCGCGGATAAAGGCCGAACAGCTTGGCGGGCGCCGTCGCGACCAACTCCACAAACCGGTTCACCGAAAACCTTCCGCCGTGTACGCCGCCGCTGTAGACCAGGCTCAACCGGTGCTCGATCCCAGGACCGCCGTTGGGGATCTTGGTGAAGTCGTCCTTGCCGAGTTCCTTCTGCTCCTTGTAGCAGAAGGGGCAGTGGTCCGTGGAAACCACCTGCAGCTGATCGGCTGCCAGCCCGCTCCAGAGTTTTTCCTGATGCCACTTCTCACGCAGCGGTGGCGTGAAGACGTACTTGGCGCCTTCGAAGCCGGGCACATCGAAATTGTCGAGCGAAAGATAGAGATACTGCGGGCAGGTTTCGGCGTAAGCTGGCAAGCCGCGGTCGCGGGCTTCGCGAACTTTCTCCAGCGCCTCGTAGCACGAGAGGTGAACGATGTAAACCGGCGCCCCGGCCATCTCAGCGAGCGCGATGGCTCGTGAGGTAGCCTCGGCTTCTGCGGTCGTCGGCCGGGTGAGAGCATGGTATTTGGGCGCCGTCTTGCCCTCGGCCAGCGCGCGCTGCACGATCACATCGATGGCGCCGCCGTTTTCCGCGTGCATGCACACCAACGACCCGGTTTCCGAAGCCTTGAGCATCGCCTTGAAGATCAGCGCGTCTTCCACCATGAAAACTCCGGGATAGGCCATGAAAAGCTTGAAGCTGGTCACTCCTTCGCCGGACAGGGCTTTCATCTCTTCCAGCCGCGCCTCGGGCAGATCGGTCATGATGCAGTGGAAGCCATAGTCGATGGCCGCTTTGCCGTCGGCTTTCTTCCACCAGGTCTCAAGCGCCGTGCGCAGTGTTTGCCCTTTGTACTGGATGGCAAAGTCGATCAGAGTTGTGGTGCCGCCAAACGCAGCCGCGATGGTGCCGGTCTCAAAGTCGTCGGCGCTGGTGGTGCCTCCGAACGGCATGTCGAGGTGGGTGTGAACGTCAATGCCGCCGGGAAGAACGTAATGGCCGGCTGCATCCACGACCTCGGACGCAGAATCGGCAGGTAGGTCGGCGGCCAGCGCCATGATCTTGCCGCCTGCGATGCCAAGGTCGGCGGCGTACGTATCGGTCGCGGACACGACAAGGCCGTTCTTGATGAGGGTGTCGAAGCGCATTGTGATCACTCCGCAAAGAGACTCATTTGGATTCATGCCATGGTATCACTGCCGGTTGTAGGCCAGTCATCCCGAAATGGATTGAGTTACCAGCGCGTCTTTCCCTGTTAGAATGCGGCCATGATCTTGCGCAGGATCGCTCCCAAGTTGCCGGAGGACAAGTATGAACAGAACTTCGCCGATATCAATCCGCCATTCACGCCCCAGCAGTCACTGATCGAAGCCAGCCGCTGTCTCTATTGCTTTGACGCCCCTTGCATCAAGGCTTGCCCCACGCGCATCGACGTTCCGTCGTTCATCCAGAAGATTGGGACGGGAAATCTGAAAGGCGCGGCACGCGTGATCCTGAGCGCCAATGTTCTGGGTGAGAGCTGCGGACGCGTTTGTCCAACCGAGGTGCTTTGTGAAGGCGCCTGCGTGCTGAACGGTTCCGAAGAGAGGCCGGTCGAGATCGGGCGCCTGCAGCGCTATGCCGTCGACTACGTGCTGGACCGGGAGATCAGAATCTTTCAGGCCGGCAAGCCCAACGGACGGCGTGTCGCCTGCATTGGTTCCGGACCGGCTTCGCTGGCCTGTGCGGCGGAACTCGCGCAACGGGGCTACGACGTGACGATCTTCGACCGCAATCCGTCGCCTGGCGGTTTGAACACGTATGGCATCGCGGCTTACAAAACCCGCGCTGCCGACAGCCTGCGCGAAGTGAAGATGGTGGAAGCTCTGGGCGTGAAATTTCGCCAAGGCGTGGAAGTGATGGGCCGGGCATCGCACGGCTCCGCAGAAAAGGCCACTTCGTTGACCAATTCCCTACGTTGTCACCCTGCACGCAGCGAAGGATCTGCCTTTCAGCCAATTACAGCAGATTCTTCGTCGCCTTCGGCTCTTCAGAATGACGCCGGCGCGGTCCTGGGCACCATGGCAGGCGTGGCGCCATCTCTTGAGCCTGTCTCGTGCGTTACGCTGGACGAACTCGAGGCCCGTTACGACGCGGTCTTCGTTGGTGTTGGCCTCGGCGAGACTTGGGACTTGCAACTGCCGGGCGAAGACTTGGACGGGGTCTGCGGCGCTCTCCAGTTCATCCAGCGAACCAAGAGCGAGGCTTTTGCGCAAATCGACGTGGGCCCTCGTGTGGCGGTGATCGGTGCCGGCAACACGGCTATTGACGCGGTCACGGCAGCACGAAGGCTGGGCGCCGAGTCGGTCTACCTGATTTACCGCCGGGGAGAAGACTCGATGCCTGCCTTCCGGTATGAGTACGAGCTGGCCCAGCGAGACGGCGTCACCTTCCTATGGTATACCACCCCTCTGGCGATCCTCGGCCGGGACGGCGCGGTGACAGGTCTCACTTGTGCGCGCACGCGGCTCGAGGGCCGGGGCCGCTATGCGCGAGTTGAGGTGGTGGCCGGCTCGGAGTTCGTTCTTGGGGTTGACATGGTGGTAAAGGCGCTAGGGCAGCGGCCGGTGACGGAGTTCTTGCGATCGATCCCTGGGGTAGAGGTGAACGGCGGACGCGTCGTGGTTGACGCCCGCACGCATCAGGCTGGGAATCCGAAGTATTACGCGGCCGGCGACTGCGTAAACGGCGGCAAGGAAGTAGTGGACGCGGTGGCCGAGGGAATGACCGCCGCGCGCGGCATCGATGCGCTGCTCTCGCACGGGTAGGGCTTGCCCTACCCGTTTGGGCAATGGCCCGAGATCCGCCGGCACAGCGCAAATCGGCAGGGTACGGCAAGCCCTACCCGTGCGAATCGAGGGTGTTCACATGCCAGATCTCAGCATCAACTTCGCCGGAATTCGGAGTCCCAATCCCTTCTGGCTGGCCTCCGGTCCGCCCGCGAACACGGCCGGCCAGGTGATGCGCGCCTTTGACGCGGGCTGGGGCGGCGCCGTCTGGAAGACCATCGGCGACCCCATCATAAACACTACTTCACGCTACGGAGGTATCGACCTGGGGCCGCAGAAGCTGATGGGCTTTAACAACATCGAGCTCATCAGCGATCGCTCCATCGAGGACAATCTGCGCGAAATGGGCGACGTCAAGAAACGCTATCCGAATCAAGCGGTGATTGCATCGCTGATGGTGGAATCGCGGCGCGACGCCTGGCACGAGATCGTGAAGCGCACGGAGGACACTGGCTGCGACGGTCTGGAATTGAACTTCGGTTGCCCGCACGGGATGAGCGAGCGCGGCATGGGCTCGGCCGTGGGCCAGGTTTCCGAATACACCACCATGATCACGGAATGGGTAAAGGAAGCGGCGCGCACTCCCGTCATCGTGAAGCTCACCCCCAACATTACGGACGTGACCCGCATCGCGGCCGCTGCAGAACAAGGCGGAGCCGATGGCATTTCGCTGATCAACACCATCAACAGCCTGATGAGCGTCGATCTCGACACCTTCGCGCCGCGCCCCACCGTGCGCGGAAAGGGATCGCACGGCGGCTACTGTGGTCCCGCGGTCAAGCCGATCGCTCTGAATATGGTGGCGGCCTGTGCGAAGCGCGTAGAGATCCCGATCAGCGGCATCGGAGGCATCGCCACCTGGTCCGACGCGGCCGAATTCGTGGCTTTGGGGTCGACTTCGCTTCAAGTCTGCACGGCCGTGATGCACTATGGATTCCGCATCGTGGAAGACCTGGCGGATGGCCTGGGAAACTATCTCGATTCGAAGGGATTCGCGAGCCTGGATGACCTGAAAGGCCGATCGCTGGCTAACGTGGCGGATTGGGGCGATCTGGACCTGAACTACAAGGTCGTGGCTGACATCAATCCGGACCTGTGCATCGGTTGCCATCTTTGCTACGTCGCTTGCGAGGACGGCGCCCACCAGTGCATCGCAGAACACCCGGCGGATGGAAACGGCAGGCGGGTTCCGCGCATCATCGAAGACGAATGTGTGGGTTGCAACCTCTGCGCCCTGGTTTGCCCGGTCCACGGCTGCATCACCATGAAGGAGGTCGAAACAGGACAGCCGCAGATGTCTTGGAAGGACCGCACGCGCAAACAGCGCCAGGAGGCGGGCGTGGCCTACACTCCCTCGCTCTGGGACCAGGAGTGACCCAGACCGCAGTGAGCCAGAAACGAAACGCCAAAGCCTGCAAACCAGGCGTAGTCATATAGGACCCGAAGCTGCGGGACCACCAGACCCACCAGCGCCACCACGATCCCGGCAGCCAGCGCGGCGAGTGCCCTCAGGTTGAATCCTCCTGTGAATTCGTAGATTCCGCCGCGACGGTACAGGTGGTCCACTTGAATGATCTTTCGGCGCACCACGAAATAGTCTGCCACCAGCACGCCGGCAATGGGACCTAGAAATCCGGAATAGCCGACCAGCCAGCCGAAAATGAAATTGCCGTAACTGGCGAGCAGCTTCCAGGGCTGCATCAGGAGACCGAGGACGCAGGTGATGAGTCCGCCCGTCCGGAAGCTGATTCGGCGCGGATAGAGATTCGAGAAATCGTTGGCGGGTGAGACCACGTTGGCCGCCACGTTGACGTTGAGCGTGGCCATCAGCAACGCCATCATGGCGACGACCACCGCCACTGGATTTCCCAGCTTGCTCAGCACCACCACAGGATCCCAGATGACCTGACCAAAGATGATCACGGTGGCCGAGGTGACCCCGACTCCCACGAATGAGTAAAAGGTCATCGTCGTGGGTAGGCCGAGAGCCTGACCCATGATCTGCGCCCGCTGGCTCTTGGCGAAGCGCGTAAAGTCAGGAATGTTCAGCGCTACCGTGGCCCAGAACCCGACCACACCCGTGAGAGATGGAATGAAGAAGTGGAAGAACTCGCCAAAGCTGCGGAACTTCGACGGCGTCGAGAGCATGGGACCGAAGCCGCCCGCTTTCGCCCTCGCCCACAGCAGCAGAGCCAGGCCGATCAGCAGCAGAAAAGGAGCGCTCACGCCTTGCAGGAATCGCACCGTGCTGATGCCACGCAGCACGACCAGCGTGTTGACCACCCAAAAGAAGATGAAGCACACGGGCAATCCCGCGGCGAAGTGCTTCCAGCCGGGCTCGAGCGCGCCGATCATGGTGTTGATGGCTTCCCCGCCGATCCAAGTCTGGATGCCAAACCAGCCGCAGGCAACCAGCGCCCGCAGCATGGCGGCCACGTTCGATCCGAGAACGCCAAATGCTGACCGGGCAAATACCGGAAAAGGGATGCCGTAGCGGGCGCCGGCGTGAGCGATCAACAACATAGGAATGAGAACCAGGACGTTGCCGAAAAACACCGTGAAAATGGCTTGCTTCCAGTTCATGCCTCCGGCGATCATGCCGCTGGCCAGAAGGTAGGTGGGAATGTTTACGCTCATCGCGATCCAGAGGGCGGAGTAATTATAGGTGCCCCAGGTGCGGTATTTAGGCGGAACGGCCGCCAGATCTTTGTTCCACAGCCAGCTTTCGCCGGGAGCGACGGCGCCGTGATTGGAGGTCGCTATGGTTTGTGGGTCGCCCAGGGTTATCGTCTCCCGGTAAGCCGTAGAGCTAGGGTAGGGCTCGCTCGAGCCTCGTTGGGGACGGGGAACCAGGCCTAATCAGGCCAGGTGCCGCAGACTGCAATCTCGACAGCCTCACTCCCTCTCAGACTTGAACCAGAGCCTTGTAGGTGTCGGGACGGCGGTCGCGGAAGAACTGCCAGGTGGAACGGACCTCCTGAATCAGGTCGAGATCGAGCTCAGCCACCAGGAGCTCATCCCGGTCGCGGCTTGCCTGGGCGACGATCTGGCCCCTCGGATCGCAGAAGTAGCTCTGGCCGTAGAACTCGCCGATGTCCCAGGGCTGCTCGTGCCCCACACGATTGACGGCCCCTACAAAGTAACCATTGGCGACCGCGTGTGCGGGCTGCTCGAGTTTCCATAGGTACTCCGACAAACCTGCCACCGTGGCCGAAGGATTGAAAACGATCTCGGCTCCGCTGAGCCCGAGCGCGCGCGCGCCCTCCGGAAAATGCCTGTCGTAACAGATGTAGACTCCGACCTTGGCGTAGCGAGTCTCGAATACCGGGTAACCCAGATTGCCCGGCGTGAAATAGAACTTCTCCCAGAAACCTGGGTAGCAGTGCGGGATGTGATGCTTGCGATACTTCCCAAGGTATCGTCCGTCAGCGTCGATCACAGCGGCGGTGTTGAAGTAGAGCCCCGTGATCTCTTCTTCGTA
Organism: Terriglobia bacterium; assembly: GCA_036521995.1. Lineage (GTDB taxonomy): Bacteria > Acidobacteriota > Terriglobia > UBA7540 > UBA7540 > Gp13-AA77. The sequence continues at coordinate 4,116 of DATDGR010000229.1, read as the reverse complement.
AACCGGGACCACGATCACCATGCGATGTTTCTTGGCGAGCCTGGCCATGAGTTGTACGGCAGGGCCCTCAGGCACTTTTTCGGTCAGCTCGTACCAGCGCGTCTTCTGCTCCGCGCAGAAATAGGGACCGTAGAAGAGCTCTTGCAGGCACAGAATCTGCACCCTTTTTTTGGCCGCCTGTTCGATTAGACGCAGATGCTTTGCCACCATCGCCTTCCTGATCGCGGACAGCGACATTTCCTCGGCTGAGAACTGACATCCAGCCTGAATCAGCCCGCAACGCACCTTATGTGGCACTTTGACGACCCTCCTCGATTCCGACTCCCTGACCGCAGACCTGCCGACCGTCAGTTAGGCCCCAAGAGTCGCGGTGACAACCTGCAGCTTTGCGGACGGAACCAGTGCGCTCAATACGATTTCCGTGACGCTTTTTTGGGTAATGGAAGCGCCCGTCACTTCCACCAGAACAGCCTTGGAAATGTCGCCACTCTCTTCTCCCGCCAGCACCAGAGCCACCAGGGCTGTCTCCAACGGAGGCAGGCTCGGGTTGAAAGCTGCGTTTTCAATATAGGAGCCTTTGTAAATGCCGCCCCGCCTGGTCCCGATCGCAATTCCCGAATGGGCCTTCGAGTAAGGCGCCCACGACCTCCTGGCCGCCGCTAGCGCCGCGCCGGTCAGGTCATCGGATGCACCTGCTGCGACCCTCAGATCGATTTCGCGGATGGGAAAAGCCCCGCGATCAAGCCCGAGGTCTTTGGGGCCAAAAGCCATCGGCAAAAGTGAAGTGAGGGTAGCGGGCGGAGTCGCGCCCATGAGCACCCGAATGTCACCGTCCGGAGAAAGCTCCTTCATGAATTGCCGGCAGTGCCCGCACGGGGCCGCGGTTACGGCGATCGAAGCAACGCCCGGCTCGCTGTGCATGTAGGCGCTCGAGAGGGAAGCCTGCTCAGCGTGCACTGAGAAGCCGATAGCTTGCCCCTGAATCTCGAGGTTGGCGCCAAGATAGAGGCTCCCGCTCGCTCCGAGCGCCACCGCGCCTACGCGGTAATTCGAAATTGGGGGGCGGGCATAGGTCCGTGCCAGCGGAAGGAGGTCCGTCATCAGCGCCTCAATCTTCCTGCCTTCGGCGGCCATGAGACGCTTGATCTCCGCAACCGGGATCTGTCCGCTGAAGCCGGCTTGGGTGATCAAATCCAGCAGGCGCCAGCGTGACTCCGCGCTGAATCGCGCCAGGGCCTTGTAGCGTGAATCGTCACTCGATGGTCTTGCTTTGACGGGCATCAGTTGGTCCCCTATGACTCCAAGAGTCGCGACGCTCATGGTCGCTAAGGCTGCCCGCCGGCCCACCACTTTTTTCGTGAAGAACTGTTTCGCTGGAAGTACCCGCCCTGGCCCCATTAGTACGGCACCTTGGACGCGGAGCGCACCCATTCGGCGAAAACCTCCGCCGCTTCCTCTGCAAGTAGGCGCAAACTGGGGATGAGCCTCTCTTCGGGAGGCTTGGCGATCTCACGGTAAATGAGGGCGTCGTCGAAACCGATCTGGGCGGCCTCGAGCCGCGTGTTCCCGTAATAGTAGCCTCGGATTCTAGCCCAATACATCGCGCTCAGACACATGGGGCAGGGCTCACAGGACGAGTAGACCTCGCAGCCGCTCAATTGGAAAGAGCCCAAGGCCTGGCAAGCGGCTCGAATCGCCACCACTTCAGCGTGGGCGGTGGGGTCGTTGCTCGCCGTCACGCGATTGGCGCCCCGCGCCAGGATTTGCCCGTCCTTGACCACGATGGCACCGAAGGGGCCACCCCAAAGGCTGCGGACGTTCTCGAGTGAAAGGGCAATTGCCTCGCGCATGAACTTTTCGTGCATCAACGGCTCCGCGCTTCAGGATCGCGTCAACACCGCTTCAATGAGGCCGTACGGCTCGTCCGTGGGCACGAAAACCTTATTAGGATTGTCGAGGCCCAACGGCGCCAGATCAACTAGAAGGCAGTGCTGGTTCGGCATAGAGAGCTCAATCCGAGCCACTTCCGGAACTCGCTCCAGCACAGCTTGCCCGATGGCGTATAGCGTATGTTGCACGCCCAGACTATCATGGCAGGCGAAAACTTCGAGAATGGTATCCAGAACCGACCGCCAGATTACCCGGTAATCCCGCGCAACTGTCAAATACGTCCATTCGGCTTTTACGGCTGTGCCAAACAAGCGATCCCGGGTCTCCTTCAAGGTGGTGTACTCGTCACGAATGAAGCCTTCAAACGCGGAGTGGGCGGTCTTCAACACCACCAGGTCAGCGACACCGGACTTGACCGTCAATCCGGCCGGCCGGCCGGCGCGATCCTGTTCGATCACCGCGGTGCGGCGCTCTTCACCGGCGCGCACAAAGGCGTGGTCATGATCCCGGCCCCCAACTTGAATCCGCGCCCAACTGTTTTGTGAAATCGCAATTCGAACCCTCGTAACTTGCTCGTTCCGGCTGAGAAAATGAGCGGCCAGGCGCTGGCCGAATTCCTCGATTTCGCCGAGCGGCTGCTGGCGCGCAAGGGCATACACAGTATTCTTCATGGTGTCGGTGGGCAGGACCAGCCGGTTGTCACCCTCGACATAGGAGGCGGCGAAATCGCCCCAGAACTGAATGTCGAGGCTTAGATCCCTCATTTCGTGGCGCGAGCCGTGGCGCTCCACCTTCACCAGCCGCACCCGCGATTTGCCATAGTGGTTTTCGCACAGGATCGCGGACATTCGGTCAGCTACCTCGGTAGGTCGTGAAGCTGAACGGGCCGAGCAGCAAAGGTACGTGATAGTGCTGCCGCACGTCATCGATTTGGAACCGGAGTACGACCTCGGGAAAAAACATCGACCGCGCCGAGGTATCGAAGCGCAGACCGTACAGGCCGGGCTTCAGAGGGTAGTCGTCCGGGAGGAGATCGCGGACGCGCCCGTTAGCGTCCGTACGCCCGTCCGCAAGCGGCTGCCAAACGCCCGGTGAGCCTCGGTATTCCAGGGTCACGGCGACGCCAGAGGCCGGTTTGCCGGAGGCTGTGTCGAGAACATGGGTCGTGATGGGGCTCATGGTCGTAACAGCTTTCTCAATCTCAGCCGTGTGATCCGGCGTTGTGCCTCCACCGCGCTGCGAAGTTCAGTCTCGGGGTCATTCTTAATGCGCTTCTGCAGGAGACGAAGCATCTCCTCAGCCGATTTTCCGGTGGCACAAACGATGAAAATGTAGCCAAATTTGTTGGCGTATCGAAGGTTCAACTTCTCCAGCTCACGAAGGGCATCTGCCCTGGCTTCGGCCACCCATGACTGTTCTTCGCGCGACCACTGGCCCTCCGCGCTCTGTCCGATCCGCGGATGCGCGGAAAACGCCTCCAGCCAATCCTCGGGCGAACACTGACTCCAGATCTCGTCCGCGGCGCTTTCGAGCGCAGCCAGATCCGCGTAGGGACGCCCGGCCTCCATCTTGATCGCCCAGGCGGATGATCCGCAACAGCGGTTGAAGTCGTCCCGCGCCTCCTTGCAAGGTGAGGCGTTCAGGGCCGCCAGGTTCGCCTGAAGGCGTCCGTGATCTGTCATGCGGCCGAACAATCGCAACCGGCTCACGCCGCCGTCAGGATAAATGTGGAAGCGAGCGAAACGCGCCGCAGGTGAGCCCGCCGCAGATTCCAGCTCCTGCCGAAACAGGCGCTTCGTGTGTGCCTGGAGCTTGCTCTTGGCGAGCACCTCGGTCCAGCTCCCTTCCTCGCCGGTCGGGCTCACCTCGAGTGAGCAGGCGTCCGCGAAATTTCCCTTGAAGTGTGACGTATCAACCTCGACCCGTTCGATTACACCTTCAGCCGCCAGGCGCAGCATCACCCAGTCATGACCTGGACCGCGGCGCCGGCGGGTCTCCCAGCCGTCGCTCATGTCGCGGCCCGGCCCCGGCATGATCAAGCTCTGTGGATGGCCGTAGTGCCGGTCGCTTGAGCTGATAATCGTTGCACCGCATTCGGCCGCGGCCAGATCGATCTCCGGGCCGAAGCGGCGCCAGTCCGGACGGGGCTCACCATGAATTCGCAGCCGGGCCACGCCGCCATCGGGAAAGATGTTCAGCCGCGCGTGCGTGAATCGCTGCTGGTGC
>DATDGR010000228.1:0-2447 GCA_036521995.1 Terriglobia bacterium | reverse complement strand
GGACCGCTTCAGGTACTCCTCCGGATCGCTGCGCCGGAGTTCGGCAGCGTCCTCGAGGGTGAGCCCGCCAGGAATGTAGCCGTTGAGGGGATCGTGGGCGCTGGTCTGATCGGTGAGGAGATCCGGCACCACGCCGCGGCGCGCCAGCTCCGGAATCAGGTCGGCGCAGTTTCCCACCAGGCCAACCGATGTCGCCTGCTTCTGCCGCACCGCCTGCTTGAGGATGCGCAGGGCCTCGTCGAGGTCGTTAACGCAGATGTCGCAATAGCCCTGCCGGATGCGCCGCTTGATGCGTTCCGCGTCCACCTCGATGCCGAGAAAAGCCCCGCCGTTCAAGGTGGCGGCGAGCGGCTGGGCGCCACCCATCCCGCCCATGCCTCCGCTCACCACTAGCTTCCCGGCCAGGTCGCTCCCGAAGTGCTTCCGGCCGCCGGCGGCGAACGTCTCGTAGGTACCCTGCAGGATTCCCTGGGTGCCGATATAAATCCAGCTCCCGGCCGTCATCTGGCCGTACATGGTCAGGCCGAGTCGTTCGAACTCGTGAAACTTCTCCCAGTTTGACCAGTGACCCACCAGGTTGGCGTTGGCGATGAGGACGCGCGGCGCCCACTCGTGGGTGCGGAACACGCCCACCGGCTTGCCGGATTGGACCAGCAGGGTCTCGTCGTTTTCGAGTTCTTTGAGCGCGGCCACGATGGCGTGATAGGCGGCCCAGTTGCGCGCCGCCTTGCCGGCCCCGCCATAGACCACCAGATCCTGCGGGCGCTCCGCGATCTCCGGGTCGAGGTTGTTCATCAGCATGCGTAGGGCGGCCTCCTGCTGCCAGCCCTTGCAACTAATGACAGTGCCGCGCGGCGCCCGAATTGGCTGGTATTTCTCCTCGACTGGCGCTCTCTCTTCGATCTCAGTGGTGAAGTCGCTCATCGAAACCGTCGTCAGTTTAGCGTTGGCTGCCCGGACTTGACCGCGGGGCGAAACTTCATGATCCCAGTGTCGGTGCGGAGCGAAAGGTACAAGTAGCCGTCCCTCAGCCTGCACGCATAGACGGCGTCCAACGCCCGGAGGTAGCGGTCCGACAGAGACCCGGGTCCGCACATCGCCAGCGTCATGGCCATGGGTCCGAACGTGAGGCCACTGCCTTCAGTTGCAGTCGGCCCGAACCACCAAGGCCCCATCGGCCTGGAACTCCGCAGTGTAGTGCGACGGGTCGTCCGGCCGGGAACGGTGCCGTCCGAATACTGGATCTCAGCCAGCTCTCATGAGGTGTCACTGAGCGACGAGGGATCCCCGGCAGGCGCGGCCCCGGCTTCGGGGGACGCTGCAGCGCGCTTCAGCAACAGGTCGACGTGGTTGGGATAGCCACTGATCACCGGGTAGCTGCCGTCCGTGACGAACAAGACCCGGTCGCCGTCGACAATGCGAGCCGCCACCTGGTACCGTCCGCGAGGCTGAATGCGGCTCGCGTCGTAACGGACTGCAAAGCCAATCGGCACCTGATGCTCGATGCTGATTCTTTGCTCCGCGATCACTTTTGAGGGGCCAGCCGGCACGTCTCCCTCTTCCACATAGACAATCAAGGCGGACTTCGGCGGCAGCGCAATTCGTTCGCGATAGGTTGCGGTCCCGGTCACGGCAGGCAGTTGGTTAGCCTGCTGATCCTGGGCCGCACTCGGCGGTGAACTGCCAGGAGGCGTGTAGAGGCAGTCGTGAAATTCGAGCTTACCGTCCCGTTCCACCAGAGCGGTGTAGCCCCTGTTCCAAAAGGTGATGTGACCGTCACTGTAGCGCGCACCATCGGCCGAGACGGTGATGGGAAGCTGCCACGTGTTGCCGAAGGCGTGCAGGGTCGCCGTGTCAGGCCCCCCGGAGGCGAAGAACATCGAGCCATCCGGACAGTGGTACAACCACTCGGAATCCTGGGCGCCAGCGGGCAGAGCGATTACGAGGCAAAGAAGGGCTACGAGCAGAGCTAGGCCACAGATAGGGAAACCCGGAATCACATTCTCCGAGAGTGCCGATATTTCGGCGCCGTCGCGCGCCCTTCCAAGTGCTGCCTGGGTCGTGTCTGGCGCCGCCCGGAGGCCGGAGGCTCTCCACTGATTCTCATTGACCGGAAGGCCTAATTTTCGCATCTCTTGATTCTAAAGCACATCGTGGCTTTGTTCCAAAGTCTGCTGAAAACGTGGTCCGGCCTGATGCGCGCCGGGACCTAACGACGGCTTCCCTCCGTCCGGTCTCGCACCCTATCGGCCTAGTCGGACGGATTCTACGTTTTTTGCTATAAGGTCGCAGTGATTGAGGTCCGGCTGGCGGGAGGGCGATAGTCTTTGGCAACCACATAGTAGTGCCCACTCAACGCTGAGGCTAACGGCCCCGAGGTTCTGGGCCGAGGGCCTATACTGGCAGGTTAATCCGTGACAAAAGGTCTGTCAAGGAGGTCCGGGGCG
>DATDGR010000227.1:0-33696 GCA_036521995.1 Terriglobia bacterium | reverse complement strand
AGCCAGCGACTGAAGGCGCTCCTGTTCATCTGCTGTCAAAACCAAGGGTCGTTTGGGGCGTCCGGTTCGCATCTAAGCCTCCTGTATCTTAGACGCCGCCGGCCCGAACTTAGTTCACTTATTTCTGTGACAGGAGACTAGGGCTTCGTACACCGTCCCAATTGCTGCAACTTCGGGGTCTGGGTCAGCCATGCAAAAAAATCCTCCTTCGTGGCGAGATCTTTATGATCATCTTATACCCGTTACAGTCTGGCCAGTTGCCGCAGAGCTCAACTCGGCGGTTCGCGCTTCTGCCGTTCCAGCCGATATATCCTGGTTTCCGATCTACCGGCGCGCTCTTCGAGTCCGGCCGGGTTGCGGCTTATCAAACCACATCCGTCGTCGTGTTTGCTCTTCGTCGACACTGAGGACCGACTCCGGCGGCGCAAGCAGGATGCCGTGCGCCACCATTCGGCCCTGATTCGGAATAATTGCGTCTCGCCAAGTGGATTCCCGCTTTCGTGGGAATGACCTTGAAGACAAACCAGGGAGAGGAATCAACCGGAGTGGCGGCGACATCGCCTTTCATGTCGCCGTCCTTGGGCCAAATCGACCGTTCAGGAACAAAAATAGGGCTGGTGTCACGGCGGGCCGGTCGGCAGGTGCTGCGTTAAGCCAACTTGGTCTGATGGGGTCACGAAGGCGCCTCGACGTCACGCCGGCCCGCCAGCCCGGCTCAAAGGACTTGACTTCCTTATGTGATATGTATAGAATGACAAATAGATGATGAACGTGATGGAGAGAAAGACGGCCACGGGGGCCTCCACAAGGCCAGAGAGGGTCGGCCGGGACCCGGAAAGCGCATACCCCCCACCCCCCCCCCCACCCCCCAAAGCTGGAATGTGATCTAGAATCAGCAAGATGACTCTGTCGAAAACTTCCCCAAAGCTGGAATGTCCTTTAGAATCAACAAAACAGTGCTGTACCTTAACGCCAATTAGGCGCTTGTCCGCCGCCGATCTAAGCAATTGAGGACAAAAGATATAGCTTTGATTTCGCCGGCGGCCTGATTTTAGCAAATGCGTCATTTGAAGGGTGGTTCGTTTCGGGTAAACTGAAACCAAGCGAAGCTCATTCCGGTAGCCGCGAGTCAACGGATATACTTCGCCGATCGGCGCTCCCACAGCGCCGCACCGACGAGGATCGTCCTCGCATTGATTTGGATCGTCCGCAGGGTTATTCTGGAATCCGGTTGTTATGGGCGAACTGGAAGCCAAACAAGCGCGCCTTGAAGCCGAGCTCTCGAGCGTACCGTCACTCGTGGTGGCATACTCGGGCGGAGTTGACTCCGCTTTCCTGGCCTTCTCTGCGCACAAGGTTCTCGGCGAGAACATGCTGGCGGTAACGGCGGTCAGCGCCAGTCTTTCGCAGCACGACCGCCAACAGGCTGAGGCCTGCGCCGCTCAGCTTGCGCTGCCGCATGAGTCTATCGAGACCAGCGAGGTGTCGAACCCTTCGTATCGCGCCAATGCGCCCGATCGCTGTTTCTTCTGCAAGGACGAACTCTTCGACAAGCTCGATGAGCTTGCTTTCCAGCGTGGCTTCGCGGCCGTGGCCTATGGCGTGAACCTGGACGACCTCGGCGACTGGCGCCCCGGGCAGCAGGCTGCTCGGGAACATCGGGTGCTGACGCCGCTGGTGGCGGCCGGGCTCACCAAAGCGGACATTCGCGAGCTCGCGCGTCGCGCCGGCGTGCCCGTCTGGGACCGGCCGGCTTCACCCTGTCTGGCCTCGCGCGTCGCCTACGGCGTCGAAGTCACGCCCGAGCGCCTCAGCGTGGTGGAGCAGGGCGAAGAAGCTCTTCGCGCCCTCGGCTTTGTGCGATTCCGCGTCCGGCATCACGATCAACTGGCCCGCATCGAAATCGCTCCGGAAGAGCTGCCCCGCGCACTCGACCCTCCGATGGTCCGGCGCTTCGTCGACATCTTCAAAAAGCTGGGTTTCACTTACGTCACCCTCGATCTGGAAGGCTATCGGCAGGGGTCGCTAAACCTGGTGAAGATCTCCGCGGGCGGAGCCCTCTGAAGATAGGAGCAGATCCTTCGCGTTGCTCAGGATGACATCGTCCCAAGACTTTTTTCCGCGGCCTATCCGACGGGGAGCGATCCCCGCGGCACTCCTCTTGGAGGTGACTCTCGCCGCAGTACCGGTCCAGGCTCAAAATAAGACGATAGCCGAACGCTTCGGTTTCGCCCCGGACGCCAAGCTTCTGATCATTCACGCGGACGACCTTGCCGTGGCGCACTCCGTCGACGACGCCAGCTTCGCGGCCCTCGAATCGGGGGCGGTGACGTCGGCGAGCGTGATGGTGCCTTGCCCGTGGCTCACCGAAGTCGCGGACTGGGCTAAGTCACACCCGGATGCTGATCTCGGGCTGCACTTGACGCTGACCAGCGAATGGAAGACCTACCGCTGGGGGCCGGTGGCGCCGCATGATCAGGTGCCGACGCTGCTCAGCCCGGAGGGTTACTTCTGGCCCGAGGTCGCGCCGGTAGTCGAGCACGCGACCCCTGCAGAAGTCGAGCGCGAAATCCGCGCGCAGGTGGAACGTGCGATGTCGACGGGTATTCATCCCACCCATCTCGACATGCACATGGGAACGCTGGCGGCGCGGCCCGAATACTACGCGGCGCTGGTGAAGGTGGCACACGAGTATCACCTGCCATTCCTGGCTCTGCACGTCACCGGACCCCAAGCCAAGATGCTTTCTCTGCTGGCGCCGGACGACGTGGTACTCGATTCGCTCACCATGTTAACGCCGCAGGTGAAGCCGGAAACCTGGACGGAGTCTTACATCCATGCGCTCCAGGAACTCAAGCCGGGCCTGAACGAGATGATCGTACACCTCGGCCACGACGACGCGGAACTCCAGGCCATCGCCGTCGATCATCCCGATTACGGCGCCGCCTGGCGCGCCCGCGACTTTAAGGCGGTTACCAGCCCTGAATTTCGACAGGCTGTCGACGGGAACCACATCATCTTGGTGCACTGGAAAGATCTGAAGAAGATCAGATAGGGGCGTTCCGGGAACGTTGCGAACTGCCCGCGCTCGCGAATTCCTTGGCAATTCGCACGGTGGCGGCGTGGATACGAACGGTGTCCTGCACGTGACGCGCGTAGCCACCCGCGAACGTGACCGCCACGGGCGCCTTCCGTTTCTGCGCCTTCTCGAAGACCATCCGATCACGGTGCTCGAGGCCCGCAAGACTGAGCTTCAAACCGCCAAGCTGGTCTTCGCGATAAGGGTCCGCACCGGCGAGATAGAACACGATGTCCGGCTGGAAGGCGGCAAAGGCGCGTTGAAGCCCGTCTTCAAGGGCGGCCAGATACTCGTTGTCAGCCGCACCGTCTTCGAGGTCGATGTCGAGGGAGCTGGGCGGTTTGGGGTACGGATAATTATGCTCCTGGTGCATCGAGAAGGTAAAGACACTCGGATCGCCCGCAAAGATTTCGGCGGTGCCGTTGCCCTGATGGACGTCGCAATCAACCGTCATGGCCGTGCGGATAACGCCGTCGCGCTGCAGGCGGCGGATGGCGATGGCCACGTCGTGGAGCACACAGAAGCCCTCGCCGTGATCGGGGTAGGCATGGTGGAAGCCACCGCCGAGGTTGACGCAAGCCGCATCGCGGAGCGCCAGCCGGCCGGCGAGGATTGACCCTCCGGCCGCGAGCCACACGGCCCGGATCAGTTCGGGTGAATACGGAATCTCAAGCCGCAGAATGTCCGTGTAAGAGAGGGTTCCGGTCCGGAGTTTATGGATGTAGTCGCGCCGGTGGACCAGGGCCACGTCTTCGTCAGAGGCGGGTTCGGGCTCGATGAGGTCGGCGGGACCTACGATTCCATCGGCCACCAGCTTGTTATACGTCAACTTATACTTGATGGAAGGAAAGACGTGATCGCCGAGGTGGAGGTCGTACTGATCCGAGTAGACGATCTTCATGTCTGATTATCATAACCCGCGACAGTCAGGGTGGCGTAGTAGTGAGGAAGCGCGAGGGAAACCCAGCCGGTCAGGACAGCTCCTGGCGAAAGAATTCCAGACTAGCGCTCGCGTCCTGTTCGAACGTGCCGCTTCCTTCGATCGAGAGGCCACCCCGGAAGCCGATCTTTTTTACCAACTGAAAGAAACGCCCGTACTCGGGGTCTTCCGAGGGTTTCCTCGGCCAGCGCCTGCCCTGCGGATTGGCGAAGTGGAAGTGGACAATGTCATGGCGAGCTCGCCAGATAATCTCCGGATCCTCGTTTTCAGCGCGGAGGTGATAGTAGTCGACAATCATGCGGATGTTGGGGTGGTTGACTTCTTGCACCAGGCGCAGGGCCTCGGCGGCGGTGTTGATGATATTCGATTCCTGACGCCGCAAGGGCTCGATGGCGATGACCAACCGGCGGGACCGGGCAATGTCGCCCGCCAAGCGCAGGAAGTCCTGAATCTGTGCCCAAGCGCGCTCGCGCGCGAACCCTTCAGGAACGTTGCGCGAGCCGGCGCTGCCCCAAACCACCACCTCGCCGCCCAGTTGCCGGCAGCGGTCAAGGCACGGGTTCAGATATCCCTCGAGATCGGGACGGCTGACGTTCTCGCCGACCACTTTTAGGGTCCGAATGAAACCGTTGAAACTGGTGCAAGGAAAGTACGACCGCGTGACGCGAGCTTGGAAGTTCTGGAACTCCGCTTCGTTCATCGCGGCCACGACAGCAGCGGGCGGCTCCAGATAATCGAATCCGAAGCTTTTGGCCTTCTCCAGATCGGCGGGCGGCGCGCACACACCAATTTCAACTCTGGCGGAGCTTGTCACCAAGGGGACCTGCCAAGGCGTCGAAAGCCAGGTGGCAGCCAGCGTCCCGATAAGTTCGCGTCGCGAACACATTGAGTTGATTGAAAATCGAGGGTTGAAGATGGCCGACTGTATCCCACCAGCCGGTCCGCACTTCTCATCTTCAGCCTACAATCATCAACCTGTCAAGCAATCTAAGAATGTCACTTTGCCTGCTTCGTCTTGCAATTTGTAAATGTTACCCACAGCGCGGAGCCCGGCTCTTGGGCTCGAATTTGACTCGCGATCGTGCGCACGGTGGGCGGGCGAGGGCGCGGGTGCCTCGCGGCTGAGCGCGAAGATCCCCTTCAGCTTGGCTTCAATCGGGGCCGAGAGCTCCAACGGATCGAGCCCCTCGCGCAGACCCTGCAGCTCCGCCAGGCGCGCCGGATCGGCCGCCCCGGAAGCCGCCAGGCGCTGCAACGGAGTCTGCGGTGCTTGGTATCGCCGCCGCGAGCCCACCCGCTCCTTCTGCGCCAGCTTCACCGAAGGCAGAAACAGATTCTGGAAGCGCCGCCGCTCGTGGCGGTGCCGATCGTTGAGGGCTTCCCGCGCCGCCGCCGTATCGTAACGCCCGTAGCCCCGCAGGCGCCGCACCTGCCTCCAGTTCTTCGGCTCGATGGGCGCGTGGTCGTCTTTCTGGTAGGGCCGCCCGCGCCTGAATTGAAGCGCTCCGACCTGGCCGTAGCGGTCGAGAGGGTCGTTCATGCAAGCCAAAGGGATCGCCTGCAGAGCGCCCCGCACCGCCTCCGGCTCTTGCCCAGCACGGCCTGCGTCTCGGTCCAGCCCGTGTGGATCTCGGTCAAGTTGAGCGCCGAGCAGAAATCGCCCGCAGCCGAGTTGCCCGAATGCGAAACCAAGTCGATCTCGGTGTAGCCCGGCACCTAGGACATCCCCGTGATCCGTCTTGAGCGGGAGGTGAGGCTTCAGCAGGGTCCCCGGCTGGGTGCGGCCGTAGAGCCGGCGGTAATCGATGCTGCGCGGGCTGATGCCAAGCCACGGCTGCTCCGTCTCAGCGCCCCGCCGGAAGCGGCGGCGGATCCAGGGCATCCACTCCGGCCACAGCGCCTTGAGGCGCACCCACCAGGGATCATCGGCCGCCTCCCAGACCGCCTTCAAAATCGACAGCACCCGCGGACCGCAAGTGAAGCCTCGGCGCCGTCGCCGCTTTCCCACCGGCCTCCCACTCGGGGCCGGGCCATTCAGAAGCCGAATCGCGTACTTGCGGTTGTAATCACAGTTGGCGCAAAACTCGTCCAGGATGCGTTCCTTTTCCGCTCCGCACGCTTGCTGGTAACGAGCATAGATTCTCCGCAGATAGTCTCTTCTCGAAGTGCAACTCATCACGTAACCCGTATCCGTAACGGGTTACATTTTCAAATTGCGCGACGATACCTCGCCGGTTACATTTTAGGCTGCGCGATACGATCAATCGTCAATCCCCGAGGCTTTCGATTATAATGGCGGCGCGGCCCGAGCGCACGCTTCTGCTCGCCAAGCCTCATGCAAACCGCGAAGGAGACCGTGAAAAAGTGGCTGACCCGGTGACAACTCCGGAGACCGAGAGCCGGGTGGTTTTCAACATCACGGACATTCTCCGGATCCTTCCGCACCGTTACCCGTTCTTGATGGTCGACCGGATTGTCGAGTTGGAGCCCGGCAAGCGTATTGTGGGCCTAAAGAACGTCACCATCAACGAACCTTATTTTCAGGGCCATTTCCCGGGCGTGCCGGTGATGCCGGGTGTGCTGGTGATCGAGGCCATGGCTCAGGTGGCCGGCATCTTGACGTACGCCGAAGAGCCGGGCATCGAGGACAAGCTTATCTACTTCACCGGCATCGAGAACGCGAAGTTCCGGCGGCCGGTCATCCCTGGCGACCAGTTGTGCATCGAAATGGAACTGCTCAACCGGCGCAACCACTTCGGCACCATGAAGGGCCGCGCCCTGGTGGACGGACGGCTGGTGGCGGAGGCGACGGTGCGGTTCGCCATCGTCGATCGTCCAGGCAAATGAAGGCTCATCCGACCGCATCGATCCATCCTCAGGCGAAGTTAGCGTGCGGCGTCGTTGTCGGCCCTTTTGCAGTGATTGGTAAAGGCGTGGAGCTCGGTGAAGACTGCGAGGTGATGTCGCACGCCGTGCTCGAGGGCCCGACGTGTATCGGCTGCCGCAACCGGATCTTTCCTTTCGCCTCGATCGGCCTCGACCCCCAGGATATGAAATATGGCGGCGAGCCCACCCGGCTCGAGATTGGCGATGAAAACATCTTCCGCGAGTTCATTACCATCCACCGCGGCACGACAGAAGGCGAAGGGGTGACCCGGATCGGCAATCATAACCTCCTGATGGCGTATGTCCACATCGCCCATGACTGCATCTTGGGCGACCACATCATTATGGCGAACGCGGCCTCGTTAGCCGGCCATGTGGAGATTGGTGACTACGCCACCGTGGGCGCTTTTTGCGGCATCCAACAGTTCACCCGCGTTGGAACTTACAGCTTTCTTGGTAGCTATACCATCGTGAACCGGGACATACTGCCGTATTCGAAGTCAACGGCTCCGCGCCCCATCGAGGTTCTGGGAGCCAACCGCATCGGCCTTGAGCGGCGCGGCCTTAGTAAAGCGGACATCGACGAACTCGACCAGGCATTCCGCCTGCTCTGCCGATCCAAACTGAACACTACTCAAGCGCTCGAAGCTATCGAGGCCAAGAGCTTCCAGTCCGACCACGTCCGGGTGCTGCTGGACTTCGTGCGCACTGCGGAACGAGGCCTGGCCAAGTGAATTAGAAATGACCTCTGTCAGCCGTGCTTTTCAATTAAGCACAACGGAGGGTCGGTGACCGAACCATTGGATAACCCCTCCCAGCCGATTCCCAGTGAGCGCAACCGCCTGGCCGTCATTGCGGGCAGCGGACGCTTTCCTTTTCTGGTGGTCGAGGCTGCGCGCGACCAGGGGATTGATCCCGTCGTCTTCGCCATCCGAGAGGAGGCTTCTCCTGACCTTGCCAAGACCGCTTCGACCGTCCACTGGCTGAGCCTCGGCGAGCTGGCGCGCTTGCTCGCGCTGCTGCACTCGGAGCGCGTGGGCCGCGTCTTGCTAGCCGGCCAGGTGAAGCACGTGCAGCTCTACAGTTCGATTCCGCCCGACGGGCTAGTCCAGGGAGCTCTCGAAAACTTGGACCGCAAGAACACGGACGCTCTGATCGGCGCTTTCGTTCAGATGCTGGAAGGGCAGGGGATGCAAGTTGTGGACTCCACCTTGTTCCTCAAACCCCTCCTTCCCGAGGCTGGGACGCTGACCTGGCGCGGCCTCAACGACGGAGAAGCGGCCGATGTGGAGTACGGCCACGAAATCGCTCGCCAGATTGCCGCCCTCGATATAGGCCAGACCGTAGTGGTGGCGGACTGTGCCTGCGTGGCCGTCGAGGCCATGGAAGGCACCGACGCAGTCATCGAGCGCGCCGGCCGGCTCGGTAACGGCCGGCGGCTGGTGGTCGTCAAAGTCAGCAAGCGGGACATGCGCTTTGACGTGCCGGTCGTAGGCCTTGCCACCATTCAGGTGATGGACCGGTCGAACGCGCGGGCGCTCGCGATTGACGCGGGGAAGACGCTGCTGTTCGAGCGGCAGCGGCTGATCGAAGAGGCTGATCGATGCGGGATCGCCATCGTGGCAGTTTAGGCAGCCATGGGTGCGTGTGAAGCGCCGCCCTACGCGGCCTATCACAGGAGGCTCGACGTGCGATTGTACTCATTTCAGATCGTGATCGAGAAGGAACCTGAAGATGAGGGTTACTTCGCCTACAGTCCCACGGTTCCCGGCTGCTTTAGCAACGGTAGGACCATCGAAGACGCGTAAAATCCGCGAGGCCATCGAGCAGCACCTGTCGAGTCTTCTCCTGCATGGTGATCCGGTACCGCAGGACGACCGCCAGGTGCACGTGGAGGAACTGACGCTTGGGGTGCCCGAATGAGCCGGATGCCGCAGATCACGGCTCGCGAACGGGTGCGGTTCTTGAAATCGCAAGGATTCGAGGAGGATCGGCTGACGGGCAGCCACCTCACTATGGTGCCTCCAGGGCAGGTAACCGTCGTTCACACGGGTTGCGACCTTGGACGCGGCTTTAAGCGGTACGGATTCTGAAGGACGCTGGTTTCGAGGTCGATGATTACCTTCGCCTACGTTAGGCAGGGTACGTCGAGAGTGGATGGCTCGTTCCCTGATTCCCTCAGACCGAACACCCGTAGCCGTCATCGGCGTGGGCGAGCACGGCCGTCATCACGCGCGCATCTTGAGGGGCCTCCCCCAGGCCGATCTGGTGGGTGTCTATGATCTCGACCGAGAGCGCGCCGAAGCGGTGGCCGGCGAACTCGATTGCCGGTGCTTTGAAAGCTTGGATCAGGCGTTGCGCTCCGTGCGGGCCGTGAGTGTGGTGATTCCGACCTCAGATCATGCCCAGGTGGCGCAGCTGGCCTTTGATGCCGGAGTGGACGTGCTCCTGGAAAAGCCCATCAGCCGTACCATTGAAGAGGCGAACGAATTAGCGGAACGGGCGGAGCGGGAAGCGCGAATTCTACAGATAGGCCATCTGGAGCGCTTTAACCCCGGCGTGGTGGCGGCCAGGAAAGTAACGCGCAGCCCGATGTTCTTTGAGGTCCATCGGCTGGGCGTTTTCAGCAGCCGCAGCCTGGATGTTGACGTGGTGTTCGATTTGATGATCCACGATCTCGATTTGGTGCTGTGGATGGTGGAATCTCCGGTGCAGGATGTTCGTGCCGTGGGCCTGGCGGTTCTCTCCGACAAGATCGATATCGCCAATGCCCGCGTGGAGTTTGCGAGTGGTGCCGTTGCGAATCTGACTGCGAGCCGGGTGAGCACCGAGAAAGTACGCAAATTTCGCTACTTTCAGCCGAATGCATACATCTCGGTGGATTTTTCGCGGCGCGACGCTCTACTAATTCGTGTGGATCGCAGCGGGGAAAATCCGGAAGTTGGTTTCCAAAAACTGGAGACGGAGCCGGCCGACCCTCTGCAGGCGGAGCTTCTAGCCTTCGTCCAGAGTGTAGAAACGCGCCGGCCGCCACTCGTGGGCGGCCCGGAGGGTCGGGCAGCCCTGGCGCTGGCCGAAAGGGTGATGGATTGCATCGAACAACACGCAGCCCGCGTTCAGATGCATCTGGGTGGCCGGGCGATCGGGCACCCGGGAGAGAACTGACGATGGGCGGTCAAGCTGCTGGATGGGAGCTTCGGTGGCCTGATGAGGCCCGGAACGAAGCCGGAATGCCCTTTAGAATCAGTGTGGACTGGATCAGTCCCGGTCTCTGGTTGGCGGAAGGGCCAGCGGCCGCGTTCCGGCCCCTCAGTGACCGGAGGGGGACCATACCCCGGAACGAAGCCGGAATGTCCTTTAGAATCAACGAGACCATGCCAAAACCCTGAGCTGATCGGTATGGCGTGACAATATTTGATCATGAGATAATTAGAGCTGAAGGATCAAGCTTGGGCTTTAGGGCTAAAGCCTTTTGCTAAGTGGGGTGGGCGGTCAGAAGAGGCAGTCTCTTGGAGTTCCTGAAAATCACGCCTGAACTCGATTCGGAGCCCCGCGATGGCGGTTCAAATGGCCAACTGGGCCTGGCGGACTGGCTGGAGCCCGGGCCGCTCAAGACGAACAGGTCTGATGATATCAATCTCCTGATTGAGCTTGAGCCGGAGTCGACCCGATGGCGCCTCCGTACGATGTTTCTGGTTTCGATCCTGGCCCATCTGGTCCTTTTGGCGCTGCTGTATTCGGCGTCCGGCTTCATCCGCCGCCAGCAGGAGATCATGGCTCTGGAGGCGCAATCACGGCGTCCTGAGCCCATGTTCTTGTACCTGCCCCCGGAGCTCATCAAGAAACCAAAACCGAAAACGGACATCCTCTCGGACCAGGATCGAATCGCTCAGGGCAAGGCCCCGGTGGTGAAACCCGAGGCGCCCCCGGTACCGTATTCCAAGGGCAACACACCCTTGCCGCAGGTTGCCGGCGCCGGCAAGCCTACGCCTCCCACGCCGCCAGCTCCGCAGCCGCCCAAGCCCAGCGGCGGTGGTAACAACGCGCCAGCTCCCCCGAAACAAGAGACGAAGGATGCTCTCAAGCTTGAGGACGTGCCGAAGCCGGCCGCCGCGCCGGGCCACTTAGCCATGGCGACGCCCGAAGAAGCCATCCAGCAGTCTCTGCGCGCCGCGGCCCAGGGCCGGGCGAGCGGACAGATTCCGGGCATTGGGGACCAGCCGGGCCAGTTCAACAATCAGAGCTCCAACTTCTCCATCGGCGGTGCGCAGATCCTGTCGGACACGCGGGGCGTGGACTTCGGGCCCTATCTGGCGCGAATCGTCTACATGGTGCGCCAGAACTGGTACGCGCTCATTCCGGAGTCAGCGCGTCTCGGCGAAAGGGGCCGGGTGGCGTGGGATTTCGACATTCAGAAGGACGGCTCCATCGTGGGGCCCGACCTGGCGGCCTCGTCCGGCGCCGAGCCGCTCGACCACGCGGCGCAAGCGGCGATTCGAGCCTCGTCTCCTTTCCCGCCGCTGCCCCCGGAGTTCACCGGCAATCACCTGAAGCTGCGATTTATCTTTCTGTACAACGAGGGCTATGGTCCCCAATGAAGCGGTTTAGTTCAGCGCGGCACCCAGGGTTCCGAACTGAATCCCAGGCTGAAGTGGAGGACCGTGAAACCACTGGGGGTGGACAGAGGGGAGCAGCGACCGGTCACTAATTCCTGACAGGAGCTCTCATGCAGCGATGGCGTCATCAACTGCTGGGTTCCCTAATTCTGCTGGCCCTGATTTTGTGCCTCCTGATCTTTCGTTATCTCCGGGTCCTATGGTGGGTCCGCTAGAGGCCGCCTCGCCAGGACATCATCCCCTGGTAGCGATCGTGGGGCCCACGGCCTCCGGCAAGTCGGGCCTGGCTATCCGCCTGGCAACCGCCCTCGGTGGAGAGGTCGTCAACTTCGACTCCGTGCAAGCGTACCGCGGCTGTGACGTGGGTTCCGGAAAACTTCCTCCCGCGGAGCGGCAAGGTGTTCCGCACCACCTCATCGACATCGTCGAACCGGGTGCGGCCTTGACCGCCGGGGATTTCCGGCGCGAGGGCTTGCAGGCGCTGGACTTCTTGTGCCAGCGCGGCAGTTTGCCGGTTCTGGTGGGAGGGTCGGGTCTTTATCTTCGGGCGCTGCTCCTGGGGTTGTTTGAAGGACCACCGCGCTCGGAAGAACTCCGCCAGAGGCTGCGCGAGGTGGCGGGGCGGCGGGGCGGCGAATTCCTGCATCGAATGTTAGGTCGGAAGGACGCGGCGACGGCCGCCCGCATTCATTGCCGCGACACGCAGAAAATCACGCGCGCCCTTGAGGTTTGCCTGGTGGCGGGCCGGCCCTTTTCGGATCTGCTCCGGCAGGGCCGGAAAGGACTGGGCGGATTCTGCGTTTTCAAAGTTGGCTTGAATCCGCCTCGCCCCGAGCTTTACCGCCGGATCGATGCGCGCGCAGAGCAGATGTTTGCGAGCGGGCTGGTGGACGAGGTCCGCTCCGTTCTGGCGCGCCTCGGCGGAGCAAACGGACCGCCGCTCGAAGCGCTCGGTTACCGCCAGGCCCGCGCTCTGATCGAGGGGAAAATGACCCAGGACGACGCGGTTCGCGACACCCAGACGGCGACCCGGCAGTATGCCAAGCGGCAACTGACGTGGTTCCGGAAGGAGGCGGACGTCCGCTGGTTCGAGGGCTTCGGTGACGACCCCGGCATTGACCGGCAGGTCTTGGATTGGCTGAAAAAGACGATGGCGGCCTAGCCTGTCTTCATCTCAAATCTTCGGGATGTGATTTATGAATACTTCGGTCGTTGAAAAAAGAGAACACTCCGAAAAACAGTCTCAGAACATTCAGGACGGTTTCTTGAACTCCGCGCGGAAGGAAAGAGCGTTGGTGACCATCTACTTGGTGAGCGGGGTCAAGCTCGCGGGACGCATCCGCAGCTTTGACAAGTTCTCGCTGATTCTCGAGAGCAATCACCAGGAGCAACTGATTTTCAAGCACGCCATTTCCACGGTGGTGCTGCCTCGGCCCGGAGGCGGGCCGCCGGCGCCCGCGGCGCAGCCATCCGAGGGTTAGGCCGATTCGCCCTTGCACGTCGCTTGAGAGAGTGTATCTGGTTGGCTGGGCGCCGAACCGGCGCGTGCCCCTGCCTCCCTGCGCCGGCGGCGCGCCGGATGGCGAAGACTCGCTTCATGAGCTCCGGGAGCTGGCCGAGAGCGCCGGAGCTGAGGTGCTGGGCGCCGCCCTGCAACGCTCGCCACGCCCCGACCCGGCGACGCTCATCGGAAAGGGCAAGCTCGAAGAAATTCGGGCCTGGGCCTGCGGATCGAGCGCCGCTTGCGTGATCTTCGACCATGACCTTTCCCCTAGCCAGATGCGAAACCTCGAACGCGCCCTCGAGCTGAAGGTGGTCGACCGTACCCAGCTCATCCTCGACATCTTTGCGCGCCGGGCGCGCACCCGCGAAGGGCAGCTCCAGGTCGAACTGGCCCAGCTCAACTACCTTTTGCCACGCCTCGCCGGACAAGGAACGCTGCTCTCGCGGTTGGGTGGCGGGATCGGCACCCGCGGACCCGGCGAGCAGCAGCTTGAGTTTGACCGGCGGCGCATCCGGGCGCGCATCCGGAAGCTGCGGGAGGGCATCGAGCGGGTGCGCTCGCAGCGCGCCCTCCACCGCCAGCATCGCCAGGAAAGGCGGTGGCTGACGGTAGCTCTGGTAGGCTACACGAACGCCGGCAAGTCAACGTTGTTCAACGCCCTCACCCAGGCCCGGGTGGAGGTTTCGCCACGCTTGTTTTCCACGCTGGATCCCACCGTTCGCGCCGTGAAACTTGATTCACACCGGCAAGTCCTCCTTTCTGACACCGTGGGCTTCATTCGCCGCTTGCCTCCCCATCTGGTAGCCTCCTTCCGCGCCACGCTGGAGGAGCTGGAGGACGCAGCCCTCTTGCTCCACGTGACCGACACTTCGCATCCCGAACGCGAGCGCCAGGATGCAGCCGTCGAAGGCCTGCTGGAGAGCATCGGAGTAGCCTCGGCGCCGAGGCTGCGGGTGTGGAATAAGGTCGACCTGCTGCAACCGGCTGAGCGCGGGCGATTCATCGAGGGACCTCGCGCCGTGGCCGTGTCCGCGCGCACCGGGGAAGGCTTGGATAGGTTGCGGCGGCAGATCGCGGAAATCACCTCAAGGGGAGCCCCGGTCCTATCTGCTGAGAAACCGCCCGCTAGCCCTCTCGAAGGTCGGCCGGAGCCTTTCAACAATAGTTAACTTAACGAGTTGGAAATAACGGATGCGGATCTGCAGCTTAGCTGATGTCACTTCCATACTCTGCTGGTACCCCGTCCGGCTCTCAGGCAGCTCGGTGTTGCCGGAAGCGCGTTGAGGCGCGATTTCAGCGGCTCCTGAGCTTGTGGAAATTGTTGTGGAAAAGAGCTGAGGCTGTTGCTAGGGCCCTCACGCGCCCGAACCCAATGAAAATGAGCCTTCCGGCAAGACTACACGAGTAATCCAGTTGTTTTCAGTTGTTTGACAGGAGTTTTGACGCCTTCAGCCTGTGTTCCAAGGCTCCAATCAAAACGTTACAAAGTGGTGAAGTTGGAAACAGGTTTTTCACAGGAAGCTAGGGCCAAGGGGCGAGATCTGCCACGCCTTACCGCGACTTCAGGCGCATGGAATCAGGGTCATTTAGGACTGGCTACAATGCTAGTCCAGATGGTTGGCGAGGGGTGCTCGAATTGCAACATTCAGGGGTGACGCTGGTATGGTCTGCACCGAACTTCGAAAGGCTTACGGCGAGGCACCGGGCGCCGCGCCTGAGCCGTCGACAGCATCGGGGCTATAACTTTTTCTTCGTTGCCCGAAATGCTCGACAAGATTAACTTGTTCCGGTTGACGCTTATTGTACGAGGTCGTTGGTATTTCAAAACCGGACAGCGCCGAAGGGAGGCTTGCGAAGGGAGGCTTGCGTTGACAGTGGGGATTGCCTCCGCTATATTGGCCGTGGAGGCCGACTCCTGCGGCCCCAGGTGTTGCACCTGGATCTTCTGCCCGCCTCCTGCTCAGGGGTTGAAGCCAAGCGTCCATGAGCCTTCCCAACTCGCTCACGGTCCTGCGGATCTTTTTCGTTCCGCTTCTGGTGGCCCTCCTGCTGACCGCCCGTCCCCACATGGACCTCTGGGCGGTCGGAGTCTTTCTGGCCGCAGCCACCACCGATCTTCTGGATGGATACTTCGCCCGCAAGCGGGCCCAGGTTTCACGGCTCGGCACGTTGCTGGATCCCATTGCCGACAAACTGCTGACTTCGGCCGCTTTCATATCCCTGGTCGAGCTTCGGCTGGTGCCCGCCTGGATCGTGGTGATCATCGTGGGGCGGGAATTCGCCGTCTCGGGTCTGAGAGCCATCGCTTCGAGCGAAGGGTTCATTATTCAGGCCTCCGACCTCGGCAAGGCCAAGATGGTGCTGCAGGTGGCGGCCATCACCGCCATCGTCCTGGAGCGCCGTTTTCCGGCGGTCGGCTTTGTGGGCTACCTGCTGCTGTGGCTGGTGGTGGTTTCGGCCCTGGTTTCAGCAGCGCACTATTTCTGGAAGTTCTGGCGCAAGCTGGACGCGGACGTCAAAGCGCCTGTGCGGCACCGGGTGGTGGTGCTGCCCGGAGCGGAGAAAGAACGGGAAGACAAAGATGTCGCCGCTCAGCGATGAAGACCAGCGATGCCTGCTGGCTGTCGCCCGCCGGTCGATCGAGGAGAGTGCTCAAGGCCGAGGCCTGCCGGACCTTGAAAGCGTCTCCGGCGCGC
The DNA here is from genome assembly GCA_036521995.1 of Terriglobia bacterium. Classification (GTDB taxonomy): domain Bacteria; phylum Acidobacteriota; class Terriglobia; order UBA7540; family UBA7540; genus Gp13-AA77. The sequence goes on along the minus strand of DATDGR010000227.1, from coordinate 17,975 downwards.
TGTCTGAGAGAGCCGGAGCCTTCGTGACGCTGCGGGGCCACGGAGTGTTGCGAGGATGTATCGGCCAGATCGAACCACGCCAGCCCCTGGCGCGAACGGTGGCCGAGTGCGCTGCCTCTGCGGCGCTGCACGATCCTCGCTTTCCACCGGTCACCCCGCTCGAACTCGCCGAACTCAGGATCGAGATCAGTGTGCTTTCGCCCCTGTTCGACGCGACTCCCGAGCAGATCGTGGTCGGCCGACACGGGCTGCTGGTTTCCGACCGGTTTCATCAAGGCCTGCTATTGCCGCAAGTCCCGGTAGAGTGGAGTTGGGACCGCGAGCGGTTCCTCAGCGAGACCTGCCGCAAAGCCGGGCTCCCACCGGACGCTTGGCGCCGTGGCGCCAGAGTTCAAGCTTTTACCACCCACCTATTCGCCGAAGGCGAGAGCCGGAAAGCCGCCTCGCAGGCTGGAGTGCACCGGTCGGCCGAGGGGTGATCGCGCCACTCGCCGGAAGCTCACACCTGTCGCAGCAACTCCTCGGCATAAAGTGCGCCGTCGGGTGTTTCCTCGTGCTTGAAAAAGGTAAAGACGTCTTTGCCCTCGTTCAGCAAATTGCGGACGGTTTGCAGGATGGCTCTTCGCTCCTCGGGGCTGTACTGAGGCTTACGGAGTCGAAGATAAGCGAAGCTTGCCGTCGAAACTTCGGCCACTTTGAGCTTCTCAGACTCGGCCCAGCAAAGCGCGGCATCGTACTTCCTGAGCGTTTCGTAGACGGCGTCGGCCAACCAGGACTCGTGCCGGAATTCAAAGCAATAGCGCAGGCCCTTGGGAAGTGCGGCGAGGAACTGGCCGAGACGGGCCTGGTCACAGCGCAAAAAGGGCGGAAGCTGAAAAAGGACAGGACCCAGCCGGTGCGCGGCGCCGAGCGGTTCGAGAGCGCGCAGGAAGGTCTCGGCGAAATCGAAGGGCTCCTTGAGGCGGGCGATATGCGTGATCCGCTGGTGCGCCTTGGGACAAAAAACAAAGCCATCGGGAGTGGCCGCGACCCAGTTTTGAAGCGTGGTTTCGGCCGGGAGCCTGCGGAACGTGTAATTGATCTCTACGCTGTTCAACCGGCCGGCGTAATACTCCAGAAACCGCTTCGAGCTGAGCTCCGCGGGGTAAAAACGAGGCTTCCAAGTCGGATAAGCAAAGCCCGATGTTCCTGCATAGAGCATAGCCCGTCGCCCTCTCGTCCTGAGAATCCCCAGTTTGCCCCGGAAGGCAAGCGTCCGGCGGCGAAGCTTTGCAATCCGGCGGGGCACCTCAGAGAACTTGACAGTATAGCGCCCGAATCTCAAGCCAATTCGGTTTGGGACACTGTCGCGCCGGGATGATCTCGAAAATCGCCGGTATGAATGTCTGTCCTCTTCGGTCGATAAGCGCACGGTGTCGCTCATCGGCAGGGTTAAACTCGCCTGCGTGGGCATGTCGGCTCGGTGGTGACTCATTTTGAGGCGCTTCACTAGGCTTACAAATGGATTCTCAATATTGAGTCACCACCGTCGGCTCAAATCGGTGGACGCCCGACTGGGCCCTGTGCTACTATGTTGTCGCGTTTGTGCTCTTGTAGTACCTTTCGCGTTCGAAGTGAAGGGCTGCGGGATAGCACTCGCGGCCTTTTTCGTTTCAGCCTGAAGGCCAGAGAGAACAGACAGTATCAAAACTGAAGGAGTAGAAGTAAAAGTGAGTAGCAATCGAGAGCGAGGAACTGTCAAGTGGTTCAATTCCGCCAAGGGGTACGGCTTCATTCAGCGCAATGAAGGTGAAGACGTTTTTGTTCATTACTCCGCCATCCAGGGCGACGGCTATCGCAACCTCCAGGAAGGTGCGGCGGTCGAGTTTGAGGTGGTGAAGGGCCCTAAGGGCTTTCAGGCCGCAAACGTGGTCCAAGTCTAGTGCAAAAGGGAGCCGGCTCTCGGGTCCGGCTCCTTTGCTTTAATGCTACAACAAATAGCTCATCCTGCTCCAGGATTCCGCCTTGAGCGATCATGGGTCCGGTCTCTTCTCTCCATCTTCCCCACAACTCCGAGGTCGAGCCGGAAGTGTCGGCATCGCGCTGATGGCCGATAGCCAGCGGGCAAGCGCAACCTTGGATAGCCTACCCTTCGGACCCACGCGCCCTGGCCAGATCAGTGACCCTCTTGCCGAGGACGTCCCATGACCAGCATGATGGAGGAGATCCTCCAGCAGCCTGCAACCCTGGCCGACCTGCGCAAGTACTACGAGAGTCCAGGCGCGATCCCCCGCAAGACGGTGCGGAGCTTGGTGGCCGACTGGCCTCCCACGGTAATCTTCACCGGTATGGGGTCGTCGCTGTTCGCGGCCTATCCCGCCCAGTCCTATCTGGCGTCGCGCGGCATTCGAGCCATGGTCTGGGAGGCTGCGGAGTTGCTGCACCATCACCTGGGAATTCTGCAACGGCCCGACACGATGCTGGTGGCCGTGTCGCAGTCCGGCGAGACCGTGGAAATAACGCGTCTCCTGGACTGTCTGCCCCCTAAACTCGGCGTGGCCGCAGTGGTGAACGTGGAGCGCAGCACTCTGGCGCGCCGCGGAAGCGTGCTGTTGCCGATGATGGCCGGCCGGCAGACGAACGTCAGCACGAAGACATACATGTGCAGCGTCGCTGTCCTGATGTACCTGGCGTTCGGGATCGCTGCTGACGCTCACCGCCGCCTGACCCAGGAACTCAACAAGGCCATTCACGCCCAGGAAAGGATTCTCGACCGTCAGGACCTGCTGATCGAGCCGACCGTTGAGTTTTTCGACCACCCCACGTACGTGGCCCTCATGTCGCGCGGTCCGGACATGGCCTCCGCGCTCCAGGGCGCTATCATGCTCAAGGAGGTCGCACGGCTAGGGGCCGAGCCCATGAGTGCCGCCCAGTTCCGCCATGGGCCCATCGAGATTGTGAATCCCAGCCACCGTTACGTGATCTTCGCCCGGCAGCCCCTGCCGCGCGCGCGAGGGAGAAGTCAGCCGAACACGGGACGTCTGTTGCTGCGCCTTGCCCGGGACGTTCAATCACACGGTGGGCGGGTGATCCTGCTCACTGACCTACCATTTCCCAATGCTACCAACGTGCAAGTGCTGTCCGTGGAACCTATCAAGCTGGGCCTCGGCACCCTGATCGATACCCTCTACCTGCAACTCCTGGCTCACGACCTGGCGGTTCGTGCCGGGCGCGAGCCCGGCAGATTCTGGATCGCCGAGGGAGTTACCCGCGTCGAGTAGTAACCTTGGCGGGCCAGCGTGCGTCATACGTTCGCGTCATAACTGCGGGTTGTGCGAGCCGGGGGCAGTCGGCGTCGAGTCACTCCACAAGGAGAGGAGAAGCCATGAAAGGGAAATCGCTGGTCAGCGTGCTCGTGCTGCTGGTGGCAGGTTCGCTCCGTGCCCAACAGGGCCCGAAGATCTCGGCTGAAGGGGGCAATCCGCCGGATGATCGGGGTTCGGCTCGGCTGCTTTACTGGAATGAGACCGCCAATACCGCGGCCGGTCAGATCGCCGTCAACTACGGGCGTCCGGTCTGGCGAAAGGACTACGAGGATCCCGCCAAGTTCGACAGTATCACCAAGGGCAAAGTCTGGCGGATGGGCAGCAACTTCTGGTCGAATCTATACACCGATGTGCCAGTGTCCATCGGGGGAAAGGCAATCGCTCCGGGGTTCTATTTTGTCGGACTTCAGCGTTCCGCGGACGGCTCTTCGTGGAGCTTGGCCTTTATCGATCCTGTCAAGGTTCGCGAGGCCCGCATCGACGCCTTCGACATCCGCAAGGCGACAGTGAGATTCACCGCCCCGATGACTATCGAGCCTTCGAGCTCCGATACCGTCGAAAAACTCACGATTACCTTGAGTCACCCCGAGAACGACATCCGTGACGCCACGCTGAAGGTGGCCTGGGGCCATCTGGCCTTGACGGCTCCGGTCAAGGTTACGGGTGTTGAGTAGGGAGCGGCCCTTCTAAGCAACTGCTGGATGAACCCCAGCACTCCAGGGTAACCTGAAGGTACTACTCCAGCGACTAAAAGTGGTTAGTCCGGCTTGCCCGGCGCGCGGCTGCGGTAACATTTAGGCTTTGGGTCCACCTCAGTGCCGGTCCACTTGACGGTATAGTGCGGACCGGCGGAGCCGCGATTTGAGCAACGACCGCGAGTCGCAATCCCGCTCTTGGCTGGGCAAGGGGCTGCTGGTTCTGGGCCTTCTGCTGGTGGCCAACAGCGCCTACATCGCCGCCTTCAACACGCCCGATATCTTCTACGTCGGCAACGACCTCGTCCACCCGTTCCTCGGTCTTCTCGTCGCCATCCTGCTGGCCGCCTTTGTGATCCGCCACCGCGCCTTCTTCGTCGGCAAGGCAGCGAAGGTCTCTCTGCTACTCCTGAGCCTTGCAGGCGGGTTTGGCGTGTATCTGGCGATCGTCGGCATGACGCGGCCGCACAGTCTGGCGCTATATCTGCACGTTGGATTCGCCATCGCCGGACTATTTTTCCTGCTCGTCCATCTGCACAGGATGGCCGGAAGCCGGAAGTCGAGATTTGAAATTGGAGATTCCCAACTCGACACTCCTGAACCGGACCGGGCCATCTTCGGACGCCGATTTTCAACTTTCGAATATCGCTGTTGCGCCGCAGTGCTACTGGGGTCGTTGCTGTTCTATTGCGCTGCGGCTGGCTACCAGCACTACTTCCCTAATCCCGAGTACAGGATTCACAACCCTTCCACGCCGCCGCTCACCATGAACCAGGAGGGTGCCGGCGCCTCCAGCCTGCTGTTTCCGAGCTCGGCCCGGACTTCCGACGGGAAGCCCATCCAGTCTGCGTTCTTCATGAACTCGGAGTCCTGCCGGCGCTGCCACCAGGACATTTACGACCAGTGGCAGAGCTCGATGCACCACATGGCGTCATTCAATAACCAGTGGTACCGCAAGGCGATCGAGTACATGCAGGACACGATCGGCATCAAGCCTTCGCTGTGGTGCGGCGGCTGTCACGATCACGCTCTGGTGATCGCCGGCAAGATGCAGAAATTCCCGATTCGCGACGTCGAGAACACTCCTGCAGGCCAGAACGGACTCGGCTGCATGTCTTGCCACGCCATCGTTCACGTGGACAGCACGATGGGCCAAGGCGGGATTACTTTCGAGTATCCGAAGCTGGCGGAGCTCGCCGAAAGCCCGAACCCGGTGATGCGGTTCCTGCACGACTACGACACCAAGCTTGATCCCAAGCCGCATCGCTTCGCCTTTCTCAAGTCCTTTCACAAGGACCGCCAGCAAGTGGCGGAGTTTTGCTCGGCTTGCCACAAGGTCCACCTGGACGTTCCCGTGAACCACTACCGCTGGTTTCGGGGATTTGACGACTACGATAACTGGCAAGCCAGCGGAGTCTCCGGGCAGGGTGCGCGTTCGTTCTATTATCCGGCCAAGCCGCAGATGTGCGTGGATTGCCACATGCCGCTGGTTCCCTCGAAGGATTTCGGTAACGTCGACGGCATGGTGCACTCGCATCGTTTCGCTGCCGCCAACACGGCGGTACCGGCCTCCTATGGCGACGAGACTCAGGTGGCGAGTGTGGAGAAATTCCTGAAGGGCGCTCTCAGCGTGGACATCTTCGCTTTGGCGGAAGAGCCGGCCGCCGGCGCCGCCTCCGAAAGCATTCGAACCGCCGCCGGCGAGGGACCCCAGTTGAACAGCACCTTTGCGGTGGGCGAGGAATCCTCCGCCGGGCTGGCCGCTGCGACCGCCAGCAACGCCCCGCCGGCACGGCTCGTGGCGCCGCTGGGGCGGCCGGCCGCGACGTTCCATCCAGGTGAGACCGCACGCGTGGAGGTGGTGGTCCGCACCCGGAAGCTGGGCCATTTCTTCCCGGCGGGCACGGTGGACGCCTTTGACTGCTGGCTGGAGCTGCAGGCGCACGATAGCAAGGGTCGCGTGATCTTCTGGAGTGGTGAGGCGTCCGATAACGGCAAGGGGCCGGTCGATCCCGGGGCGCATTTTTACCGCTCTCTGCAGCTCGACGAACATGGCAACGCCATTAACAAGCGCAACGCCTGGTCCACACGCGCCGTGGTGTATACCCGCCTGATTCCGCCGGGCGCCGCGGACACCGTTCACTTCCGCATACGAGTGCCGCGCGATGCCGGCGACCACATCACGCTGACGGCCAGGCTGAACTATCGCAAGTTCAGTTGGTGGAACACACAATGGGCCTTCGCGGGCGTGCGCGACCCCCCCAACTCGCACCCGAACGTGACCAGCGACTACGATGACGGGCAGTGGGTATTCACGGGCTCCACGGCTGGGGATTCTGAGACTGTCCCGGGCATCCCGAACGTGCCCATCGTGGTGATCGCCGAGGACAACAAGACCGTGCCGGTGACTGTTTCACCGAATCGATCGACGGCTTTTGAGGAAGACATCGCGCTGGATGGCAAGGACTGGGAGCGATGGAACGATTACGGCATCGGCCTGCTTCTGCAAGGCGACTTGAAGGGGGCGGAGCGAGCCTTCCAGGTCGTGACCCAAGAGCGTCCCGACTATGCCGACGGCTGGGTGAACGTCGCCCGGGCGCGGATTCAAGAGGGCAACACGGATGCTGCCAAACCGATGCTGGCCAAGGCGCTCGAGCTCGACCCGAATCTTGCCAGCGCTCACTACTTCAGCGGCCTCGCGCTGAAGACGGACGGCGATTACGCCGCCGCTTATCAGCAATTCGCTCTGGCGGCCGCCCGCTATCCAAACGACCGCGTAAACCGCAACCAAATGGGTCGCATGCTCTTTCTGCAGCGCAAGTATCGCGAAGCGGTCGCCGAGTATGAGCAGACGCTGGCCGTCGATCCGGAAGACCTGGAATGCCACTACAACCTGATGCTCTGTTACCGCGGCCTGGGCGACGATGCGCTGGCCGCGCGTGAGGAGAAGCTCTACCTCCGGTTCAAAGCAAATGAAGCCGCGCAGGCCATCACCGGGCCCTATAAGCTGGCGCATCCGGATGACAACAACGAAACGCAACCGATCCACGAGCACGTCTCGGTGGCGCTCCACAATGCAGAAGGTAGTCGTCAGTATGCAGGGACCAGACCAGGACCGGGGCCCGGGGTCAGCAAAGTGGTGGCGCAGGCTCCGGACATCCACGACCGGGGCGCAGAGCGGCGCGCTGCCGGAGGCGGAGCGTCGAAGTGAGCCCCCGGCACAGCCGTCTTCGTTCGCCGCTTGTCCCTGTCGTCTGCCTGGCGGGATTCGTCGTGGTGCTCGGCTTGGCCGCCTGGTTCAGCGCTGATCGTGCGGCGGCTGACTCCTCCGTCCACTTTGTGGACATCACCCAGCGCGCCGGGATCAACTTTGTGCACTATACCGGCGCCTTCGGTAAGAAATACCTGCCGGAGACCATGGGCGCGGGCTGCGCCTTCATCGACTACGACAACGATGGGAATCCGGATATCCTGCTGGTTCAGGGTGGTGACTTTCCGGACCACCGCTCGGGCCAGCGCCGGACGATGAAGCTCTATCACAACAATGGCAACGGCACCTTTACGGACGTCACGGAGCGCTCCGGTCTTGGCATCGAGATGTACGGCATGGGCGTGGCCGTCGGCGATTATGACAACGACGGCTGGGACGACATTTACGTGACGGGCCTCGGCGAATCACGCCTTTTTCACAATCAGCACAACGGCACCTTCAAGGACGTAACCCGCGAGGCCGGAGTCAACAACACCGGATTCGGCGCCAGCGCCGCCTGGCTCGATTACGACCGCGACGGCAAGCTCGATCTGTTCGTCACCAACTACGTGAAATGGACGCCGAAGTCCGACATTTACTGTTCGCTCGACGGCCACACCAAGTCTTATTGCACGCCGGAAGCCTATCACGGTGATACCTGCCGGCTTTATCACAACCTGGGGAACGGCCGCTTTGAGGATGTGACGAGCAAGGCCGGCATCGAAGACCCGACCGGCAAGTCGCTGGGTGTGGCCGTGGTTGACTACGACCAGGACGGCTGGCCCGACATCGCGGTCTCGAATGACACGCAGCCGAACAAGCTCTATCACAACAACCGCAATGGCACTTTCACCGAGCAGGCGGTGCAGGCGGGCATCGCCTTCAGCGAAGACGGAATCGCGCGCGGCGCCATGGGTATCGACGCCGGGGACTTCGATGGCTCCGGCTACCCGAGCCTCGCCATCGGCAATTTTTCAAACCAGATGATGGGGCTCTATCACAACGAGAAAAACCGCTTCTTTATTGACATTGCTCCCTCTTCGTCGCTCGGGCGTTCGAGCCTGCTTTCTCTTTCCTTCGGCCTCTTCTTCTTCGATTATGATCTTGATGGGCTCGACGACATCTTCGTCGCCAACGGCCACATCGAGCCCGATATCAATCGCATCCAGCCGCAGGTTGCTTACGCCGAGCTGCCGCTCGCCTTCCATGGCGAGGGGCGCGACAGTAAAGGGAACATGCGGTTCGAAGAAACGGGCAAGCAACTGGGATTCACCAAAACGCTGGTGTCTCGCGGCGCCGCGCGCGCCGACATCGACAATGATGGCGCGCCGGACATTCTGCTGACGACAAACGGGGGTCCCGCCTACCTCTTCCACAACGTGGGCGGGAGCCAGAACAACGCCATCCGGATTCGAACCTTGGGCACGCGCTCGAATCGCGACGGCATCGGCGCGGCGGTCGGCGTGAGCTTCGCCGGCCAGCCGGTCAAAGATGAGTGGCAGTTGGTTCACTCCGGCTCCAGCTACTGCTCTCAGAGCGAACTAACCTTGACATTCGGGCTCGGCAAGGCGGCGGCGGCCGACATCCTCATCATCTGGCCCAGCGGGCAAAAAGACTCCTTGAAGAACCTGGCGGCCAACGTCACCTATACGATCCAGGAAGGCGGCAAGATTCTAAGCCAGAGGCCTTTCGCCCGTTAGAGACACGAATCGTGCAGCCGCCTGCTGCACAAATCCCTTCTGAGGGCCATCCCTCTCACGTCGCGCTCTATCGCTGGAACCTGCTCGCCAGTGCCAACCAAGCAACCAACGCCGCATGCTTCTCATCCTGGCGCCACGGAGGACCAAGCTGGTGCCCCAACGCCGCGACGCGCCGTCGCACTTCGTCGGGGGAGGTGCCAAGCTCCGCGGAGGCACGCCTGAACAACTCGCGCTCTCTTAGACCCATCACCGGCAAGTGATGATGTTCGCTGGCGCGGGTAAGCGCTTCGCGAAACAGGTGACCTTCGGCCGTATGAATCAAGGCATGAGACGCCAGCGTCGCCGCAAGGTCCGTCGTTGGCCGTCCGGAGCTGAGCAGGATGCCACTCGCGACCACCTGATGCCCTGTCGCGCTGAGGTGGTCGATGACGGCCCGCAGAGCCTGGATGGCCAGGAGCCTGGCGCGTTCCGCGCAGTTTTTGATGAATGCTTCAGCTTGCTTCGGACCCAACCGGGCAGCCGTGTGATAGGGCTGGACGGTCTCTGGACTGCCGGGTTCTACAAGTTCGATGCGCCGCCGGTCGATCACCACCAGCGCCTCGGTGGCGGTCGCTGATCCGGCGACCGTTATCAGGACGGCCCAACCGGAGTGCGCTCGGAAGCCGAGAGCAGCCGGCGACGGTATGCCCGCTTCGCCTTTCCGTGACATCGGGATCATGTTCTGCTGATCGCGCCCGCTCGGTAACGCCATCGAATATCTCAGTAAGCGAGCGCGTCCGTTATGACTTGAAAAGGAGCCCAGTAGTAAGGTTTGCGATAGGTTTCTTCGGACTGAAGAAGTGCCAACTGGGCGCTCCGCAGAGCATCCTGCGGACTCATTCCGCTGCGCAGCCCCGAGTACATCTTCTCCATCAGCTCGGCCGTGGATCGGTCATCCACTTCCCACAATCCCGCCACCACATTTCTAGCGCCGGCCTGCAGGAACGCCCAGGCAAAGCCGACCAGTCCCTCTCCGGCATAAGTTCTGCTTCCCGCGCCGCGACACGCTGAAATGGTGACGAGGTTGGCATGAATGGGCAGACTCACCACGTCTCGGGCGTAGAGCTTGTAGCGGTCACCCTGCGGGGACAGAACAATGGCGGAATCGAGCGGATCTTCCTGATTGGCTTCGGCGTGCGCGGCAAAATGGATAACGGAAAACTGTTCCGGCTTTGCGGCGGCGTAGGCCTGGGGCCCGGCCGCGGTCCCGGAGCGGACCACAGCATCGCTGAATTGGTGCTCGATGCCACTCATTTCTGACGCCGCGTTGGGGAGTCTTGAAAAGGTTCTCTGGTCCGGAGGTAACGGGTCACCGATCAGCAACAGCGAGCGGGAGTGATTCTCCCGTCCGCTGGTGTGGCGGTAGACGAGATCGAGCGACGGGAGCACGGAGACACTGACGTCGTCGATCCAGTAATGCGGTTGGGCGCCGCCGACCGGCAAGGTCTCGAAATTGAGATTGTGCAACTCACCGTCGGGAACCACCGCGACCCTCGATCCCGGCGGAATCAAGGCTTGGGCAGGCGCCAGGAGAGCCTGGTAAAGTTTGCGGCCAACGTCACTGTCTTCGCGCACCGGGTCGCGAAGCTGTTCGATAGCCCCGCCGTAGGCTTGCAGCAACGCTTCAATTTCGGATTGAGCAGGAAGCTGAAAAGTCGCGACCTTTCCCGGTGTGATGACCCAGAGAAATGACCGGCGAGGCGCCAGCCAATACGAGAGCAGGACGGTCTTGGAAGTTCGAGCCAGCTTGCGGTAATCATACTCACGCGACCCGTGACCGGCAGGATCGCTTTCGCCGAGCTTCTCGGCCAGCACCCGCGCCCGGCTGGATTCCGCCACCCGCAGCGCGTCCAGGTCCCGGCCCTCGGCCATGAGAAAATCCACGTACTCCTGGTAGAAGTCCAACAGGCTGGAAAAAAAAGTGATCCGATACTCATCTTGCTGAAGCGCGGCGCGGGTGCTGTTGATCAAGGCGAGGGCGGCCCGGAACTCAGCCTCCGCCTCCGGAGCCCGGTGCGTCTCCACTAGAAGATTCGCCAGCCTTCCGCGGGCTTCGAGCAGGAGCGCGGGCTCTTGGGTCCCGGCTAGCCTCTCCGCAGCCTTAACCACCGATCGATAGGTATCCTCGGCTTCGCCGAACTGTTGCCGGGCCTCGGCGATGCGGGCCGCATTCATTTGAGGCCACAGCCGTTCTCCAGGAGTGTCGATTTGTGCCTGAAGGGCAAGCGCCTGGCGGTTGTAGTCTTCGGCCTGCGTCACGTCTCCCGTCGCCAGCTCGGTGTCAGCCATCTGGGAAAGCCATTTAGCCACCCAGCGCTGGTCGTGTGACTGCCGGGCGACATCGAGGGCCCGCTGGTAGTAGGAAAGCGCCCGGCGGTACTCTCCCTGGCCACTGAACATGTCTCCCGAATGCCCCAGAGCAATCTGCTGGTCTGTCGGCGCGCCGGTCTGCTCCGCCAGCTTCTGCGCCTGGTCGAAGAGCGGAGCCGCCCGTTCGGGCAGGCCAAGCTGGAGATAGCAATAGCCGAGATTGTTCAGCAGGCGCGCGGTGTAGCTCTTGGATTGAAGTTGACCGGCAACGTCGCGGAGCTGCTCCAGCGAAGCCGCTTCTTCGTCGTACCGTGCCTTGTTCTGGAGCAAGATTGCTAAGTTTGCGAGCGCTGAGAATTCGAAATAGGCGTTCTTGGATTGCCTGGCCAGGCGTAAGGCGTCCTGAAAGTCAGCTTCGGCACCGGCCGCGTCGTCTAACCGGCTCAGCACGGCTCCACGCCGCACCTTGATTTCCGCGACTAGCGGCCACTCTTGCCCGGACTCGGCAACTTGAAGAGACCGATCCAGCAGCGCCTTGGAGTCCGCAAAACGGGTCAGTTTGTATGCGGCATAACCCTGGTCGAGCAGAAGGCGGGCTTGCAGCTCAGGTTGGCCAGGCGGAGCGGAAGTCGTGAGCAACTGGGAAGCCTCGGGAGTCCTGCCCAGGCCGATCAGCACTTCAGCTTTCAGCAGACGAAATCTCCAGCACTCATCGGAATCCGGATGCTGACAGGATTGCGAGAAGCCTTGATCTGCCAAAGACAGCGCCTGCTTCAGGTCGCTATGTTCGCGGAGCGAGTTCGCTTGCTTGAAGATCGAGTCAAGGTCAGGTCCCGCCCGGTGCGAGCAAGCCGATAGCAAGAGCGCCAGAAGAAGCAGCGCGCGGCCAGGACCTCCAACTCTCGATCGGAACACCAGACCCTCCCCGTTACTCCAGTATGGCGCAGTTCGGGCCTGTAAGGGGCTGTAGGGTGCTGCCGGCTGCGCCCCCGGACAATAGAAATGGGGCCGAACGGCCCGCCTCTCAGTTCCCTATCGCGTCGCCGTCGCGGTATCTAGCCTACAGACAACAGTTTGCCCAGCCCATATTATTGACCATTTGTTGACCAAACTTCCCATTGACTAGGCTCCGGCGGTGTGCAACAACATCTCCTAGGGTGCGATGCCTGCTGCGCCAGCCGACGGAGTCACCAGGGCATGACAGGGGCGTTTTCAGTGGCACGATCACCGGATAATTCTCAGGAGGCTTTATGGCATTCGAACGACACAACGAGCAGGCGGAATATCCTCACGAGGGCCCAGGGGAACCGGGCGGAGCGCATGGGACGCCGCCCGTGGCGACCGGAGCGGCAAGCGAGCCGCGCCCGCCGCGAGCCACCTCCCCCCTTCGGCGCGCCGCCAGCCGGGCCAACGGGCGCAAGTCCCGGGGTCCCGTCACCGACGCGGGCAAGCAACGCGCCAGCCAGAACGCCCGCAAGCTCCCCATCCGCCTTCTGGGCCTGGCCGAGGCCAAAACGCTGAATCAGGAGCTGGCGTCCGCCGAGGTGCTCTACCGCGAGCTGATCGCGCCCTACGAGCCCGCGCCTCCGCTGCTGGCGATGCACTTTCAGGACCTGGCCCGGCTGCGCCTGGAACTGGAGGCTTGGGAGCGCATCCGTGACGCCCAGCTCGAGGACCGTTGGCAGCAGAACGATCTCAAGCGGCGCCTCCTGTTCCACCAGATGGACCGCGAGCTGCCCGCCACGATGAAGGAAATCGCCGAGGGCGGGCTCCAACATCAAGAGGACTCCGCCGGCAAGTTCAAGGAGCAGATGAAATACCTGGCCGCGCTCAAGTTGAAACTCACCCGGCGGGACTTCAATTTGAAGTTCCTGCTGCACAACCTCTACGGCAAGGAGCTCGACCCGAAATACGCCCGGGCGCAGACCATCTGCATTCGCTGTGAGCGCCTGATGAATCCGGCCGGCCGCGAGCCCCTGAGCCACGAACAGTTCGAGGGCCTGCTGGACCTGGTAGCGGCCGAAGAGCAGGACGCCATCACGGCCTACCGCCTGGAACTGGACCAGAAGACCATGACCCGGGCCGCCTGCCTGGGCCGCCTGGGTCCCACCCGCCACGATATCTGGATGAACCTGCAAGGGGAGCGTCTACGGCAGGCCATCGACCGCAAACAGTGGGTGATTACGGGGCTGCTCAAGGCAATGGGGCTAATCCGCCCGGCGGCTTTGGAAGCCGCGGATGAGACCGAGGACGAGGTCGCGAACGGCGCTGTGGAACAGGGTCAGACGGGTCTCCCTTGAAGGGGCCTCTGAGGGACCCCTCCCCCCCGGTCAAAAAATTGCAAAAACGAACCCGAGAAGCTGTTTAGAATCAACAAAAATGTCGAAAAACGAACCTAGAACGAACCAGACGAACCCGAGCTTTGACGATGGCTGTGGAGATAAGTTGCTTAGAATCAGTGAGGCCCTCGGGATGTCGAAAAAACGAACCCGAAACGAACCCAAAACGAACCTGAGCCGTCTTACTGATGCCGTATCATCAGGTTATGGAACTTACCCTCATGGCCCGAGCGGTCCATAATCGCCGCGCACAAACTGAAGGAGGATGCGATGACAAGCGCGCGAAAAGATCGAAGGTGGGCGGGACTGGAGGAATCGAAACGGTGGTAGCCACGACACGCTTCTCAGTGTCGTGGGTTTTTAGTTCCCGGGAGGAAAAGCCCACGGCACACAAACCGTGCCGTGGCTATCGCTCAGGATGACAGCCGCCCCTTTTTGCGCAGCCTGTTAAGGCGGGAAGAACTCTCCATTGCTGCTGCCATGAGCAGCCATGACATGCCCCGTGGCTTGGTGGCTCGGGGCGCCTGCCACGGCGGCCAGGGCCAGGGCCGGGGTTGAGCCCAGCTCGATCCTCAGCATCCCGATGGTTCGAAGCTTGGGCTGAAAGATCAACTCCGCCAGGTACACGGTGGCGAACTGCGGCAAGTGGATGGCATTGCCCTCGACCACGACTCCGGGGTGGTCCACGGCGACCTGGGTGGCGAAAGTACATACGGCAGTGCCGCCGAGCGGTGGCGACCCCTGGGCCGCGCGAAAGGCGGAATCGCTTTGGAGGCGGGCTTGCAACTTGGCAAAAGTGTCCAGCGCCGAGAACAGCGCCGGATCGATCTCCACGCTCACCGGGGAGCCTCCCACGCGGAGGTTCACGATCTTGCTCTCCAAAGGCACGATCGAACTCTCGCTGGCTCCTTCGGTGAAGGTAGCGCGCAAGCCCGTGGAAATAAGGTCGGCGGTCACGTAGTCGAGAACCTTCAAGTTCTCGATCGTGGTGGTCACCTCGGTGATGTGAGCCTGCGAGCCTTGATCGTAAACGCCTTTAACCTGGGTCTGGATGGGCCCGCAGGTCAAGAGGCTTGGGTGGGTGAAGCTGTCTACACGGGACGACGACACGCCACCGGTGACTGCCAGGACGCTGGGAGCCTGGCTCTGGATGGTCTGCGCCGGCGGTCCGGGGATCTGCCCGGCCACTCCCACCGCCTGGGCGTGATAAAGGAATCGCCTTGCGGCGCTGGAAGAGGTACTGGATGACGGGGCTGTCGAGGCAGCCGTGCCGCCCCCCGAAGCAGCCGCCTCCAGCGATCCGCCCAATCCGGTCGCCGGAGCGCCGGGCGTCAAAAAATCGCGCACTTTCATGGTAGCCTCCTGCGGTGAAGTCCGAAGCCCGGAGGAGTTTGGCCCTTTACGGAGGGAAAAACTCACCATTGCTGGAGCCGTGGCCGATGCTCAAAGAGGCCGGGTGTCCTCCTCCCGTCGCGACCGGGCAACCCAGCTCGACGCGCAGCATGGTCAGGCTTTGATAGCAAGCGGTGCTAAGAAACTCCGCCAGGTACAGCCGGCCGAACTGCGGCACCTCGAAGGCGCCGTCCTCGTCGACTCTAAACCCGCAGCTTTCGTCCAAATCGGGTGGATCGACCAGGCTCCGAAGTTCGACCCTCCTGGGCCTCTCGTACTTCTCGAACGGCCTGGGGTCGGGCCGTATATCCAGTGGGTAGCCCGCAATGTTGAGATTCTCAATCAGGCTGCCCAGAATGCTGACCCGCGGCGGACCGCCTTCTTCCGGCTGCGCCGAAGCCAGGCGGGTCACAATCCGGTCAGCCGTGACCACATTAAGGATGTTCAATTGCTCGATCGTTGCCGTCACCAGCGTGTCGTAAGTTCGCTTTTGCTCGCTGAAGCTGCCGACGGTCAGGGTCGTAACCGCGCCCAGCGAGAGGATCTGCTTGTAGCGGAAGCTCTCGACTCGCGAGGCCGAATACCCTCCGGTCGACGGCAGGGCGCTGGCCCCCTGAACCTCGATCAGGTCTTGAAACGGCGAGGTGATCTTGCCGGATACTCCCGATGCCAGAGCATGGTAAAGGAACCTTCTTTCCATAAGGGCCTCCTATTGATACTCAAGCTTGAAGGGATACTGGCCGACCTCCTTCGAATCCGGTCCCTCGGTACTCACCACGAGGTTGTAGTCGCCTGCCGGAAGTTTGGAGCGATCCAACAAGAGATACACAAACTCTCCGGGCTTCGGTTGCGGAACCTGGATCGAGGACCTCGTAGCGCCCGACGCATCCCGAACCTCGCAACTATAGCCCGAAGTACTCTCCGTGGCCACATCGAAATAAAGACTGAAGGACCCGGCATTGGCCGACACCTGGATGACCGGCGCGCTGCCTCGAGAAACAGAGTGGAGCGCGAAAGCGGGAAGAGCCTGGGGAGCCGTCGCCTGGGCCAGCTGCCTCTGCAGTTGCGAAATCACCACCAAGCGCTGGTATCCGGCGCCGCAAAGCAGCATGAGGGCCGCGAAAGTGGGCGCCAGAACAGGAAAGGTAAGCCGCTGCCACCAGGGCGTTACCGTCCGTTTGCGCTCCTTCGCGGGCTGCAATTGAAAAGCCGCAACCGCGGCCTCGTCCTTGAAGACGGCGCGCGCGTTGTCCGCGAACGTTGCTCCTGTCTTCACGGCTTCGGCACACTCTTGACAGAGGAAAAGATGCTCCTCAAATTCCTCGATCTCGGTGGAGGACATCTCACCGAGCAGGTATCTCTCGGGTGCTAAGGTTCGATCAGCGTCAGTATGTTGCATGGTCATCTCTCCCGAGCTTCTTTCGCTCTTGCATGATCTGGAGTCATCCTTTTCGAGGGTGGACTCATGGACCCCTCGGGTTGCCAGAGAATCAACACTTGTGGCCTTCAATATCCGCCCGCCGCCAGGGCGCGGTTTCCGGCAGCGAGGCCTTTGAATCGCGCCAGGGCGCGATGAAGCAAGACGCGCAAGTAGTCGCGGTCCACGTTCATCTCTTTGCAAATCACATCCCGGGGCGCTTCCTCCCAGAAGATCATGCGCAGGATCTTACGGTCGGCGTCGGGGAGCTCGTCAAGGACGGCCTGGACCAGCCGCTTGCGTTCCTGGGCTATCAAAGCGCCGTCCATATCAATCGTGCGATCGACCGGCTCGTGGTCGGCGGGGTCGACCGAAGGGTTTCGAATGCGGTCCCGATAGGACTCGTGAACGATGTTGTTACAAACGGAATTGACGAACGCACCCAGACTCTCCGGTTGCTTCAGGCCGCCCTTCTCACGGAGTGTCTGCCAGACCCTCAGGAAAGTCTTCTGGCAGATGTCTTCGGCATCAGGTGTGGGCCAATTCCGCCGGCGGAGCTTGATCCGAAGGAACTCGCCAAAATAGGCGGTGAAGTGCCTCTCGGTGGCGGGATCGCCTTCCGATAGGCGATTGACGTACTGGGCGTCGAATTCCTGGATTTCCAAGGCGCTGCCAAAGGCGCCGCAGTATGTCTTTCGCGCGCGCCGGATTGGAACAGACGGCCCTCCAAGTCTACCGGAGGCGACGGAGGTTGTCGACGCGTTTGCATTCTGCATAGCTGGCACTCGCTTTCAAAGGCCCTGGCCAGGTTCCACTCTGGCCCCGAATCCTAGAAGTACCGTTCTTCGGTCGTGTTCACGCCCGTTACGGCGGAGATCGAAGGAAAAGGTGCGGAAGCAGACGCATTCCTGGCGGCGCGGCTGAGCGTCCGAGAGATCAGGCCAATCACGAAGCTCAAGAGAAGCTCCGGCGCGCCCGACAGCGCGGCCCAGACAAGAAAGTAGGTCAAAGTCCTCATGGCCAGACTCCAAACGATTCCCGACCGATTCCGGCGCTTCCGGGCTGTTCCCATACCTTGGTTCGCGCTTGCATTCAAGCTCGTCCAGCGTCGGGCGCCAGGCAACACCCTCAAGCGCCCTTAGATTGGTTAGTGACGCAGGGGCGTCCAGCGTTTCACGCCCAGTCTCAAAAAGATTGAATCGTTCTAAGCCGTTCGATGTCCGTGGATTCGTGGCAGGCGATAGCAGGAGGGGGGCGATCCGAGGAGTGATGGGCCGCTAAGAAACAGGTGGTGCAGGCATCCCTTCGAGGCTCAAAGCCTGCACCACCCTGATCGCCTTCAGCGGGGTCGAGGAGGACCTTCCTTGACGGTATAGTCCGCAGGAACCTGGAACAAAGAACCATTAGGCTCCTGGCGGCTGACGTTCGTTAACTGATAGATCGTAGTCCCAAACCGCGGATCCGTGCGTTTGCTATACACCACGGCCTGCAAGTCGGGTGAGGTCCAGCGTTCGGAGACAATCACGAT
>DATDGR010000226.1:0-11475 GCA_036521995.1 Terriglobia bacterium | reverse complement strand
ATCTGAAAGTTGACGCGGAGGTGCCCGGCATCGACGCCGCCCAATTCCAGGAATTCGCCGAAGGCGCCAAGAAGAACTGCCCCGTGTCGAAGGCGCTGGCCGCGACTCCCATCACTCTACAGGCCGCGTTGGTCACTGCGGCAAGCTGAGAAACAGAAGATAGGCGTCAGAGGCAGAAGCCCCCGGAAGCCAAAGAGCGCAAAACCGGCACCGGGCAGCGAACGTTCGTGTTCCTTCGGACTCTGAGTGCTGGCTCCTGATTCTCACCGCCATGAACAACGGCCATGAAACCGTCGGCATTCTTGCCGTCCAGGGAGATTTTGCCCTGCACGGCCGGATGCTCGACCGCATTGGGGCGCCTTGGGGCCTGGTGAAGCACCCTTCCGACCTCGCCGGCATGGGCGGGCTCATCATGCCAGGCGGCGAAAGCACGACCATGCTCAAGTTCTTCGAAGGTGAAGGCCTGGGCCCAGCCATTTTGAGCTTTGCGGGCCAGGGCAAACCGATCTTCGGCACTTGCGCCGGCACGATTCTGTTGGCCAAGGAGGTGCTGAACCCGCCTCAATCCCACCTCGGCCTCATTGACATCGCCGTCGAGCGCAACGCTTATGGTCGGCAGATCGACAGTGCCGTGCGCCGTGGCACGCTGGAGGCCGCCGGTGGCCCTCAAGCCGGTGCTCCCCAACTGCCGGGCCGTACGGTAGACATGGTCTTCATACGCGCACCCATTATCAGGCGAGTGGGCGTTGGCGTTCGGGTGCTCGGCCGCGCCGATGGTTTGCCGGTCCTCGTGGAGCAGGGAAATATACTGGCGGCCACCTTCCATCCTGAGTTGACGGAGGACGAGACCATCCATCGCTATTTCGTGGGTAAGCTGCAGAAGTCCGCCGGCATGGCCGATGCGGCCCCTGTGGCCGATAAGGAAGGACCGGCGCATGACTCGCACTGATCCCGCGGTCCTCGAGCGCAAGCGCGGCGACTGCCTGGTGTCAACCGACCCGACGAAGCTCGACCTGGATGTCATTCACGGATTCTTGTGGCGCGCTTACTGGTGTGAGGACATTCCGCGCCCCATCCTCGAGCGGGCCATTCGCAACTCACTCTGTTTTGGCGTCTATGCCAACGGACGGCAGGTGGGCTTCGCCCGCGTGATCACCGATCGTGCCACTTTCGCTTACCTTGCCGACGTCTTTATTCTGGAATCGCACCGCGGCCGCGGTCTGTCGAAGTGGTTGATGGAAGTGATCATGTCTCACCCGGACCTGCAAGATCTGCGACGCTGGACTCTCGGCACCCGCGACGCTCACGGGCTGTACGCCCAATTTGGTTTCGGCCCTCTCAAGATGCCCGAGCGCAACATGGAGATCATGGACCTTGAAATCTACAAGAAAGCTCAGCCGCCCGAGCCCGCCCCCGAATAGCGGGGGCAAAGGCCGAATGGCCGGTCTCGTGCTCGCCACGCTGGTTTGGATCGGCCTGCCCGGGTCGGAATCCGGGCAGACGCCGGTGCCCTCGGGGTCATTCGCTGTGACCAAAAACGTGATGGTCCCCATGCGCGACGGCGTGCGCCTGGCAACGGACGTCTACATCCCGGTCCAGGACGGCGTGCTACAGCAAGGCAAGTTTCCGGCGATTCTGGAGCGTACCCCCTATAACAAGGACCAGTCCATCGGCTACGTCCTTGCTTTCATCAGCCACGGCTATGTTGTGGCTACGCAGGATACGCGCGGTCGTTACGCGTCGGAAGGCGTCTGGCACATGATGACCGACGACCTGAACGATGGTTATGACACCGCGCAGTGGCTCGTCCGGCAGCCTTGGAGCGACGGCGGCTTTGGCATGATTGGGACCTCATACCAGGGCGGCACGCAACATGCCATGGCGGAATCCGATCCGCCCGGGCTGAAAGCCATGGTCCCGGTTTGCGCCGTAGCGGACGCCGGCTATTACGGCATGCGCAACGGCGGCGCCTTTGAGCTGCGCTTCTTCAACTGGATCTTCACGTTCGGCGCGCCCGAAGGCAGCCGTGCCGCGCGCGACCCTGGCACCCGCGCCGTGCTGGAAGAGATGGAAAACCACCGGCGCGAATACCTCGAGGCGCTGCCGCTCCGGACAGGTACCACTCCCCTGCGCTTGGCGCCGGAGTACGAGCAGTGGTTGACGCACGCGATGAGCCATGGCGAAAACGATGCGTACTGGAAGCAGCCCGGATTGGGGCTCACCGATCAGGTGCCGCGCCACGCGGACGTGCCCGTCTATCTCCTCGGCGGCTGGTACGACTCCTGGGCGCTGCAGACGACGATGAGCTACATGGCACTGAGCCGCGCCAAACGTGGCCCCATTAAGATGATCCTGGGTCCGTGGATTCACGGCGAGCAGATGAATCACGCGCACGGGCAGGTGGAGTTCGGCCCGCAGGCGGCCATCGACGACACAGCGTTTCATCTTCGCTGGTACGACCATTGGCTGAAGGGCATCGACAACGGGGTGGAGCGCGAGGCTCCAGTGAAAATCTTCGTCATGGGCGGCGGCAGCGAAGAGAAGACGCCGGACGGTCGTCACCTGCACGGCGGAGTCTGGCGCGAGGAACAGCAGTGGCCGCTCGCCCGCACCCGCTGGACGCCGTACTATCTGCACCGGGACGGCGCCCTGTCAACCGACAAGCCCGCCGAAGCCGAAAGCAGCTCTAGTTATGAGTTCGACCCGCGCCATCCGGTGCCGACCCTCGGCGGCAACATATCATCCGGCAACGGCATTATGCTTCAAGGTGCTTGGGACCAGCGCTGCAGTGAGGCGGTGTGGAACTGTGACGATTCACTGCCGCTTTCAGCGCGCCGGGACGTGTTGGTCTTCATGACTCCGCCGCTCGGCAAGGACATGGAGGTGACCGGACCGATCGATGTGAAGCTGTGGGCCTCCTCCTCGGCGCCGGATACGGACTTCACGGCTAAATTGATCGACGTCCATCCTCCCAGCCGCGATTTTCCCGGCGGGATGGACATGAACCTGGAGGACGGCATCCTGCGGGCGCGCTTCCGGGATTCCCTGGAGAAGCCCGAACTCATGCAGCCGGGGACGATCTATTCGTTCACCATTCACCTCTATCCGACATCGAACCTGTTCAAGAAGGGTCATCGCATCCGGGTGGATATCTCCAGCAGCAACTTCCCGCGATTTGATGTTAATCCGAACACCGGAGAGCCGCTCAACGCGAACCGCCGCCTGGCGATCGCCACCAACACAATCTACGATGATCGGGATCATCCTTCTCAGGTCATTCTTCCGGTGATTCCGCAGTGAAAGCGATGTCGGAGCCGCAGGTTCACACCGTCACGAACGTTCTCTTCCTGTGTGTCGGTAACTCCTGCCGCAGCCAGATGGCCGAGGCGTTCGCGAACAGGCTCGGCGAGGGCAAGCTTCGCGCCTGGAGCGCGGGCTCATATCCGCTGGGCTGGATCGCTCCGGATACCCGCGTGGTGATGGACGAGAAGGGAATCGCTTTGAGGGCCCAGTGGTCGAAGGGTGTCGATGACGTACCTCTTGACCAGATGGATGTGGTGGTCACCATGGGCTGCGAGGTCGACTGCCCTCTTCCGGCGGAGTTCAAGGGCCGGGTGCTGGAGTGGAACATTGCCGACCCATTTGGCAGTCATTTGGACCGCTACCGCGCCGCGCGCGACTCGATCGAGGAGCAAGTGCGGGAGCTTCTGGCCGGGATCGAAACCGGGGCATGACCTCCTGTAACATTCACGCGTGCGATGGACCAGGGCCTTCGGTCTTGCTAACTCGGTTTTTTTAGTGTTGGTAGCACGTCAAGATGTCCGCTTTTTACAGCACGTGATCTGTCCGGTTTTCGCCTTCTGTTCTCCCTGCAGATTTAGACCTTTCCCGCCGCCGTCGTCGCTGTGGGAATGTGGGAATCCGGCGTTCTTGCTTTCCGCCGGATTTCCAAGCGCGGAGGGAAGCGTGGGAAACTCGCTTTGGCTTTTGGAGTTTTCCAGGCTTTCCTCGGCGCGTCATTTCCACAGCGGGGCGCTCGCGCTTTTTTCGAACTTTCCAGCGGCTCGCCGGTAGCGCTGAAACGCCCGACCACGTGCGGCCCGTGGACGATCGTCACTCGCCCGCCCAGATGCTCGCAGATCGTCACCCGGCAGCCGGCTAGCGTCCCGCGCCAAGGCGTGCGCTCGATCTGCCAAACCCGCTCTCCCCATTGCACGGTGTTGTCCTTCCCCACTACCCGCTCCTGCTGCACCGAAAAGATGCGATCCAGATCCTGGCCCCGGACCGGCACAAAGGCATGGCCCTTCTCGGCCGCCGGCACGCTGAACTTCCGGTTCATCTCCACTATCGAGGTCTCCCTCAGAAAGCGATTGGCCTCTTCCACCGTCTGGATGCCCGCCAGGCGCAGTTCCTGCGGCCAGCGCCCTTGCCAAGTGCCGAAGCGCCGCTCACTCCGTCCCCGCGCTTGGGGCGAGTAGGCCGGGATCATCTGAATACCTAACTCCTTCAACGCCCGTCCCACTTGCGTCAGCCGATGCGGGTCCACCGGCCCGCCCGCTTTCGGTGTCTCGAAGAAGTGGCTCCCTCGGTCGCTGTAGAGGGCGCAGAAGCGTCCTTTTCGTTCGATCACTTCCTTCAGCGCCGCCATCACCGTGCGCGTCGATTCCTCCTCCACCAACTGCGCGTAATAGGTTTCGCTGGTGGCGTCATCCACCACTTCGATCAGGTCATACCAGCGCTGGTCCTGAAACCATTGGTGTCGGCTCCCATCCAGATGCAACAGCATCCCCGGCAGGGGCCGCCGCGCTCGGCGCTTGCGATGCACCCCACGCTTCCGCCCCTTCTTCACCAGCCCCGCCCCTTGCAACGCCAGCTTCACCCAGGTGTAGCTCAAGCGGATGCCGTGCACCTCCCGCAACTTCTCGTGAAAGTGCCGCACGTTTAGGTCGAAATACTTCTCCCGGTAGAGCTGCAGCACCTGCTCAGCCTGCTTTAGCGGCACCCGCTTCGGACTCGGCTTGCCCCGCCGCCGGTCAAACAGCCCGTCATAGTCCTGCTCCTCGTAGCGCTGCCTCCAGCGCCGCATACTGCGATCCGAGATCCCCAGGATCTCCGCCGCCTGCCACCAGCTGATGCTTTTGGCCATCGCCCGCAAAATCACTTCCTGTACCTTCATTGCCCGCTCCACGGCGGTCGCTGGATATTCGGTCATTCTGCCTCCCTTCTGCAGAATGCCTTATCCCTCGACCGCCTCAGGCGGACAGATCACGTGCTAACTGAACCGGACATTTCACATGCTAACGACAACTCGGTTTTTTTTAGTTGACAGACGTTCGACGTTGTAGCACAATAGCGGCGCTCTGCTGACCTCTTAGGTTTGCTTCTTGTCTTCGGGCGTTGGAAATATACGCTGGGAGGATGAACCATGAAGCTGAGGTCATTTCTCGCTGTATTCGCCCTACTGCTCGCTTTCCTCACCTCAAACATGCTGCACGCGCAGGCCGTGGGAGAAATCACCGGGACGGTCACCGACCCGACCGGGGCCGTGGTGCCCGGCGCCTCGGTCACTGCGACCAACATTGATACCAGTGTCTCGCAGACCACGCTCTCGACCACGGCCGGTAAGTATACCCTGGTTCGTCTGCCCGTCGGCACCTACAACCTCTCCGCAGAAGTGACGGGCTTCAAGGCGGGTCTGGCAAACGGCGTTACCCTCGACGTGAGCCAGCAGCGCGAGGTCAACTTCACGCTCGCGGTGGAGGGCCTCACAGCCAAGGTTGAGGTGAGCGCGGCCCCACCCTTACTCAACACCACGAATGCGACCATTGCCAACGTGGTTTCCAGTGAGCAGGTGGAGAACCTTCCGTTGAACGGCAGGAACATCACCGGCCTTATGACCATGCAGCCCGGCATCGTGCCGAGCGTCGGTGTAATGGGCTGGATGCCCGGCGCCGGAGGCGCCGGCGGCGAGTTGGTGGGTAACGGCAATCGGGGCGAGACCACTGTGGGAACCTTAGACGGCGCCGACACCAGCGACGCCGAGATGGGCACCCTTCAGTTCATGAACTTCAACCTGGATGCCATAGGCGAATTCAAGATCCAGCAGAACAATTACTCGGCCGCCTACGGTCAGGGCGCCGGAACCGTTACCGAAATCGTGAGCAAAACCGGCACAAATCAATTCCATGGCAGCGCATTTGAGTTCATTCGCAACAGCGTGTTTGACGCGCGCAACTTCTTTGCAGTCAATCAGATTAACTCCCTTACGGAGCAAGGAATCCCAGGCTCGGCGGTACCGCCGTTCAAGAGGAACGAATTCGGCGCGACGTTTGGCGGGCCGATCAAGAAAGATAAGACGTTCTTCTTTGTGCAATACGCCGGCTTGCGGCAGCGGCTCGGCGAACCGAACAATGCCGTTGTTCCTACCGCTGCGGAGAGAGAGGGCATGGTGACGATCCCGGGCCCTAACGGCAAGACAAACGATCTTCAGGTCCCTCTCGACCCCGTTGCCCAGGAAGTTCTCAGCCGTTACCCGAATCCGAATCTGCCCTCGGGTATTTATGGTCCCAACACCTTCAACTACATGTTCTCCCAGCCGACCAACGACGATCAGTGGTCGGCGCGGGTGGACCATAACTTCTCCGATAAGGACACGTTCTTCGCGCGCGCTTCTTATGCCAACGTCATCGCTAAGGAGACCGACGCTTTTACTGCCGAGCTGGGCGGCATCAATTTCTCCACCGGCAACATCGGCAATGCGCGCAACTACGCGCTGAGCGAGACGCACATTTTCTCGCCCACCCTGGTGGCCAATTTTATGTTTACGTTCAACCGGGGCATTGAAGGTGTGCCGGAAGCGCCTGCCGAGTACAACACAACCCAAACCTGCTTTTCCGACGGCAGCTTGCAGTGCTGGGGCCCCGATACCTTCGAGACCAAGTACGTGACCAACGTCTTCGATCCTAAGGGCAGCCTCCAATGGACCAAGGGCCGCCACTCCTTCAACTTTGGTGGAGAATTTCGCCGGGAGCAGGACAACGGCACGGGAGTCACCGGAACAGGCCCTAGCGGCTCTTACAGTTTTAATCCGGGCACGCTCCTGCCCGTTGCCATTCCTTCCACCAACGGAGGCGCGTCCCTGCCGGCCGGCTCACCGAGCCCCAACGGTCTCATCAGCATGATGGAGGGCGCTGACTATCAATATGAGCGCGCCACCACGGCGCCAGGCTTTGGACCCCCTGGAGCGGGAGGGGGCGGCGTGTGGTGGGGTCTGCGCCGGTGGAGCCTGGCAGGGTACGCGCAGGACGACTTTAAAGTGACGCGTCGACTCACCCTGAACTTAGGCTTGCGCTACGAATACACTTCGGTTCCATGGGAAGTTGCCAACCGGCTGGCGGGCCCCGCCGACCGCGCAGGCCTTTACGGGCGTTTTGTGGTGAACCCGAGCCCGCTGTGGCAGCCAGACTATCTTGCCGGGAATTTTGGTCCCCGTTTTGGCCTGGCGGCTGACCTGGGAAAGGGCACTGTCCTGCGCGGGGGCTTCG
This sequence comes from Terriglobia bacterium, assembly GCA_036521995.1. GTDB lineage: Bacteria > Acidobacteriota > Terriglobia > UBA7540 > UBA7540 > Gp13-AA77. Next base: position 3,931 of record DATDGR010000226.1, on the reverse strand, counting down.
CGATCTTCACCAACGTGATGCCCACGGTTTATCCCGACCAGGCCCTGGTGAACTTTCCTCTCGCCAGTGAAAACTATCAGCTTAACGCGCCCTATTCCCTCACTCCCAGCTCCGTTTCGCTCCCCGTGATGACCAGTATCACCGGGCAGCCCATCGCGGCCAATGGGAATACCAAGACCATTCCCGCGAACACTCCGGTGAACATTGAACCGTACGCCAAGATCCTGGGTCCTCTCTATGTCGACGACCCTTCCGATAGCATGCGGAACGGTTACACCATTAACGGCAACTTTACCCTGGAACACCAGTTCCGGGGCGGCATCGCAGCTTCAGCTTCTTACGTTGTGAACAACGGCGTGAGTCTTTACAACTCGGAGTATCCTAACGGGTACAGCGGCGCCCTACCCCAATACACCCCCTACAGCCTCATCACTCCCGGTGTCGGAGAGATCCAGGTGTTCTACAACGGTGGCTATTCCACCTACAGCGCCCTGCAACTGCAGGCGCGCAAGATTTCAACCACGCACGGCATCCAATTCCAGGCCAATTACACTTGGGGTAAGGATATGACAGATGCCGACTCCGTGTGGAACGCCGGGGGAACGAACCCGCAGAACCCGAACTGCATCAAGTGCGAGTACGCGCCCGCCGCTTACAACGTGGTGCAGCGATTCGTTGCCAACTTTGAATACAGCCTGCCCTTCGGCCACTGGGATGCGTTATCCCATCTTCCTCAACGGCTCACGAACGGCTGGCAGGCGCTGGGCATTTTTCAGGCGCAGACCGGATACCCCTTCACCGTGAATTCCCCTTACGGAACGTTGCAATACGGGAACGGTGGCAACAACCGGCCATTCTTCCTGCAACAGGCAACCCTCAGTCCGGCAGAGGGCAGCGGGCCGCAGTTCTTTTCGAATGCCGTCATCGGAAGCACCAACGGCGCCGGCACCGGGTATTTTGATGTGCCCACGGTCATCAGTCCGGTACCAAACGTCGGGGCGGTCATGCCCAGTCCGGGAACCCTGGGACGAAACACGTTCACTCTTCCTGGGTGGTACAACCTGGATTTCTCGGTGATCAAGGACACGAAAATCACCGAGTCAACGATGCTCCAGTTCCGCGCCGAATTTTTCAACATCTTCAATAAGGCCACGTTTGGAGGGCTCGGCTCAACGGTAGGCTCACCTGGCTTTGGAACTTCATACACAACCGCAACCCCCGAGCGCCAGATTCAGTTTGGGCTGAGGTTTATTTTCTGACTTGGCTTAACGGCAAGCCGGCTTGGCCGGTATTCTGAGCTGGCTCCGCACGGGCTGACTATCGTTGCAGCCTCTGGCGGCAGCTTGCATGGGACGACCTGCCCGCTTCCCCTGATCTTGAACCCTATCTTCTCGAGCGATTTCCCGCCAGCCCTCACCCTGATTGTGGGTGGTTTTGCTTCCCACACGGAAGCAGCCCATTACAGCGTACAAGGCTGTCCCATTTGCGCGTCGTGCCGGCCGGAGCGGATGTGGCCCTTGTCACCTACTTCGCCGATGTCAAAACCCCCCGGCGACAACGCTGACCGTCAGATCAGATGGCCGTGGGAGAGGTCTGGGTGAAGCGGGACGACCAGTGGCTAATCCGCGGTGACTCGGCACACTAATAAAGTGGGAATTCGGATATTCTAGTGGGCACCGCCGTCCTACGGGCCGCGGCTTAGCTAAGAGCAAGATTTGCTTGACGACGCCGACGGCAAGATGTAAAGTTAAAAGTGGGTTCCGGCAGCCGGCTCACCGTCAAATCCCCGTGAGCCGTGATTCTGTTGGCGATCAGGTAACCCCCGAACCTCAAAAAAAAGATTCCTTATGCCAAAGCCAAGAAGTCCTCTAGAATCAAGAGATAGCTCAAAATAGGGGGGCTAGGCCAAAGCCGGAATGTCCTTTAGAATCAACAAAAGAGGGGCTACATCCAAAGCCGGAAGGAGATCAGTTCGGAGCCCGCAGGCGCAGATTGATATAAATCAATTGTAATCAGATCATTCCAGGGACAGTACGACGCTCCAAAGCGGAACAAACCGGCTCAGGCGGAGCGCGAGAAGACGAAGCAATCGGCTTGGAATCAGCAGCCTACAGGGAACTGGAAGAGGAGAGAGATAAAGCCCACGTGTGCGCCCGTTCGCCGGTCAACAGTTGTCAAGACGCCGGTTGCGTCGGTTCCCCACTGAAAACCCGGAAGAGCCAATAAAGTGGACCGCCAGACTGCGCGGCTTCGATACCCTTGACATACATAAGCATTTGGTATACAAATTAGGTAGGGTCGCTCCGAGATGTAGACTGTCCGACCCAGCGAGGGTTGAGGGGTCTTCGCCGATGTTTGTAGCTTCACCCAATTCAGCACCGAATTCGACCTGCCCCAAGTCCGTTTGCATGACCTGGCCGAGCTGCCGGCGCAGCGGGCCAGCGCGCGTCTTTTCCGCCGGTCACGGACGCCGAAAAGGCGTCGCCGCGCGGGGCTGAAGCGCCGCGAAATGGCCCCCCCGGGGGGTCAACTGTCCACTTGGAACCCAAATTTATAAGTGATTGTTATAATTAAGTTTAGTTGCTTAATCTAGCAATAATTCTAACAAATTATTTTGCAACGAACCCAAACTTGCAGCGGACAGATTAAAAGGACGTAACACACAGAAATAGGTCAAAAGGGCGAAGACGCACCAAAGCCAAATTGGCAGGTGAGCCTCAACTCTGGGTTAGACTATGGTTACAGACGGGGCCATCAAGGGTTGTAATCGGCTCGGCCGCAACCACAAACTGCCGGCCTTTCATGCGGTCTCGACGCTCAAGGAAAAGCGACAAATTGGCGCGGACGCTACGCCGAAGCCTTCTCGGCTACGCTCACCAGTTCGGAGTGACCGTTACCGTTTCCGTTGCCGTTGCCAGGCTTGGCGGTCAAAGGACCGATGGACACCAGTTCCGGCTTGGGCTTCTTCAGCACCATCTCCTCGTAGATCTCGCGCACCTGCTTGGCCTCGTAAGCCGCCTTGCGGCGCATCTTGTCCTCGTCGGCCGCGGTCATCGGGATATCGGTGGCGCGATCGCGCACGGCATTCACATCCTCTTGGCGCAGAGCCAGCGAATGCTCGTAGTTCTCCAGATTCACGCTCTTGCCGCGCGCGTAAATCTCGTGCTTGCCGTGGGTCTTGTACCACTCGGCGACGGTGGCGTTCTTGTGCATATTCTCAATGATGTTGCGCCAGCCGATGCCGGTGTTGTAGGCGCAGAAGGAGATCTCGCCCTCCTGCGTGGCATAAGGAATGATGCACATTTCGGTGCGGCGGAAGTCGTAGTTGAACAGGTCCTGGAACCACATGCCGGCGATGAAGAGGAAGTTCCAAGGATCGGAGCGCCGCTTCAAGGCGTCCTGGTAAGTGCGGTCCGGGCTGGAGTCGCCGTACTTTTTCTTGGTCTCGCCGGTGAGCGCAAAACTCTTGTCAAACTTCTTGAGCAAGTCGACCAGCGCCAGACTCTTCGGAGCCCTGAAGGGCTTGTAGTTCTTGAGCAGGCAGAGGCCCATCATCAGGTTCGAGAACCACTTGCCGCGGCTGGCGTCGGTGATCTTCTGAATGTCGCGGATCAGTTGCGGAATGTTGAGGAACTCGGGCACCGGCGCCGCCTCTTTGGTCTCTTTGTTGATCATCAGCGCCGTACCGATGCCGCAATTGGGATGGCAGCCGCAACTCACCATCCCCCATTGAGCCTCAGGGCCATGCGCAATGTCGGCGAAGTCGGAAAAGGTGCTGAAGAGCGAGATAGGAAACCAGTCGCGGGTAGGCTCAGTGATGCCGACTTGCTTCTTCACGTCGCGCGCCATGTGTGACAGCGTATAGCGCTGGCGCAGGCGGCGCTCCGGCGTCACGTCCTCGTCGCGGCCAGTGAATGAGACCGGCTGGAAC
>DATDGR010000225.1:0-4867 GCA_036521995.1 Terriglobia bacterium | reverse complement strand
GGCGCCTATCGCTTCCGTGTGAGCGCTGCCAACAGCGACGGGCTTTGGAACGAGGAAGGCGCCTCGGTCGAGATTACGCTGAGTCCGCACTTCTATCAAACCACCTGGTTCTATCTGGCCTGCGCCCTGGCGCTTGGCTTCGCAGGCCTTGCTCTGTACCGCCTTCGGGTACGCCGCCTCAAGGCGCGCGAGCAGGAGTTGGTGCTGCTGGTTGAAGAACGCACGCGCGAGCTTCGCCAGGAGTTCGCGCAGCGCGAGCGCGCCGAGGTGGCCCTGCGCCAGAGTGAGGAGCAGTTCCGCCAACTCGCAGAGACCATCGACCAGGTCTTCTGGATGGTTGATGCCCAGGATGGCCGTTTGCTGTACGTCAGCCCCGCCTACGAGCGGGTCTGGGGTCAGTCCTTGGAAGCCCTTCTTCAGGATCCCGACGTGTGGCTCCGGCTCGTTCATCCTGATGACCGTCAGCTTCTGCTCCATCGCTTCGAGCCGCTGCGGGCGGAGATGGAATACCGCATGGTGCACGCGGACGGATCCATCCGCTGGATTTGGGATCGAGCCTTCCCCCTTCACGACGCCAGCGGGAACCTGGCCCGAATTGTCGGTCTTGCGGAGGACATCACGGAACGCAAGGAGGCCGAAGAAGCCATTCGCCGCTCGCGCGACGAACTTGAACTGCGCGTGCAGGAGCGAGCGGCCGAGCTCACAATCGCCAACAAGGCCTTGCGCAGTGAAAACGCGGAACGGAAGCGTGCCGAAGAGGAGCTGAAAAGAGCGAAGGACGTCGCCGAAGCCGCCAACCGCGCCAAAAGCGAATTCCTCGCTAATATGAGCCACGAAATCCGCACTCCGATGAATGGCGTCATCGGGATGACCGAGCTCGCACTGGATACGGAGCTGAGCACCGAACAGCGCGAGTATCTTGACTTGGTGAAACAGTCCGCGAACTCCTTGCTCGAGGTGGTGAACGACATTCTCGACTTTTCCAAGCTCGAAGCCGAAAGACTCGAACTCGAGGCCATTGCGTTTGGGCTTCGTGAAGAGCTGCATCAGACTCTGCGGCCCTTGCAGGTGCGAGCCGCACAGCGCAAACTCCAACTTCGCTGGCGAATCCAGCCCGATGTGCCTGACCTGCTGGTGGGCGATGCGGTCCGCTTTCGTCAGGTCATCAACAATCTGGTCAGTAACGCCGTCAAGTTCACTAACGAAGGCTGGGTGGCTGTGCAGGTCGACGCCATGGCGCTTGATCACCAAAAGGCCACGCTCCATGTGGCGGTCCAGGATACGGGCATCGGCATTCCACAGGAGAAGCAATCCTTGGTGTTCGAACCCTTCCGACAGGCTGACGGTTCCACCACGCGCAAATACGGTGGAACAGGCCTGGGGCTGACCATCTCATCGCGCCTGGTAGAGATGATGGGCGGACGCATCTGGCTGGAAAGCCGGCCAGGCCACGGTACCACGTTCCACTTCACGGCCCTTTTCGGGCTGGTACCCGTGATGCAAGGCGGCGCGACGCAGCAGGAACCGGTTTGGGAGACATCACCATCATGCCTGTGAACATTCTGGTGGCCGAAGACGAGCCGGTGTCGCGTCGCGCGCTCGAACTCAATCTGGACCGGTGGGGTTTCGACTGCAAGAGCGTTGCCGACGGCGCCGAGGCCTGGGAGCGCTTGCAAGAAGAGTCCCCACCCAACCTGATCATCCTAGATTGGATGATGCCCGAGCTTGATGGTGTTGAAGTCGTGCGGCGTCTGCGGGAGAACGCGAACAATTTCGGGGCCTATGTCATCCTGCTGACCGCCCGCGGCAGCCGAAGCGATCTCGTCCGTGGCCTGGAGGCGGGAGCTGATGACTACATCACCAAGCCGTTCGATCCTGACGAACTGCGCGCTCGGGTTCATGTCGGCGTCAGAGTTCTCAACCTTCGGGACAGCATGGCAGCCAGGGTTCACGAGCTCGAAACTGCACTGTCGCGCGTGAGGCGCCTGCAAGGCTTATTGCCCATTTGTTCCTACTGCAAGAAGATCCGGGACGATCGCAACTACTGGCGGCAGGTCGAAGCTTACATCAGCGAGCATTCCGAAGCGGCGTTCAGCCACGGCATCTGCCCCGACTGTTACAACCGCGTGGTCGAGCGCCAGCTCAGGGGCCTGACGGTGCGAACGGAACCGACCCAAACGCCCGGCGTTCCTTCCACGAACCCTGATGCCTCGAACCGGAATGAGGGGCCGCACCACACCGCCCCAGACCCGTCCGGGGCTCGCTAATTCCACTCGTCATCCCACCGCCAAGTGCGTTTCCGTCCGCTCCACGCCGTCGAGCTTCTGGATGTGATCGATGACGAGGCCGTTGAAGGTCTTCTCGTCCGCCGTTTCCACGTAGACAAACACGTCCGGGAGACCCCAGCAGGCGTCAGCGTGCCGCACACCTTCCAATTGACTCACGGCTTCCACCACATCACGGACCTTACCCGGCCTGACGTTAATCAGCACGTAGCCTCGCATCGCGAACCTCCCGGCATGGCACCGAGTCGCACGCGCACCCAAGCCGTCCGCGCGCCCCTGAGCAGGTCAAGATTCTGCTCGGACCGATTCGACAGAGTCAAAAAATGGCGGAGGGAGAGGGATTCGAACCCCCGAGCCCCTTTCAGGGCTAACGGTTTTCAAGACCGCCGGTTTCAACCACTCACCCATCCCTCCGCTGGCCAGTTTAGCATGATGGAATAGCCGCAGGCAGATGACGATCTGCCCGATCTGTGCCATTCGGACCGTAGAATCGCTGCAGACTCGGCCATCCCAAGGTCGCAGGTGACACGGCCTGGATCTGCGGCTCACCACCATGGGACGACCGCTAAGCCAACGACCGGCATTGCGCGAGCCGGCGATTCCGGGGTATTACTATCAGTAGGCTTCAAGTTTGCTTGAAGCCCGCCAAGGCGGCTCCAGCGCCGGATAACCCGCACCCGCTGGTTCGCCATCTGAGCAAGGGACCCAACCCAGGATAGCGTTTTGGGGGGCGCCGGAGCTTCGGCGGACAGGAACGGGCGCGCGGTGGCGATGGAGACCCGTGCGATTCGATCTTCGGGGAGTGACGATGGCACGACGCGTCTTCGCATTCGGTCTGGCGCTGGCACTCGGTTGTCTGGGGTCCGGTTGCGGCAGTTCATCGTCCGCACCATCCACGCCTACTGGAGTCGCGGGCACCGGCACCCTCTTCGTTGTCGTGAGCGATGCGCCCATCTGTGATGTTCTGACCGCTGGTCTGAACGTCACTCAGGTGGTGCTAGGTGTGGCCAACAGCGGTAACACCGTCACACTATTGAGCTCGCTAACGACGGTCATCGGCCTAGACCTCGCATCCCTGTTGGGTTTTTCGACCGTGCTCACGCTGCAGACGACCAATGCCGGCACCTACGACCGGGTCAGTGTCGGCCTCGAAACCCAGACCATGGCGGTTTACGATCCTTCCCAAAATCCGCCCTTTAGCACTGTCTCGGAAAACCTGACCACCAAATCCACCCCACCGCTTTACAACATCAATCCGCCCCTCAATCTCGGGAGCAGCGGGGCAGGCGTGATTCTCATAGACTATGATTTGCAGCAGGACCTGCAAGTGGACTCCGAGGGCAACGTGACCGGCTTCATCAACCCGCTGGCGCAGGTCAGCGCGCCCACGGCCTCTCCTATCACCGGCTTCGGAGAAATCGACGGCATTGAAGGCTTCATCTCGTCGGTGAATACCGTCAGCTTCACCTCGGGCTCCACCGTCTTCACGGGCTTCCTCGGGATGCAGCTGCTAGCCTCGGCGAGTGGCGCGGGTGGAACCCCCGGCGTCAACGCGTCTTTGACCAAAGACTCTGCGCTTTGCGCCCAGCCGGTGCCGCCGGCCGTGCCGGAGTCGAACCGGCCTTGCACGTCCGCCCCCCTGAACACCATTCTCACCAACAGCTACGCGCTGGTGGACGGCTTCATTGACATCAACGGAAACCTGCATGCCGCCAGCGTCAGCATTGCGCCGCAAAGCAGTCCGACCGTCAACAACCAGACCTCGTTTATCGGCCCCGTTCTTTCCGTCACCAAAGATTCCAACGGCAACGTGATCGGCTTCATGCTTTTTGTGAGTTCTGAGCAGCCTCCTGCCAGTCCCGTGAGCCTCGATACCGCCGTGGAAGTTTCGCTATCCGCCACCACCCTCTACAACACCTTTCCCCCGGCCCCGCCCGCCGGCTCTGTATCTCCACCAGCGAACTTCGCCGCCCTTCCCTTTGGTTCCTCCGAGATTGCCGTGGGTGAGGACGTGGCGGTAAATGGGGTCTTTACAGTTCCTCCAAGCCCGCTGCCGGCCGTGGTGGCCGCAGGCGAGGTTGACCTCAAACTCCAGACCCACGTTGGCAGTTTCACGTCGTTGCTGGCCGTCCAACCCGATGACCACACCGGCGCTTTCACCCTGGCGCCGTGCGCCACCATGCTTCAACAGACCCCTTCCGCCCTGCCGATCTATGTGTTCACTACGTCCTCCACGACCTTCGTTAACACGAGTGGTTTGACCGGCCTTCGCGCTTCTCCCATGACCCTGGTCAAAGGGTTACTCTTCTTCGAACCTCAAAGCATCACCCTCAACGGTGTTACTGTGCCGGCCGGCAAGTTGGTGATGCTGGCCAAGCAAGTGGCCCTAACATCCTCGTGACTGTGCCAACCTGCAGCGGGCGGCGCTGAGGCGAGTTCGGTCATGGGCTTGTCCCCCTCACAGCACGGGTAGCTTCCCCACTAGCGCGGTCCGGCGTTTCTCGCCAGGCAGGCGCGAGAAAGCCAGATCGCGCCCGTGCCTCTGCTTGGTGATGAAAACGATCTGCCCGCTGTGAAAGGCG
>DATDGR010000224.1:0-5948 GCA_036521995.1 Terriglobia bacterium | reverse complement strand
AGGTACGTTTGGAGCGCTTGGATGGTGCGGCGGTAACCGTCAAACTGGGGCTCCACCTGGGCCAGCACGGTGTTTACGTCCGTTCCGTTCACGATCCGCTCCCGCAGCAGATCCTGGAGCTTGTATTTTTTGTTCTCGATGTCGAGACCAAAGTTGAAGTGCCGCGGATTCACCTTGCCGATGTGCAGGTCAGAGATATAGCGCATCAGCGAGACGGTGAGCGCCAGATCGAAGCGGCCCAGTTCGTCCTCGGTGGTCGGCGGACTGCTCTGGCGCAGCTTCTCGAGGCGGCCCGCCCAGCGTGGGCCGTCGTAGTCTTCGGCATGCAATCCCTTGCTGTCGGCGTTTTCGAGCAGAGCGATCACGGCCAGGGCCTGGGGCGTCACAGTTCCTCCCCTCATCCAGGCCAGAGCGTATTGGACGGGTTCGTAGAAGTCATTGACGTGGGCGCGGTAGTCCGTAAAGTCAGGCCATCGCAGGTCAGCGAGCTGCCCGCTGGCCACCAGCGCCTCGAGCGCGCTCTGTCCTTGCGGCGAGAGACGCTGAGGTTCCGTTTGGGCGGCCAAACTCACGCCTTGGCCGTTATCCGAATGGGTGGCTTTGCCGCCGCACGCGCAGATCAACGCGATCGTGACAGCGACGGTGACCAATCGACGGTGGCACCGGTCGATCGGTTCGGTTCTCTTGCTGGAGGTCACTCGATGAGTTTTCATCATGGCTTCATTCAGTGTAGCGCTCGCATTCAATCCTTGACATTGATGGTGCCGCGGCAGCCCTTGGCTCCGCAGACGCACTTCACCCGATCCACGTCCCAGTCAAAGTTGTAATCGATCGTAAGCTCCTCGCCTTTCTTGATGCGGCGCAGGCTGAAGTAGAGAATATGCCCTCGGAGGATGCGGGTGGCCAGGTTCGGGTTACAGGAGTGATTGATGAATTCTGCGCCCGAGCCCTCTACCGAGCCGTCGATCGTCCAGTAGCTGTCCAGCTCGAACAAGTAGTGGGTGTGCTTGCGCCGCTTCGCTTCGCGGCGGTTGATCTTCTCCCCCGTGTACTCGATCACCTTGCGGCCCGGCGGGATCGTTTGCCCGGCGTAGATGCCCCAGCGATGAATTCGAGAGCGCGCCACCCGCAATTGAAAAGGGGCGTGCCGGGTATCAATCACAGGGGTCTTGTTAATGAGTTCCGCCATCACGCTCCTGGTGGGCGCCTAACCGGCAGGCTGATGAAGGGAGGTTACACCCTGAGCCTGTTCGCCCTTCCGCTGGCGAACGGCCCTGAGCGCCAGCGAAGGGACTCAGGGTAAATGCAGCCAAGGATCCGCTTTCAATAAAGGAGCAGCAGATGCGCCGCCACGGCTCAGCATGACCGTCCTCATTTCCATCAGCCTGTTAGACTAAAGCATCGCAGAGTATAGCGTGCCATCAACGGCCGGCCAAGACCGGCTTCCCAGTTTGCTTCAGAGGCGCCCTTTGGATCATCGCTCCAGGTTGCAGGCAGAGGCGCTGGATGCGCTCCAGCTCCTGATCCGCACGCCTTCCGTCAATCCGAGCCTTGCGCCGGAAGAGGATTCGAGTGAAGCCGCCATTGCCACCGTGGCGGGCAACTGGCTGACTGCGCACGGCGTGCGGAGCTGGATGGAGGAGGCCGCTCCCGGGCGCCCGAACCTTGTGGCTGAGGCCGGGGACGGTGTGGGCCCCACGTTGGTCTTCTGCGCCCACCTCGATACCGTAGGAACCTCCGGCATGACCATCCCCCCCTTCGAGCCGCGGGTGGAGGGTAACTGTGTTTACGGGCGCGGCAGTTATGACATGAAAGGCAGCGCTGCCGCGATCATGACGGCTGCGGCCGCCCTGGCGCGGGAGGGTTTCGGCGGGCGGCTTTTGGTGGCCCTGGTTGCGGACGAAGAGTACGCCAGTCTGGGCGCGCAGGACTTCATCAAGCGCCACCCGGCCGATGCCTGCATTGTTACCGAACCCAGTCAGGGCCGGCTGGTGCTGGCGCACAAGGGTTTCGTGTGGGCTGAGATCGTGACTCGCGGACGCGCCGCTCACGGCAGCCGTTGGGACCTGGGCGTGAGCGCCATCGGCAAGATGGGACGCATCATCGCGGCCCTCGAGGACTTCGATCAAAGGGAATTGCGCCCAAGGACTCATCCGCTGGTGGGACCGGCCTCTCAGCACTGCGCCCTGACCCAGGGCGGAACGGGCCTCTCGACCTATGCGGAGCGGTGCGTGCTGCAAGTCGAGCGGCGAACTCTGCCGGGAGAAAAGCCCGAGCAGGTTTTGGACGAACTGAAGCAAGTGGTCGCCGGTACGGGTGAGGAGGCCGAGACTAAGTGCCTGCTTGATCGCCCGCCCCTAGTGTGCGATCGAAACGCCCCGGTGACCGTCTGCCTGCGCGAAGCCGCCGCGGCGGTGACGGGCCGCACGCCCGAGGAGACGGGCGTAGCCTACTGGATGGATGCGGCGCTGTTCGCGGCGGCCGGCATCCCGGCGATCAACTATGGCCCGGCCGGAGCCGGGGCTCATGAGGCGGTTGAGTGGGTGGAGCTGGATTCGGTGGTCACTTGCTCGGAGGTGCTCGTGGAGAGTGCCCGTCGATTTGCGAAACTGTGGTTGAGTAAGAACCGGTAGCCGTATGGGTTGATTTGCGCTGCCGGACTCTGCGTGCTCGGTAGGTGCTGAAAAACTCGCCCACCCTGTCATTCTGAGGAGCCGCAGGCGACGAAGAATCTGCTGTTGAATCAAAAGCAGATCCCGTTCGCTTCGCTCAGGGCAGGCTCTTCGCTTGCGCTCAGGATGACAGGGGCCCAAAAGCGTGACGCGGAGCGACAAAGCAAAGTGGGACAATACCGGACCTCCTAGTTCTAGTGCGCATGGAGGCAACCAAAAGGGCAAGAGAAAGGGCGGGGCTTTGGGCCGCGCCGTCAAGAACCTCAATCACCGCAGCCGCCTATTTACCCTGAGCTTCACGAATGCTGACCGCAAGATCCTCAACCACAACCTGGGCCGTGGTGGCTACGGCCTGGGCGAGCGGCGGAGGCTTGTAGGGCTGGCGAATGACATCCTGCCAGATCGAGTCGCCGCTGCGGCCGGTCAGAAACACCTCCGAGTGGACGGTCTTGAGCCGCGTCGAGTCAAAGCAGGTGCCGCGCAACACCGCGTCAGCCTCGCGGCGGTTGGCCACGATGCGAAACGGGCCCTTGTTCCCGATCTCTTCCATCAGCTTGTCCGCGAGTCCGTTATCGATAGGCTCGATGAAGATGGCGTGAACCTGAAGAAGCTGGCGCGGGTTATTGGTGTTGGCCGCATGGGGACCGGCCAGCGACGGTGGCTCGCCGGGCGCCCCGGGGGCCCCTTCTCCGGGCTTCCGGAGGCTGGGAGGGGCCTGTGGGGGCTGCTGCGGTTGCGGGGGTTGTTGCTGCTGATCCTGCGGCGGTTGCTGCTGCGGTTGCGGCTGTTGATCCTGCTGCGCCATCAGAGGGCCTCCGGCAAGAATCAACAGGGCGAGAGAACCGTGCACAAAAAGCCGATGGATCTTCATCCTACACCTCGCTGTCCGCCAGCTAGTTTACCAAAAAGAGCCTTCGTCGGGCATGTTGGTGAATCGCTCAAGAGCGGCACCCCAGGACCACAAGGGAACGCGGATGGGGCCCAGGTGCGGGAAGCCGCCGCCGACGATCCTGCGGGACCAAGCGCACCTCTACGGGCAGGCCGTTTCTCGTCAAACTGACCAGGGTGGCGGGACTCCCGACGATTACTAGGCCCCAGGCGCGACTTCCTGCGACCAATCTGAGCACCATAGCTGAGAAGCGGCTACCATTCTGCTTGCGTCAAACCTACGAAAGACTTACGCTCAATCTGCGCGCGAGGGGCGCCTCCAGTCCGCGGAAAGGGCGGTGCCCACCCACTTCACGAACGACAATACGAAGCTTCTTTCAGCCTGATTTGAGCGAACTCCATGTGGAAATCAGCAGAGGACGCTGTGGTCGCGGGCGATGTGCCAACGCTCGAACGTTTGCTGCTCGAACATGAGCAGATGTTTCGTGCCGAGCGGCCGCAATCGTCCTGGCTGGGCGGCCTGACTCCCGATCATTCGGCTGCCGACGCGCGATCGATTATCGTGCGCAATCACGACTTCGAGAGTTGGGATCAGTTCGCCTCGTACGCCGAAGCGTTGAAGCACAGCAAATCGCCCGTCGCACAATTCGAACGGGCCGTCGATGCCATCGTCATCGGCGACGCCGACTCCCTCGAACGATTACTACGCGACAATCCGGACCTCATTCGGGCGCGGTCGACGCGCAGACGCCACTCGACGCTCCTACATTACGTTGGGGCCAACGGCGTTGAACACTTTCGTCAACGCACGCCGCACAATGCCGTGCAGATTGCAGAGATACTCCTTAAAGTCGGGGCGGACGTCGACGCCGTCGCGGACATGTACGGCGGCGCGTGCACAACGCTTGGTCTCGTCGCGACCAGCATTCATCCCCAGGTGGCGGGCGTGCTGCACGCGTTGATTGACGTGTTGCTCGCGCACGGTGCGCGGATCGACGAACCAGCCTCAGGTCGCGGACACGCGCTCGTGAACGGCTGCCTCGCCAACGGACGCGACGATGCCGCAGAGTTTCTTTCCGCTCGCGGGGCGCCTCTCGACCTTGAAGGAGCTGCGGGAGTGGGACGGCTGGATATCGTCAAGTCATTCTTCAATCCGGACGGCGGTCTGAAAGAGACAGCGACGATGGCACAGATGAAGGACGGCTTCACATGGGCGTGCGAGTACGGGCGCTCTGACGTCGTCGAGTATCTGCTCGATCACGGCATCGACGTGCGCGAGATCCTCCCCCGTCCACATGGTCAGACAGGCCTGCACTGGGCAGCGTACGGCGGCCATCTGGATACGGTGAAGGCGCTCTTAGAGCGTCGCGCCCCTGTTGATGTGAAAGACCAAAGGTTTGACGGGACCCCCCTCGATTGGACCCTTCACGGCTGGAACGAGCAGAAGAGGGATGCCGCTGCGAACGATGCCTACTATGATGTTGTCGCGCTCCCCATCACCGCAGGGGCCCCCGTGGAACCGGGATGGCTTAGCGATGAGAACGCCCACGCCAATCCGCGAATGTTCGCGGCGCTCACCGGCAAGAATCGCGATTCCTGAGTGGCAAGTATTGCTCACGATAAGACGGTGTAGTGGGGAGTTGACGGTCAATGGCACGGGGAATGCAAGCACCGGAAGATAGCTCGCCACTAGGCGGCTCCTGCTTATCCGGTTGTTTCAGGGAACGACTACCTGTAGTGTAGGAAGGTGCCTCGCCCGCCCTTCCCCAAGACGCTCCGCCAGTTTCAGCTCCAGTTCGCCAACGAGGAGGCCTGCCAGCAGTACCTGACCACGTGCCGCTGGCCCGAGGGTTACAAGTGTCCGCGATGCGCCCACACTCGTGGCTACGCGCTCGTAGGACGAAGACGCTGGGAGTGTGCCGCCTGTGGCTACCAAGTCTCGCTGACCTCGCGGACAGTCCTTCACAATACCAAGACCCCGCTGACCCTTTGGTTCTGGGCAGCCTATCTGATGATCACCGACAAACGGGGCGTTTCGGCACTGCTTCTCCAGCGCCAGCTTGGGCTTCGGCGCTACGAAACCGCCTGGATGATGCTTCACAAGCTCCGCCGAGCGATAGTCAATGTCGCGCGCGAACCGCTTCGGGGTGAGGTCGAGATCGACGATACCTGGGTCGGCGGCACCCAGGCCGGCCTCCGAGGCAGCCGACAGCTCAAGGGGCGCCGAGCCGCACTCGTCCTGGTCGCGGAGAAACGCGGACAAACCTCGGGGCGCATCCGCATGGCCGTCATCCCCGACTTCAAAGCGACTACCATCAACGACTTCCTCATCCGGAACGTTGCTCCGGGTTCTACGGTCTTCACCGATGGCCTCAAGACCTTCACCGG
>DATDGR010000223.1:0-17342 GCA_036521995.1 Terriglobia bacterium | reverse complement strand
CTCATGACGCGCAAGGGAGTGGAGTGCCTTTTCTCAGATTTCCGTGAACTGCTGCAGGAGATTCGGGAGAGCTACAACCCCATTTCCGAAACCTCGGAACTTCGCCTGCTCGAGCCCGTCGTGGAGGCTGAGGTCCTTCTGCTCGACGAGCTCGTTTCCGCCAATCCCAGCGAATGGGTGAAAGAGCGGCTCGCCTACATCATCAACTGGCGTTACAACCAGAAGAAGGTCACGCTCATTACCACCACGCTGCCTTTTGGCGAAAACGGAGCCTCCCGCAACGAGGTGAGGGCTCCCTCCGGCGAGGCCATTCCCAATCTCGAGCGCTCTTTAGACCAGTTCGGCGTCACCTTGAGTTCCCGGCTCTACGAAATGTGCAAGCCCATCGAGATCCGTGCGGAGGATTTCCGCAAGGCGATCAAGCAGGCGGGCTACCGGTTTCATGCGGAGTAGCCGTTTCCAGACTCATGCTCACCCTCGCCCCCAAATCGGCCGGCGCTTCAAGTCTAGAGCGCATCTTCGGACCCACGGGTTGGCTGGCGCGTCATCATCCCCGCTATGAGTATCGTCCCGCGCAGCTTGAAATGGCGGAAGAGGTGGCTGCCGCCATTGAAAACCGCCGCCACCTGATCGCCGAAGCCGGTACGGGCACGGGCAAGACGCTAGCCTATCTGGTCCCCATCATCCTCAGTGGCCGCCGGGTGGTGATTTCCACCGGAACCAAGAACCTGCAGGAGCAGCTCTTCTTCAAAGATCTGCCTTTCCTCAAGAAGCTCTTTCCCGACGTGCGTGCCACCCTGATGAAAGGCCGCTCGAACTACCTCTGCCGCCAGAAGCTTTACGACATCGAGCGCCAGCCCGTCTTGAGCGGTCTCGAGGAAGTGGAACTCTACGCCCACATCCGAAAGTGGGAAGAGCGCACGAAGACCGGAGACCGCGCCGAGCTCACCAGCCTGCGCGACACGAGCGAGCTCTGGGGCCGCATCGACGCCCGCCGCGAGGCCTGTACGGGCCAGAAGTGCCCGCAGTTTGAGCGCTGCTTCATTACCCTCATGCACCAGCGCGCGGCTGAAGCCGACGTGATCATCGTGAACCACCACCTTTTTTTCGCCGACCTAGCCCTGAAGCAGGGCGAGTACGCCCGCCTGCTGCCCGACTACGCCGCCGTGGTGTTCGACGAAGCCCACGACGTGGAGGATGTGGCGACCGTCTATTTCGGCCTACAGTTCTCCAACTACCGCGTCGAGGAGCTGGCGCGCGACACAGAGCAGACGCTGCGCCAGAAGGATCTGCCGGTGGCGGAGGTGCTGGCCGCTGTGGCCGGCCTTCGCCGCCGCGCCGAGACGTTTTTCAATCTCTTCCCATCCGGTGAGGGCCGATTCGCCTTCGATCATCGCGACCAGTTCTTGGAAGGGAATCGGGCCGCCTATGGCGCCATGCTCAATGCCCATCTGCGGCTCGAGACCGAGTTGAAGCGTATCAAGGACCGGCCGGAGGAGATCAACAATCTGGCGCGGCGCGCTGCGGAACTGCGCGGCACGCTCGAAATGGTGATCGAGAGCCAGGATCGCAACTTCGTCTTCTGGTGGGAGCGGCGCGGACGGGGCGTATTTCTGGAGGCCTCCCCCATCGACGTCTCTGCCATTCTGCGCGAGCGCCTCTTTGAGAAAGTCGACACCACGGTTCTGACTTCGGCCACCCTCGCCGTCAGCGGCACTTTCGACTTTCTGAAACGCAGGCTCGGAATCGATCACGCGACCGAGCGCCTCTTCCCGTCACCGTTTGACTTCAAGCAGCAGGCCCTGCTTTACACGCCCGCCCACTTGCCGGACCCGCGCGAGTCTGACTTCGGGCGCCGCGCCGCCGAGGAGGTGGCGGGGGTTCTGAAAGCCACGCACGGCCGGGCCTTCGTGCTGTTCACCTCTTATCAGCAGATGCGCGACCTCTACGAACGCGTACGGGCGCGGGTACGATATCCCCTGCTGCTCCAGGGCCAGGCGCCGCGCACGGCTTTGCTGGAGCGCTTCCGCTCCACGCCTCACGCCGTCTTGTTTGCCACCAGTTCCTTCTGGCAGGGAGTGGACGTGCAAGGGGAGCAGTTGAGCGCCGTCATCATTGACCGGCTGCCCTTTGCCGTGCCTTCAGACCCGGTCGTGGCTGCCCGGATCCGGCAGCTCAACGAAGACGGAGGCAACGCCTTTGTGGAATACCAGGTGCCCGAAGCTGTGATCTCACTGAAACAGGGCTTCGGCCGGCTCATCCGCAGCACCACCGACCGTGGCGTGCTCGCCATCCTCGACCCGCGCCTGGTGAAGAAGCACTATGGCCGCCATTTTTTCGAGAGCCTGCCTGACTATGGCCGCGCCAACCGGCTGGAAGAGGTTAAAGAGTTCATGCGACTTTCGCAGAAAGGCAATAGCTAGCGATTCGTGGCCAGCGCTCAAGGGTGTCAGCGATATGTTTGAAGTTGCGATCGATTATTCATTCTCGGCCGGCCACGCTCTGCGCGATTACAAGGGCAAATGCGAGAACGTCCACGGCCACAACTACAAAGTGCGTGTGTCGGTCGAGGGCGAGAATGTCGACTCCACCGGCCTGCTGGTCGACTTTATCGACTTGCGCCAGGCGGTGCGGAAGATCGTTGAGCGCCTCGATCACCAGTTTCTAAACGACCTGGCTCCGTTCGACCAGCTAAACCCCTCCGCGGAAAACATTGCCCTCTACTTCTGCCAGGAGCTCGAACCCAGCGTGAACCAGGGTGGAGCGCGCGTGCAGGCCGTCACTGTGTGGGAGACCGATACGAGCTTTGCCACTTACCGGCCCCGCCGGTAAGTGGCGAGGTCGAGAGGAACCGACGGCAGGGATCTTGGTGGATTGCCTCGAGGGACCGGAAGCATCCTTCAGGTAGGCTCATCCGGAATCCAGGAATGGCCAAAAGCAGAATCACCGGTCGAGTCCGCGTTTGAGTAGGATATAATAGTCTCTTCGCAGACCCGAGGTTGGGCTTCATCGCGCTGTTGCCGGACGGCGTCCCAGGTTTGCCAGACTCTAACAGATTGGGAGTGAAATATGCGGTGGACTCGTGTGCTTACTTTGACCATGGCGATGGCGATCAGCTTCGCCGTCTTCGGAGCCGGCCCGGCCGATCAGGCGACCCCGGCCACAACAGCACCCGACTCCTCGGCCGAGTCGCACGGTGTGGATCTGGCGTCGCTCGACAAGACCTGCAAGCCTTGCCAGGACTTCTACCATTACGCTAACGGTGAATGGCAGAAGAAGAACCCGATCCCGCCGGCCTATCCGAGCTGGAGCCCGGCTTACGAGTTGTCCGAGCGAAATCGCGAGCACCTGCACCAGATTCTGGAGCAGGCCGCGGCGGACCGGAATGCAACTGCGGGCTCGAACGAGCAGAAGATCGGCGACTTCTACGCGAGTTGCATGAACGAGCCCCAGGTGAACGCCGATGGCATCAAGCCCCTCGAGCCCGAGCTAGAGCGAATTGCAGCCATGGGCGACCTCGCCGGTCTTCAAGCTGAGGTGGCGCGGCTCCAGGGCATGGGTGTGGAGGCCGTCTTCAACTTCGGCTCCACCCAGGACGAGAAGAACAGCACGCAGGTGATCGGTGGGGCTGCACAGGGCGGCCTGGGCCTGCCGGATCGCGACTATTATACGAATACGGACGACAGATCAAAGCAGATTCGCCAGCAGTATGTGGAGCACGTGGCCAAGATGTTCGAGCTTCTGGGCGACGACTCCACCAAGGCCGAGGCCGAGGCCAAGACGGTGATGGCGCTCGAGACCAGGCTCGCTGAAGCCTCTCTCACCAACGTCGAGCGTCGCGATCCTCAGAAGACGTACCACAAGATGAACGCGGCGGAGCTGGCGGCGCTCACGCCAAATTTCACTTGGACGACTTACTTCGATGAGATTGGCCACCCCAACATCGAATTCGTGGACGTTCAAGCGCCGAAATTCTTCGCGGCCGTGAGCGAGCAGCTCAAAGCGGCGCCATTGGACGATTGGAAAACGTACCTGCGCTGGCATCTCGTGAACGCTGTTGCGCCGGCTCTTTCCGACCCTTTCGTCAATGAGGATTTCAACTTCACGGGACGGGTGCTGCGGGGGACCAAGGAACTGCTGCCGCGCTGGAAGCGCTGCGTGAGGGCGACGGACAACAATCTGGGTGAAGCGCTGGGCCAGGTTTATGTTCAGAAGTACTTCCCGCCGGAAGCCAAGGCCCGCGCTCTCGACATGGTGAACAACCTGATGGCCACGCTGCACGACGACCTGCAGACCCTGCCCTGGATGGGCGAGGCCACCCGCCAGCAGGCCCTGGTCAAGCTGGCGGCGTTCACAAAGAAGATCGGCTATCCCGACAAGTGGCGCGACTACTCGGCTTACCAGGTCGACCGCGGTCCCTATGTGCTCAACGTAGTGAGGGGCGCCGAGTTTGAATTCCGGCGGGACCTCAACAAGATCGGCAAACCGGTGGATCGCGGCGAATGGGGCATGACGCCGCCTACCGTTAACGCCTACTACAATCCGGAGCTCAACGAAATCGTCTTTCCAGCTGGCATTTTGCAGCCGCCGCTCTTCGATCCTCAGGCCGATGACGCCTCCAACTACGGCGCCATGGGGGCCATCATCGGACACGAAATGACCCACGGCTTTGATGACGAAGGCCGCCAGTTCGACGCTCAAGGCAACTTGCGGGACTGGTGGACCCCGGAAGACGAGAAGAGGTTCAATGAGCGGGCCGAGTGCGTGGAGAAGCAATTCGACGGCTACGTGGTGGAAGGCGACCTGCACGAAAATGGCAAGTTGGTGCTGGGTGAGAGCATCGCCGACCTGGGAGGGCTCACCATCGCTTACCGCGCGTTAGAGAAAACACTGGAAGGCAAGCCGCGGCCGCTCATCGGCGGCTTCACGCCGGAGCAGCGCTTCTTCCTGGCCTACGGGCAGGCCTGGGCGGAGAACGCCCGGCCACAGGCCGAGCGCCTGCAGGCCACCACGGACCCGCATCCGCTGTCCCGGTTTCGGGCCATCAGCGCGCCAGCGAATATGTCTGAGTTCCAGAAGGCCTTCGATTGCAAGGAGGGCGACGCCATGGTGCGCTCCGGAACGATGCGCTGCCAGATCTGGTAAGTGCCCAGCCCACGGCAGGCCGGCTTCATCGCGCTTTATCAGGAAGGGTCTCCGCGAAGTCCAAAATCATACCGCCGCAGCGGTGCCCACTGTCGACGACGCCACCGATTCGAGTGCCGCTCCCAGCACACCAAGGCCTTCTTCAAATTGATCGTCCCTCACGACCAGCGGCACCAGCAGGCGAATGACGTTGCCGTAAGTGCCGGTAGACAACACGACGAGACCATGCTCGCAGCAGTACCGGACCACGGCCTTGGTTTCCTCGTCGGCTGGCTCGCGCGACTCGCGTGAGCGGACCAGCTCCAGCGCTCGCATGGCGCCGAGGCCGCGCACGTCGCCGATGAGAGGCAGGCGCTGCTGCCACGTCCGGGCTCGCTCGGCAAAACGGTTGCCGATCCGCTCCGCCATGGCGATCAGGTTTGCGCCGCCGTCAGCTTGGAACAAGTCGAGCACGGCCAGGGCAGCTTCACACGCCAGTGGATTGCCTCCGAATGTCCCCCCGACCGAGCCTGGACCCGGCGCATCCATGATCTCAGCGCGGCCTGTGACCGCCGCGATCGGAAGTCCGCCGCCCAGGGACTTGGCGATCACCAGCAAGTCGGGTTCGATGCCATAGCGCTCCGAAGCGAAGAGCGCACCAGTACGGCCGAAACCGGTCTGGATCTCATCCGCAATGAAGACAATGCCGTGGCGCCGGCAGATTTCGCTAAGCACGCGGAAAAACTCGGGCGGCGGCGCCACGAATCCGCCCTCGCCGAGCACCGGCTCCACAATCACGGCGGCCACCGACTCAGCCGCCACCACGCGCCGGAAGGTGTCTTCGAGGTGATGAGCGCAATAGATCTCGCACGAAGGATAGCGCAGGGAGTAGGAGCACCGGTAGCAGTAGGCGTAGGGAATGCGGTAGATGTCGCCCGGAAAAGGCCCGAAACCGGCCTTGTAGGGATGCGTTTTGCTGGTGAGCGCCATGGTCAGCAGCGTGCGGCCGTGAAAGGCGTCCTCGAACGAGATCACGGCTTGCCGGCCGGTGTAGGCTCGGGCGAACTTGACGGCGTTCTCCACGGCTTCGGCCCCGCTGTTGGTTAGAAAGGTCTTCTTAGAGAAGTCGCCGGGCGTGAGCCGGTTCAGCCGCTCCGCCAGGCGCACGTAGCCCTCGTAAGGCGTGACGCTGAAGCAGAGGTGAAGAGTGCGGTCAAGCTGGCCCCGGATCGCGGCCAGTACGCCGGGCGCGCGATGGCCCACGTTCAGGCACCCGATGCCACCCGCAAAATCCAGCAGTCGATTGCCGTCCACGTCTTCGAGGACCGCGCCTTCGGCTTTGGCCACGAAAACAGGCAGAGCGCTGGAAACCCCGCGCGCCACAGCGGCCTCACGACGGGCCCTCAGCGCCCGCGAGCGCGGACCGGGAATTCCGGTTCTTAATTGAATGGTTGGCATAAGACTACTCTACATGCTGCGGAACGAGTGAGGACGCCGCGTCTTCAGATACTCCCCTGGCGACAGGAGCAACATGCCTCCAAGACTCCTGCCGAAATATGGCCCGAAGTGCCGAAGGTCGCCGGTGATGAAATGCGACGCCTTCGCGCCCGTGGCGGCCAGCAAAATCGGCACGTCCTTATCCGGCAAAGCGACACCGCGAGGAAGTTCGTGGCGAATCACGTCAAACAGTTGGATGCTTCCGGCCAGTCTTGCCAGCCTGCGCCTTTGCGCCTCCTCGGTGAGTTTGATTCTTGCTTCTGGCAGTGCGTATCGCGAGGAGCACAGAATCACGTTCTTCAGCTTCCAGAACTGAAGCAGCACCGCGTCAGGCCGGTAGGCGGCGGAGAAGAGAACGTTGGCATCGAGGAAGAGACGGTCAATCTACCCACGATGTCCAGGACGCCGGTGCGGGATTGTATCGGGATCGAGACCAAGTCCCTTCACTTCCTTCCGCGCCCGCTGGTAATCCTTCTCCGTTGTCGCCGTACAGAGCAGAAACCCCGCCTTGCGCTCAGGGGTGTATCGTTCCACGGGTACCACCACGGCAGGACGGATCAGGGATGCCCTCCTCGCGCTCCTCGGTGGTGACCAACATGCCTTCCTCAATCCCGTACCGCCTTCGCAGTCTGGCAGGAACGATGATGGCGCCGCGTTTGCCCACTTTCGCCGCTTCCATTGGACAGCCTCCGGACGCCAATATATCAGATTGCCCGTAATTCAGGCGTTTGGGTTGGCAGGAGATCGGAGGCACATCGCCGTCCGGTCGGCTGTCTACCGCGCAATGTCCATTCACGGCCTCACCCGGAAGACCACGTTGCTCGAAAGCGTGCCGCCGGGGGTTGTAACCTCGACCCTGCCGCTGGTGGCGCCGTCCGGGACCGTGGTCGAGATTAGCGAACCCGACATCACTTTGAACGTTGCCGCAATGCCGTTGAAGCTGACACTGATCGCGCCGCTGAGATTGGTCCCGAGAATCTTGATGGCTGTTCCCGCCTTGCCAGAATCGGGAGCGGTCTCCACGAATGGGCCAAGACCGACCGACAGGGCGAAGACCGTGCCGCATCCATCGCCACAAATGCCCACCCCTCCATTGGCAGCTGTACCGTAGAACTTCCCATTGGTATCCTGGACCAGTTCGGCGTCGGGGCCTACGCCCTCCGCGCTGTCGAAGCTGTGCAGCGAAGTCAGCGCGCCACTGGGGGTGATTTTGAAGATGGTTCCGTCGCCGTTCGCCCCGCCACGGTACGTTGTCCCATAGAAGTCTCCGTCGGTGGCCTGGATCAGCCCCGCTGCGGGCCCTGTGCCGTCCGCGCAATCCTTTTGGGAGCAAAAGCTGTAAAGCGTGGTCAGCACGCCGCTGGGTGTGATCTTGAAGACCGTCCCATAGGGCCTGATCCCACCCCCGCTAATGGTCCCGTAAAAGTTCCCATCGGTGCCCTGGACGAGTGGAGCGATGGGTTCGCCCCCCTCGCTCGCGTCGAAGCTGTGCAGTGTCGTCAGCGCGCCGCCGGGCGTAATTTTGAAGACCGTGCCATAAGCGCCATCGATCCCACCATAGGTCGTCGTTCCATAGAAGTTCCCATCGGCGCCCCGGACCAAAGCCGCGCTGGGGTTCGAGCCGTCGGGGCAACCTGTTTCCAAGCAAAAGTAGTGAAGCGTGGTCAGCTTGCCGCTCGGGCTCACTTTGAAGACCGTCCCCTCGCGGTTGGGCCCCCCTCCGTACGTTGTCCCGTAAAAGCCTCCATCGATGCCCTGAACCAGCGCGGAGCCGCCGGAACCGTCGAGGCAATTGATTACTGAGCAGAAGTTGTAAAGCGTCGTCAGCGTGCCGCTGGGGGTGATTCTGAAGACCGTGCCGCTGTTGTTGGCCCCACCATAACCGGTCGTCCCGTAAAAGTCGCCGTCAGTAGCCTGGACCAGCCCCGCATAGGGGGTCGCGCCGTCCGTGCAGTTGCGCCCCGAGCAAAAGCTATAAAGGGTCACCAGCATGCCACTGGGGGTAATTTTGAAGACCACGCCCTCACCGTTCGCCCCGCCATCGACCGTTGTCCCGTAGAGGTTCCCATCGGCGCCCTGGACCAGCGGGGCGCCGGGGCCGGCGCCGTCCCTGTAGTCGAAGCTATCCAGTCTCTCGAAAGTCTGTGCTGGCAAGGCCATCGCCGTCGTTGCGCAGAGGAGAAAGCCACCGAAGGCCCTGTTCCTCCAGTTAAGTTGGCTCATGTTCCCTCCTTTGCCGCCCGCGGCTCTCGGTTGTGACTGTGAGATGCGCTTTGACGTTGCCACTCCGGTCCGGCTCTGTCAACCAACACTAGCTGACGTCTTCAGGCTCAATTTCAAAATCGTCTTCAGTGTTCACCCGTTCAATGTTCATGGCCATAATTCTCCTGTGGACTAAGACTCCGTTTGCTGGCCGCCCCGTTTAAAAGAAATGGGGAGTTACCCTTGTCTTTCTGGTTGCGATCGAATCAATCCCGGAAGAAAAGCCTGCGGCGAGAAATACGTTCGCCGTGGCGACCTCCTCCCGAAAAATCGGTGATGCGCTCAGCGACGGTGATTATCAGCCGGTTGGGTTCGGCATGCAATGGAGTATCTTTCTTGGTAATCCAATTTACTGTTGAGTAATTTTGTCACGCCCAAAGCAGGAAGCGACCGGCTGACAGCGTGGCGCTCAGACTGCCTTCTTGCCCCTGAAGCCCGGGGTCGGTCCTGTACCCGGCTGATCGCTAATCCTACCCGGCTGCAGTGTCTTTATGACTGCAAAATAGGATAACATGTACAAAAACTATACGGTTTTTCTTTCGCGGAGTGCCGATTTAAGTCCTTTAGATCGGCGTGGCCGCTCGGGCAGTTTTTCCCTGTCCGGCCACCCGGACCGCTCAATACCAGCCGATCGGGGCCTCATTCAAATTGATGTGGACCTGCTTGGTCTCGAGGTACTCCTCGATGCCCGAGGGCCCGAGCTCGCGGCCGAAGCCCGACTGCTTGTAGCCGCCCCAAGGCGCCTCAACGTAGGTGGGCTGCATGTGATTCACCCAGACCACGCCCGCGCGCAAGGCCCGTACCACCCTGAAGGCACGGTAGATATCCCGCGACCAGACGGCCGCGGCGAGGCCGTAAGGGGTATCGTTGGCGATGCGGATGGCGTCGGCCTCATCCTCAAAGGGAATCACCGTGGCCACCGGTCCGAAGATCTCTTCGCGGGCGATGCGGGCGTTGTTTGAGGCGTCGTAGAATATAGTGGGCTCAATGAAATAGCCCCGGCTGAGCGCTGCCGGGCGGCCGCCGCCGACGGCGACCTTGGCCTCAGTCTTGCCCACCTCCTGGTAGGCCCGCACGCGCTCGAACTGCTCCTTGCTGACCACCGGCCCCATCTTGGTGTCGCGCTCGAGCGGCGGTCCTAGCCTGATTCTACTGGCCTTAGCGGTCATGGCCTCGACAAATTTCGAGTAGATGGGCCGCTCAACCAGGATGCGGCTGCCCGCGGAGCAGACCTCGCCCTGGTTGATGAAGACGCCGAACAGGGCGCCGTCCACCGCGGCCTCGAAGTCGGAATCGGCGAAGAAGATGTTGGGGCTCTTGCCGCCCAGCTCCAAAGTCACCCGTTTGACCGTATCTGCTGCCAGCTTAACGATTTGAATGCCAACGGCGGCGCTGCCTGTGAAGGCGATCTTCTGCACGTCCGGGTGCGCGACCAGCGGCGCTCCCGCCGTCTCGCCGAAGCCCGTTATGATGTTGACGCAGCCCGGCGGCAGGCCCACGTCCGCGAACCATTTGGCCATCTCCAGCGCCGTAAGTGGCGTCTGCTCAGCGGGTTTTAGCACACAGGTGCAGCCGGCGGCAATGGCGGGCGCGAGCTTCCAGGCGGCCATCAGCAGCGGGTAGTTCCAGGGGATGATCTGGCCGGCCACGCCCACCGGCTCCTTCAGCGTCAAGCTTAAGGCATTGTCGGGAACAGGGTTAACCGAGCCCGTGACCTTAGTGGCCAGACCGCCGTAGTACTCGAAGCAGGTGGCCACGTCATTGATGTCGAACTCCGCCTCCACGATAGGCTTACCTGAGTTGCGGGATTCGAGCTCAGCCAGCATTGCAGCTTCTTTGCGGACTCGCTCGGCTAGGCGGAAAAGGATCCGGCCGCGCTCCTGGGCAGTGGTTGCTGGCCAAGGCCCTGAATCAAAAGCGGATCGGGCTGCGGCCACGGCTCGGTCAACGTCGGGGGCGGAGGCGTCGGGCGCCTCGGCGATCACTTCC
Organism: Terriglobia bacterium; assembly: GCA_036521995.1. Classification (GTDB taxonomy): domain Bacteria; phylum Acidobacteriota; class Terriglobia; order UBA7540; family UBA7540; genus Gp13-AA77. Next base: position 6,470 of record DATDGR010000223.1, on the reverse strand, counting down.
TCGGTGGAAGGATCGTAGACACGAAAGCAGCCGCCAGCGGCGGCTTCCAACCATTCGCCATTAACGTACATGCGGTAGCGTTTCATAGATAGACTCCGCTCACAAATCGCTTGCAGTCAGCGGCTTGCGTCGTCCGTAAACGTAGAAGAAGAACACCGCCAGGCCGACAAAAAAGGCAGTGCCGCCGGCCATCCAGGCTTCGTAGGAGAGCAACGACTTGATCTGTTGCGCCGGTGAGAAGGCGAAAACCATGCCTAGAATCGTCATCAGCAGGCCGCTCGCCCCGGCCAGGGTCAGAATACCTTTGCTGTAGTAACCCTTGTCTGACGAATCCTTTAGAGCGATCTTCAGCAGTGCGGCAAACATGTATAGAAACGGCACCAACTGAAGCACGACCGCCAGCGAAAGCAGCCGCTGAAAAGTCTCCTGGACCCCGGAACCCAGGAAGCTGATCAGAACCAGGATGGTTGAAATGATAAACTGGACCGCAAGTGCCGCGTATGGTGTGTGATATCGTGGATGGACCTTTCCGAGCCACCGCGGCAGACAGGAGTCGAGACCGGCCACGAAGGGAATCCGGGCCGAGCCCGCAACCCACGCCGAACCGATGCCGGCGATCGACAGGCTCAGCATCAGGGCGAAGGGGGTGAGGATCCAGCCGATGCCGACCTTATCCGCCATGTGCTCCACGGCCTGAATGATTCCCGACAAGACGTTGATATCGCTACGGTTAACTGAGAGCAGCAGGGTGATCGTGGCAAGCAGATACAAGGAACCTGAGATCACGCCGCCCCAGGCTACCGCCCCGGGTAGCACGCGCCCCGGCTCTTTGATCTCATCGCCCATGACGGACGCAAGCTCCAGTCCGACTAGCCCGAAGCAGATGACTCCAAAGGAGTTAAGCGCGGAGTGCGGATTTGCCGGGAAGCGGAAATCGGCTGCAGTAAGGCTGGTTCCAAAACGCAGCCAGACGATGACGCCCAGGCAAATGAGCGTGGCGGCGGCGATCGAGGTTCCAATGCTGCCGACGTTGTTGATCCACTTCCCTACCCCGAGCCCAACGATGTTGAGTCCTACTAGTAAAGCCAGCATAATGAGCGATGTAACCACGGCGAAGGTCTTGTTGTCGGCGAGCGAGGCGTGGCTCGGTCCCAGCACAAACACCGAAACGCCGACGAAGTACAGCATGACCGTCGGCACGTACATCATGTTGTTAGTCCAATAGCACCAGCCAGATAGGAAGCCATGAAAGTCGCCGAAGACCTCCTTGGCCCACAGGTAAACCCCGCCTTCACCCGGATAGCGGTGAGCAAGTTCAATCACGGCAATGCCTTGCGGCCAGAAGAAGAAGAGAAGAGAGATGATCCAGAGCCAAATCGTGACTCCGCCGTTGGCGGCAATGCTGGGAACCACATTGAGGTTGAAGACCGCAACTACAAACAGCAGAATGAGATCGCGACGGCCTAGCGTGCGGGTCAGAGCCGGCTGGCGGCCGGGTTCCTGCATGGCGAAGGAGGTAGTCGAAAGGTGATTTTCCTGATTCAGAGGCATCGTTGTACCACAAAAAAAGCTCCCGCAAAGAGTTCTCAAGTCCTTTAGATTCGATGCATATAGAACCTTACGTCAAGGGCCAGATCCTGGCAAAAGTGTGCAGTAATTGCACAGAATCAACAAATTTGCGTTCAAAAGGACATGGATGAGGCGAGACACTTGGGGTTCATACTGGTACAGAGGGTCTGGCAATTTCTGGCTTCCAACCTGCCGCTTCTTGCGAAATCGGGCTGGCCTAATTTCAGCGGCGAGATCTTCAAGGTGAAACACGATCGTCCCTTCTTCCGCCCGTATCATACCAGTATACCGCACGAAATGCGCACCGACCGGCCAGGCATGGGTCGAAGGTGTTGTGGGGATCTTGTCGCGGTTTAGCGCGGTAAGGACGATCCTCACGGCGCGGAAAGGAATTGCAGAATCTCGCGCATGACCCGCTCGCCCTGATCCGTTTCGAAAAGGTACTGGGCGTGCGCGGAGCCGTCGAGGATGATCAATTCTTTCGGGTTCGGCGCCTTCTCGTACTGGGCGCGAATCCCAGGCAGCCGGGGCCCATCCGCGCTGGCGTCGCCGCGAGCCACGATGAACAGAGTGCGCGCCTTGAGTTTTTCCGCTGGGCCGTTCGGCGACGCGCCCAGCAGCACCACACGATCGATCTCACCAGGCTGAGACGCAATCGATGCGTCGCCGGCGGCAGCGCCACCCATACTGCCCCCCACCACCGACACCGTTTTTGCGCCGCTGGTTCGCAAATAGCGGACGGCGGCCAGAACGTCGAGTTGGAGCGGGGCAGAGAGAGGGTCAGACTGTCCTGGGCCTCGCGACTGACCGTAGCCCCGGAAGTCGATCGCCAGCACGCGAAATCCCGCCGTGGCGAGCACTCGCGCCTGCTTCTCCCAACTCTCCTTGTTGAAACGGCCGCCGTGAGCCAGCACGACGCCGCGGTCGCCTTTTCCGTACAAGTCGGCGTAGATGAGTCCTCCGTCCTGAGTCGGAAAGGAAACGTGCTCCTGCGCCGCCGCGAGTCCCGCTAGCACAAGAGCCGCCGCCATCGCCCGGATCACCAGCGCGCCACGAACGAGCACCACTCCGCACCTCGGGCCGCGCCGCTAGCTAAGCAGATCGCGCCACCCGCCCGGCCGGCGACGCGGCGCCAACGCGGACGCCCAACCCCCCTCCTCAATTTGAAACGAAGAATCAAGCTGGAATCTCGACAACGGCCGAGTAGGTGTGAGGCTCCAGTTCCGGATAGCCCTCTTCGCGCAGACCTTCCAGGTGGAACTCGATCGCCTCCCGCATGTTGCGCTCGACTTCTTCGTGAGTTGCGCCCGTCGAGACACAACCTTCAAGATCCGGGCAGTAAGCTGAGTAAGCCAGTGCCGGTTTCTTCGATCACAATCAGATATCGTCTCATCGCTTAAGCCCCGCCTGCTTCAAACGCTATTGAGAGTGCCGGGTGCGAGTTCATCGGCTGGTCGGCCAGAAACCGTAACGACTCCCCGCTTAACCGGACGTTTGTACTGGTGATGGCTTCCTTGGTTCTGGCGAGCCGCCATCCGTCCGCTTCGAGCAGTCTCACGACATCGCGCACCTTCACACGCTCAGCATAGCGAGGCTCTCCTGAAGCGTCAAACGAGACCTGTGCCGCCGTCTATCCTGCCGCTACCGCAACCCGCTCGCGCTGGGCCAGAGCCAAGGCTGGCGCGATCTCTCCGAAGGCCTCGACATGCTGGTCGATGTCGGCTTCGCTGTGCTGCACCGAGATCGTCCATTGCTCGTCCCACCAATGGCCCTGGCAGAGCACGCCGCGATTCACCATGCCGAACCAGTAGTGTTTCCAAAGGTCGATATCGATCGCGAGCCAGTCGCGGTAGTTGCGAACCGGCTTGGGGTAGAGCATGACCGCTCCGTTGGCACCGCATCCGATGCAGTACGCGTCGAGGCCCTCTTTCTTGATGATCCGATTATGTCCCTCTACCAGGCGCTGGTTCAGGCCATTGAGGTGCTGGTAGGCGGCGGGCGTAAGCACCTCGCGGAAGGTGGCGATGCCGGCCGCCATCACCACCGGATTCGTGTTGTAAGTGCCGGCGTGGAACACTTTGTATTGCGCGATCATGTCCATCACTTCGCGGCGGGCGGCGTAGGCCGCCAACGGGAATCCGCCCCCGATCGATTTCGCCAGGCACACCATGTCCGGCAGGATGCCGAAGTATTCGCAGGCGCCGCCCCGAGCCAGCTTGGCGCCGGTCTTCACTTCGTCGAAGATCAGCAGGGCGCCGTAACGGGTGCACAGCTCGCGCAGCCCTTGCAGATAGCCTTCGTCCGGCATGCAGATGCCCACGTTCATCATGACGGGTTCCACGATGACGGCTGCGATCTCGGCGGGGTAGCGGGCGAAGAGTCTCTCCGTAGCACCGAGATTGTTAAAGGGCGCAACGAGTGTGTTCTGCACCGTGCCGGCCGGAACCCCCGCACTCGACGCGACCGGCGTCGGATTCTCCGGGTCCCCGAACTGAGGCGCCTTGGGCTTTACGCTCACCATCGCCGAATCGTGCACACCGTGGTAGCCGCCCTCCGCCTTCAGGATGCGATCACGCCCCGTGTAGCCGCGCGCCAAGCGGATGGCGTGCATCGTCGCTTCAGTGCCACTCGATCCGAAGCGCACTTGATCCACCGGGAACCGGGCCACGATCTCTTCGGCCAGCTCAGCCTCGAGCTCGTGGGGCATGCCGAACATCGTGCCCTTATGGAGTCGTTCTTCAACCGCCCGGACCACCACCGGATTGCAATGGCCGGCCATCAAAGCGCCAAAGCAGAGGTTGAAGTCGATGTACTCGTTGCCGTCGAGGTCATGGATGCGCCCGCCCAAGCCGTCACGGACGAAGATCGGGTAGGGTTCGTAGATGCGGAAATTCGATCCCACCCCGAGTGGCAGCGTACGCTCCGCTCGAATGTGGGCTTCGCGGGAGCGCGGCGTGCGCTTTTCAAAGGTTTCGATTTCCTTGCGCAAGGCGTCGTACATAGGCACCGTCCTGTTCCTGGTCAGTGGTTGGTCGTCATTTGGCGCCTTCCGTGATGAGATGGAAGAAGGTGGTCGAACCTCGGCTTTGGTTCCGGCGGAATGTTATGCGCTCGTCACGGTCGCCGACGAGGCGTAAGCGGACAGCGGTAAGCTTGGCGCCAAGAGGCGTTCCCCGTCGAACGGCCGGCTTTCGGGCGACGGACCATGGACCACCGACAACGGACTTCAGAAAATAAGCTTCATCGCAAACTGGATCAGCCGCGGGTCGCGGGCCTGGACCACGGTTCCGAACTGGCCGGAGTTGAAGTCGGAGCCGGCAACGCCGCCCGTTGGCGCCGGATTCACGAACTGCGCGTGATTGAAGAGATTGAAGAATTCCGCCCGGAACTGCAGGCTGGCCTTTTCCGTGATCGACGTGTTTTTGAGGAACGCGACGTCAAAGTTATTGATGCCGGGACCGCAGCATACCGTGCGCGGCGAAGTGCCGATGACGCCCACCGGACCCGGGTCGGCAAACGCGCTAGGATCAAAGGCAAAGTGGCCGGGGCCTCGCGGGTTCAGACGATGAAAAGGCGCCACCAGGTCGGGCTCGCCCGGCGACAGGAAATCGATGCTGTTCTGAAGCTCGTTATCGGCCGAATCGGTGATGCGAATGGGAAAGCCGCTCTGAAACGTGATAATTCCGGAAAAAGACCAGCCGTCCGCGATCTTCCCCTCGGCCCCCGCCAGTTTGGGAACCGGCAACTGCCAGTCATAGCTGAGAACAAAGCGCTGACGGGCGTCGAACTGGGAGAGCGCATAACTGCTGGCAAAGTTGAGCGGATTCAGGATGTCTTCGAAACTCGAGCCATAATCGAAGGACTTGCTCCAGGTATACGCGGCCTGGAACTGAAGCCCTTTGGAGAAGCTCCTTTCCATGCTGACCTGTAAGGAGTTGTAGTTCGAGTTGCCGATCGTGTCCTGGGCGAAGATGCTGCCAAACACGGGAACTCCGTCAGGCGGGCAGCCGTTGGTCGCGGGATTGGGGTTGGTGGGTTGGCAGAAGGGCGACGAGTACTGGCGCAGGCCGACTAGAGTGATCGGGTTGGCATTGGGACCGGTCACGGTCGGGACCGATCCATAAGGCAAGTGGAAGGTGAATCCCGGCGGGATCGCTCCGGCCGGAACCGTGAACTCGCTGTCCTCCCCGAACGGTCCGCAAGTTCCCGCGCCCAATACAGTGTTGAGGTCCAGGCAGGTCTGCGCCTGAGAGTAGTTCAGGTCGTGCGTGATCAGGAGCCGGTGTCCCTGTGAGCCGACGTAGGCCACCTGAAGCACGTTATTGGTGCCGATCTGGCGCTGCAAGGTCAGATTGTACTGCTCGGCGTACTGGGAACGCAGGTGGGGCAGGAACTGGCCATACAGCAGGATGGGCCGGAAGAGCGACCAATCCTGCGCCTGACCGGGCGTCGGGTTCAGAATGCCGTGGAACGGGTTCGGAGCAACCGTCCCATTCTGAAGCTCGAAGGGCGTGTTGAAGAGAGTGGACGAAAGTGACGAACTGCCCCCGAACGGAGGCTCGGCGCTGAACTGCTCCAACACGAGCTGCTCAACGGGATTGTAGAAGAGTCCGAAGCCCGTTCGGATGCTGGTCTTCCCGGGCCCGCCAGTCAGCTTGGCCACCCACCCGCCGGTGGCGTTCGGGCTCCAAGCCAGACCGATGCGCGGGGCGAACGACTTGAAATAGGTCTGCGTCAAGCCTGGAGGAATACCCTTGTCTCCTGGCACTACGAGCCCGAGCGGGAAGACGGACTGGGCCGCGTTCCCGGGATTGCAACTGGTTGCCGCGTTGCCAAAGCCGAGGGACTGCGCGCTAGCCGCCGAAAGCTGGCAGGGATAGGTGCTGGTTGCCTGGCCCGGC
>DATDGR010000222.1:0-18508 GCA_036521995.1 Terriglobia bacterium | reverse complement strand
CAGCAGTTCGGCCGGGCGATCGGGAGCTTCCAGGCGATCAAGCACCGAAGCCGCGATCCACCACGGGAAGCGTCTCGGCACTTCCTGCTCGGCCACGGCGAACGCCACGGTCGGTCCCTGAGTGTAGTCCTCGTCAGGGTTCTGTACCGACACCCCGTCCAACCGGAAGGTGTATCTGCCCTCCTTGCTTCCAACCGGCACGGCTACCTGCACCGTGACCTGCTGCGCGCCGTTGACCGGGAAATCACGCTCCGGTTCGCCCGCAACCATCAGCCAGTCCCTCTGACCAGGGTCGTGCGGAACCAGTTTGGCGCGTCCGCGCAGATGACGGCCGCTGGTGTTTGACACCGTGAATGCGATCTCCCCGTGTCCCCGAGCGTCGAGTTGGACCGTACTCGAAGCGGTTGTGATATTGAATACGCTTGCCATTTCTTCCTCCTCTGAGTCCGGATCGTAAGATGTGCGGGCGAGCCTACCTCTGAACGCGCAGGTATGGCTGGTTCGAGTTCCCGGTGTTAAAGCAGTTGGCGTCCCGCGTCACATTCCCGGTTTCAACCCACGTTCCGCCATTGGGGGTTCTGTTGCACGAATATCGCAGGCCGGAAATCGCAACCCGGTAGCAGCGCGGGAAGTGATAGGTGTACACGCCGGCGTCCGACCAACTGAGTGTTTCGCCGACGTCAGTCTGCGGGAGATCAAGGAAAATAGAGACATAGTCGTTGCCGAGAGATACAGTCTGCGCGGGACACGGCCGCAAGCAGGCGTTGTTACCGCCGCACACTCCGCAGTTGTCCACAACTTTACCCGATCCAGGTACCCCGTCGCAGCCGATCGGTTTCGGCCGGACCTGCGCCGTCTCAAGCTGGATCGCGGCGCCAATCTCCGCCATGCTCCCCTGTGCGGGATTCTGACTGAGCACTGTGCCTGTCACACCTTCGTCTGTCAGGTGAGTCCTCAGTTGTCCGACCGTCAGGTTAGCGCTCACCAAGGCACTCTTCGCTTCCTCCACGTTCATTCCCACAACTTGCGGTACTTTGACAAGCTCGTTGACGCCGATCGAAACCGTCGTGCCCAACTTCACCAAGCCCCCAGGCTGCGGATCCTGGTCTAGAATGGTGCCTGGTGGCTTGTCGGAGGCGGATCTGGTTACCGCCTTGACTTGCAGTTTCGCGCCCTGAAGCGCGTTGACCGCTCCGTCGAGGGCAAAGCCCAAGACGTTGGGCACCGCGGTACCGGCGTCGGCCACCGTGAGTTGAACCGTTGAACCTGACTTCACCCGATCTCCAGAGCCCGGAGACTGACTTAAGACAGTGTCTTGTGCTTTTCCCTCGGAAGTGACTCTGGAGGCTTCCTCGCCGCGGAATCCTGCCTTCTGAAGCGTGCCATTTGCCGCCGCGATGTCAGAGCCCACGACATTGGGCACTCGCACCTTTCTGCCAGGGAGGAAGTAGGCGGTCACGCCTCCGATCACCAGCACCACCGCCGCGACAGCAATTATCAACCATGGGAAAGGCTTATGTTCTTCTTGTTTCGACACCGTGAAAGCCACCGCAGGGCCTTGAGTGTAGTCCTCGTCGGGGTTCTGAACCGAAACCGCATCCAGGCGGAAAACGTACTTACCCTCCTTGCTGGCCGCTGGCACCGACACCTGGACGGTAAACTGTTGTACTCCGCCGGACGGCAAATCGCGCTCGGGTTCACCGACCACTGTCAGCCAGCCTTTTTGGGCCGGGTCTTGCGGAACGAGTTTGGCGCGACCGCGCAGATGCCGCCGGCTGGTGTTTGAGACGGTAAATGCGATCTCTCCCTGCCCCCGGGCGTCGAGATGCACCGTATTCGAAGCTGTCGTAATGTTGAAGACGCTCGCCATCACTCCCCTTTCACGACGCTCCGTCCCGTCCAGTCTTCGAGTGTATAAAACGTTTTATCAATAAATGCGCTGGCCTGGACCACTCGTACCAATTCGGTTTACGAGATTTCTGAGGTGCCAGCTTGGATCTGCGGATCTCATTGACCGGTAAGTTCAACGGCCGATTTCGTATCAGGTTGATTCTAAGGTACATCCCAGGTTTGTTTGTCAGACCCCGGCTTTCCGTACCTGATATCACATATACTTCATAGTACATCAGGGTTCCCTTCCGCGGTCAAGCAGGACCTGTGCCTCGACCTTTCGCGGGTCGGGACTCTTTGCCTCCGAACTCGATTTCGCAAGTCACATACGCAGGCTTCTCCGACTCCACGATTCTTTCGATCAAGGAGCGGCAAGACGCCGCCTCCAGAGGGACGCGCAGTTGGAAGTGAAAGGGCCGCGGTCTTCCCCCAGGCCCTGGGACCCGCTCCTCGATTTCGAAACCACTCATTCCGGTCGCGGTTTCCAACAACAAGAGCAGGCCCTTGGAGGTGCCTCTCCATTGCGAGACGTAAGCCGCACTCGCGACCAATTCGCGCAGGCGACCCAGGCCGCTGGGGAGCATTCGAGGCGTCGATCGGCGTGGCTGCGTTGCTTCAAGCGGCCTCTCAAAGAGCCGGTCCAGGTCAACCCATCGCGCCAGAAACGGAACAAAGGCGTCCGGAGCCCGGCGGGGATCAAAGTTCGCGTCCAGTCCACGCAGCTTTTCCTCCGAGGGAGCGTGCAGCGCCTCCATGATCTCCACGATGGCCGAAAGAGGGTTACCCTCGCGCAGCGTGCGCCGGAAAATGCCGGGCAGCAAATGCTTAATCTCGTTCTGCTTCATCTTCACTCACCACTTCGATTTCGTGCGCGCCGGAACAAAAAAGCCAGGTGGGCGGCAAAGTCACTCTGTCTGTGAACACATTGCTTGAGCAGGTGAGGTAAGACACCCCTTCATCCTTGCTGCGGTAGATTCCACTCGAGCCGCCCGCCAGGATGAGCCTCCCCTCACGATCGGCCGCCACCACTTCAACCGGGTAGAACAGGTGCTCCTTTTCGCGAAGCGGCAGCCCACATCCAAGAGAGGGCGCCTCCCACCGGGCATCATCCCGGCGGGCGGCGAGTTGCAGCACTCCCGCGTGATGCGACGCCGCCACAATCCTGGCTCCTTGAAAAGCGATGTCTTGACAGCTTCCGCCGGTCCAGTTCTTACCGAACGCCTGCCAGCCTTCTGGCGGGTCGGCATCTCCCAACAGATTCCAAGTGAAGCAGCCCTTTCCCGGATCGCCGGCATCCGCCATCGCGCCCGCCCAGAGGAAGTAGACCGGCCCCTCCTGCTGCACGGCAAGAACGCGAACGTCCTCACCCGCCAGCCCAATGTTTCGAAAGGTGTTCGCCTTTCCCCCGGCGTTCGAAAGAAAAACGCCTCCTGTGGCGCGGGCAGACACTGCCACGCTCATCCCTCCTGCCTGGTTGGGGGAGGCCGCAACCGCGTAGAATCCGTTGGAATCCTTCGCATGCACAAAAACCTGAACGGGTGAGCTCTCGGGCTGCATACCCACCTCGTAGAGCCCAACGGCCGTCGCAAGTAACAGGACCGGGTTGCCTTCGCGGATAACCCAGGTGGCGTCCTGGATGCTAAAGGCTGTTTCGCGCGGTACTGGCTCCCACGTTTCACCGCAGTCCTGAGAGATGTGGACGCGGGAACCCTCATTAGCTCCTGTGAGGCTAGTGCAGACGGCAAGCAAACCGGCCCGGTCAGGGTGCTGGCGGACAACTTTCACATCTTCCTCAGGGAAACGACCCACAGGCTCCCAGCCATCGCCATCGTCAACGGAGCGAAATAGCATCGAACCGCTGCCCGCGTACCATGTATGCGGCTGGAAAGCGTCTCCCGCCAAGCAATGGATTTCGTTCTGCGGAACCTCGTCCACCACGAACTTGACGCGGTCCACGTAGCTTACGCCGGGCTCCGACAGCGCGATATCAAAAACGTGGGAAACGCGCAAGGCTTGTCCGAACCGCCAGCCCGGATGCGTGTCGGTTGGCAACGGGTTTACGGTTCGATGAAGATCCTCGAGGATCCGGGCCTTCACGGCAGCGGCATCTTCCTCCGGGTGAGCCACAAACCTGGCTTGCACTTTTACCGTTTTGTATCGCGCCCAATTGACCTCGCAGGTGGTGCCGAGCGGGCGCCTCTCTTCGAGTGCCGACTGGATCTGCTGCCGAGCCACGTCGGTGTCGTGCTCGTGAAGCCTGTTGGCTGTGACTTGACCACCCCCCCGTTCGTCTTCGGGGAGCTGGGGGACGAGCAGCACTTCGACAGTGCCGGGCTGCGCGTGTTTCCACAGTCCTGCCTTGGTGAGCGCCCGCGCGCGTGCGACGGCCCCCGAGCTGCGCAGCGCCACGAGCTCAAAATCGCGCGCCGTGACGGCGCGCCGGAGCGAATGGAGATCCTGGGGGCCACGGCCCAACGCGTTCTCGAGGGTCTCCGCGGCCCGCCCGCCCGTCGCCGGCTTCGAATTTGTCACCAGCACACCGGGAATGGGATCCTTGAGCACCGTCAAGGTATTTGCATCCGCCTTGTACGGCCCGCCTCCCCGGCGGTACCACAGGCGAATTTCCCGCCCGGCGGGAGGGAAGGCTCCGAGAGGACGCGGCGCATCGTCCAGGTGGCCGTCCTCACCCAACATCCGCGCCTCCGGAGCAAAGGTGATGGTGCCCATCATTCGATCGGCAATGTAAACGAACCGATCGTCCCCCAGATTTGTGAAGTTTTCCACTTCACGCCAGACGCGGTAGGCCTTGCCCTGAAAGCGCAAGGCCGGTGCTCGCTCCTCCAGCTCGGAAGGCGTCGCCTCGACTCCCACAACAAGGTCTAACTCCTCCCCGGTGGGTGCGATGATGGGCGGCCGGCGCGCTGTCACCCATTGCCCTGGGAGGCCGGTTCCCTTCCCGGCCAGTTCCCCCTCAACGGGGTCACAATGGTGCGCCAGAATCTCGACCTCCGTCTTGCCAGGCTCGATCACGCCCGCCCTCGCCGTGACAAAGACCGGCGGCTCCGTCCCACTGGTGGACCGCGAAACCGTCACTCGCGTGCCGCGAGGAATCTCGACCGGCTTATCGGAAGCGCGGCTCAGGCTGAACAACAGGCTAACGGTCGCTGCTGAAGGCGGCTGGAGCTTCACGCCAATAAGGCGAAGGAACTCGATGTACGCCTTCTCCGGCAGACGGTTCAAACGATAGATCATCGTCTCCGTGAGGAAGGCAAAGACTTCCACGAGAGCCATGCCCGGGTCGCCGGGAGTGAGGTCGGTCCACTCAGGACAAGACCGCCTGATCCTCTCAGTAGCCTCTTGCAAAAGCTGGTCGAAGTTTCTGTCGTCCAGGTTGGGCGACTGAAGCGGCATCAGATTCTCTCTCCTGAAAGACTCAAAGGAAAGGTTAGCTGCTCGGTCCGCTGCGTTGCGCGCACCCGGTACTCCAAATGGATGTCGAGCCGGGCGGGATCCTGCTCAACTCGAGAGGCATCGAGGCGGAGGACCTGGATGCGCGGCTCCCAGCGCTCCAGCGCGCGCTGCACGTAGTGCCGGGCAAGTCCCGCGGTAGTGTCATCGTTCGGCGAGAATACCAAGCGATGCAGGTCGCAACCATATTCAGGGCGCATCACGCGTTCCCCGGGTCGCGTGGCGAGCAACAGCAGGATCGCTTGCCTTACCGATGCTTCTTCCGCCACCATCTCTATACCCCTACCTGTTGAAAGCGACAGGCCGCCTTCAGAAGTCTCACTAGTCTTCAGCGCTTGGTGAGTTGCTTCGTCGTCACTAAGGCGGGGAAAGTGAAATCGCCAGGCTCGAAAGGGAGGTCTGGTCATTTCTCCTCGTGAACGAACTGCTGGCCCGGGCTCCGAACCTTGTACTTGACCACACCAGGGGGAGTTCCGTCCGTCAGCCCGGTGACCTTCTCAAGGCAAAGCCTTCGTCCCTCGATCTTTAGGAAGTCAGAGTATCCCTCGGTTACCGCCAGGGTGTGCAGGCACGGCTTTATGGTGGCGCCCACATTCGGGCAGCCGGTAATCGGCCTGCCTTCGGGGTCCTTCTCAACCAGAACTCTTCGCCCGCCGACGGTAACCACGCCTTGCAGAGGCGCAAGATGAACCCTCCCGTTCTCATGCTTGCAAACCAGGACCGCATCTTCGGTCAACCAGAGCATTCAAGCCTTCTGGAAATCCACCGCAGTTCCCCGGATAACCACCGAGCGGCCGGGCGCCTCGATCTCGAGGTCCGCCTGCGAGTGAAGCATGACCTTTTCCGGCCCCAGTTCGAGATAGCTGCCGTTGCTGTTCTCCAAACGAAGCAGTTTTCGGGAATCATCGAGCCCAAGTTTCTGCCCGCCCGGCGTCAAGAAGGTATAGCGCTGGACCGAACCACCCTCAATACCCCAATCGGACGGAACATTGGCGCCATAGAGTCCGCCAACCACTAACCCCTGAGCGGGATCTTCGGCGTTGAAGAGCACGAGAACGTGATCTCCCACATCGGGAAGCGCCACCAGCCCTTTCCTGCCGGCAGCCGTCGCGAGGACGCCCATCCACTCGGTTTCCATGTTCCCGAGCGTGGGCAGCGAGACGCGCACTCGCCCCCGGTGATCGGGGTCATCCACGCGAGTGACGATGCCCGGCGCCGCACTCAACGCCTTTGAGCGTTCCCCTGGTTTCGGGGGAACCGATGAGATTTCGGAGACGAAGCCTCTGCGCCGATCAATGGTATGGACCACCGAGGTCAAGACATACTGACCGGCCAGTGGGCCGGCCAGACCTTCGACGTCGACTCGTGCGCCCGGCAGCAGGCAAGGATCGCCCTCTGCCACTCCCCACAACGTGACCTCGCGCGCCACCCGCAAGTCTAGCTCCGCTTGGGCAAGAGCGTCCGCCTGGGGGTCGTCTTGAGCCGTCTCATTGGTCAATATACGCTCGCCGGTGCCTCCTACCCGGCTCGGCAAGACCTCCGCCTTCACTGCCCGTCCAACTCTCGACGCGCTCGCCCGCCCTTCGTGACGTTCGATATGCCACGGATCCCAACCGGACGCAAGCACGGATCGACAGACCGAGTCCCCGTTCACTTCGATTCGAGCCTCGAGCAAGGACTCCCCGAGCTTCAGCGGGAGCGGTCCTCCGATACCTTCGAGCGTGATCACGTGCAGGACGTTCCCCCGCAAAGCGAGGAACAGGCCGCAACGCTCGGCCACCTCTCGCACGAGCCCCAGGTCCGATTGGCGGTGTTGGATCAGGCGGTGCCAAACCGGACCGGGTTCGACAGCTTCGACCGAAAGCCCAAGGTCACTGACCAGCTCACGGGCCAAATCCTCTAGAGTGACCTGCACGTGGGCCCGGACCGGCTGGCGTTTTCGAAGACGGTGTAAGACATCGTAGCCGCGGATTCGAACTTGCAGTCCCGCTGAAGGTTCATGCGTGTACTCGACGGCCGTCACCTCTCCGACGAAAAGCGGATCTGCGTGCCCCAGCACCTCGACGCGAAGGGAGGAACCTACGACAGTAGGAGCAGCATCGGCGAGCGGGCCCTCTGGATTGAAGAAAGCAAGTTCACACTGCGTGGGCAGGGAGAGCCACTGTTGGACGCGAACCGCTTCAAGGGTTCCGGTATCCTCTTCAGCGAGAGCGCGCCCGTCCAATTGCACCGCAGTTCGCGGAAACGCCAGAGTGGAGCTCACGCGGGTTCCTTCGAGATCCAATCCTGCGGTATCTTGAGCAGGGTTCCGGGCGGGATTCGCGTGGGGTCATCGATGTTATTGAACTGGGCGATCGGCTTCCACCACGGATGGCCACAGTATTGGTGCGCGATCGCATCGAGGCGAGCCGGCGAGCCCCCTTCTTCCTGCGTCTCACGGGTTCCGCCTCTCACTTCGTGCACGAGCATTTGGCTGGAAGCGATTTCCGCGCCCTCGGGCACGGCCGGTATCGACGGGCCGAGTGTCGGAGCTTCGGGCCTTGGAAGGACACGCTCAGACACCCGCAAGAGACGCATTCGCAGCCACGAGCGCCCGGGGGCACCGTCCGCCCCGAAGTTCTCCAGGCGCTCTGCCACGGCCACCACAACGCCTGGAATGTTCCACGCCTTCCCCCACACGAAACGGACCAAAGGGGGCTGGCTGAATCCGTCACCTTCGGAGGTGCCCTCTGCCAGTTCCCAGAGCGGGCGTGTGAGATCCCGCACGTCGCCAGTGCTGATCGAAGACCCGGCAATGGAAACGTCAAAAAGGAGATCAAGATTGATCTCGGTCGTGCCGCCCCCCGTGTAATGCAGCGGGTCATCCTTTAGTCCCGCCCCTGTCAGGGGGCCCGTGGTCGAGTGCCGGGACCGAACTCCGGCCAGCCGGCGGACGATCACGCTGGCAGGGTTCAAGAGACAGGGAATACGCTCCCCTGTTTTCTCGACCAGGAAGGCCACGCGTTCCATCAGTCGCCTCCCCGCTGTTCAGCGTCCAGCCGGCTCGCACGCTCCCGAGCGCGGAGAGCTTCCGTCCACTCATCCGCACTTGAAGGCGTTTCTTGAAGAAGTTCCGGCCAGCGGCCATTCACAAGATCGGACAACTCGATCGATGGACTGGTCTCCTCGTGAGCGATCTTTAAGGTTCTTTCCGACGGCAGCTTGAGGTTTCGGTTTGACGGCCCGGGCGCGAGGTTCTCCGGCAGCTGCGGCCAAGAATCCTCGCTTCGCTCTGGCAAGGCATGGGGCCGGGAGTTAGCACTTGCTATCGTAGGTCCATCTAACTCAGATGGGGTGGTCTGCAAGGGCGGACTCTCAACCCCGCCGCCCGATGACGGTCCCCTCATCCCCGGTTCCTCCCCCCTTGGGATAAGGAAGACCATTGAGCGGCAGGTGGGGACTTCATTGGCGGGGTTAGGACCCCATCCTTTCCGTCCAACGACCATGGGGTGCGAGAACTTCTGCGGCAAAGTATTACAGTCTTCGCCTGGCTGCGGCGCGTTGTGGACTGTCGCTGAGCGAGTTCTCTCCCCTGATGGTTGCGCAGAACCGGGAATGGCTCGTTCCCCGGTAGCGCGGTTCGGCATCGGCTGCCGCCCCCAAAACGCCTCCACCTTTGATTCCAGCGGCGGGACAGGACCCGCGCCTACTGTGGGCTCTGTCGTTTGGGCGGTGGCGCCGACCTCTGCTGACCTAAGGCTCGGCGCGACACTCTCCTCATTATCCCGGCGATGGTCCGTGAGTGGCGGAGACACCACACGACGGGTCATCGTCCGACTCCTGGCTGGACGGAGCAAGTCGGGAGCGGCATGACGCACGAGCTCCACCCAGTGGCGCGGCGGTTCGCCGAGCATTCGACGAACCGCTTCCGCCGACTCCGGCTGATGTCCCTCGGGCCGTGCCGCCCCATCGGCCGATCCCTCTGCGCCGCCAGGTCCCTCGAGTGTCGGAGTGATCGTGGAAGACCTGTCATCTTCCGGCAGGACCAACTCGGACCAGCGCCGCAACGTTTGCGCCAACCACCGCCGCACAGTTGTTATGGATCGAGCCTCAGGCAAGAACTACCCCCGGTCAAGCGTCTCGAACACCAGCGTAATCGACTCGATCGCCAGTTGCCGCCCCAGAGCATCCAGCGGAGCCCCGCGCCACTCCGACACCCAGGCATTGACGAGATCCCAGCGCAGAACCTCCGCAACCCCATCGCTCTCCAGCATCACGATGGAGACATTCTTGCGCTCCACCTTTCCCTTGACTCCCGTCATGAGCCAGTTCCACAGCTCTGCCGACGAGGTGAGCCCGTATCGCAAAGTAATGTCGCCGTATTCCACCTGACCCGGAATCCGGTGCACGATCTGGCTCTGACCGCCCTCCCGGTAGCGGATAGCGTCAATCTTGATCGACAAGTCCGTGCACTCAGTGAAGTGCCCCTCGGTCACGCCCTGAATCACCAACTTGAAGTTGTAGGACCGGTACGGATCGTTGAAGACCCCCGGCTGTGCTCCCGACTGATTGGCGGCCGGCGGCCGCTCAGCAGCTTCAGGCATTCGAACCTCCTTCGCGTCTCTAGGCGCTTTCTATTTCCGCTCCCCCAGCATGCTGGCCGATGCGGAAGATGATGAACTCCGCGGGCTTCACCGGTGCCAGGCCCACCAGCGTCACTACTTGACCGGCGTCGATCACTTCGGGCGGATTCGTGTCGGCGTCACACTGCACGAAGAACGCCTCTTCGGGCGTGGCCCCCATCAAGGCTCCGTCTCGCCACACCAGCGTCAAAAAGGCGCTGATGTCCCGCCGGATGGCTTTCCACAGCGCCGTGTCATTGGGTTCAAACACCACCCAGCGCGTGGCTCGCACGATCGATTCCTCGATCATGTTGAACAGCCGGCGTACGTTTACGTACCTCCACTCGCTGGCCCCGTCCGCTACCGTTCGCGCACCCCACACCAGGGCCCCCTCTCGCGGGAAGAAACGCAGGCAGTTCACCCCGCCCTGGTTCAACACCCCCTGTTCGGCGTCCGTCAGGCGATACGTCAGGTTGAGGGCCCCGCGTATCGGTTCATTGGCCGGAGCCTTGTGAACCCCCCGGGTGGCGTCCGTCCGGGCGTAGATCCCCGCCACGTGCCCCGAGGGCGGCACGTCCACCAGATCCTTAGCCGAAAGCGGATCCCGCACCGTGATCCAGGGAAAATAAAAGGCTCCGTAACCGCGGTCCGACACCCGCGGTCGCAGTCCCTGACCCTTGGCTGGCGAAGGGGGTCCCTTTTCTTCGCCCGCGCCACCTGCCGTCTTTCCCCCTTTTGGCGCTGCCGCCGCCGCCCCAACCTGGGTGAGATCATCCACGTTCTTCACTTCCTCCGGCGCGTCCAGGATGGCGATCCGGTCCTTCAGATTCTCACAGTGACTCAGCAACGCCTCGTAGTCCTCCGGCCGCGTGAAACCCGGCGCCGCCACGATGTTGACCTCCTCCACCTCCTCCAGAACCTCAATTCCCTTCCGCTCCCGCCCCCCGCCCGCGAGCACCTGACCCTTGCCTACGTTCACGCAGTAGCAGCGCCGGCCGCCGTTCTGAAAAAAGCCGAACACCCCGTGCGACAAGGTGGTGCTGACCGCACCTGCGGGGACATACTCTTTCAGAAACTGCGCCCAACTGTTGATCGCCACCGCCTCGTTCAGCCCCGCGCCCGCGTCCGGCGCTTCTCCCACGAAACCGGCAGTGCTCGTGCCTACGGCCTGTATCGGCCGCGGTCCGGTCGAGATCTCTTCCACATAAACGCCGGGCGTCAAATATGAAGAGAGTGGCATTTTAGTCCTCCCCTACGTCGAAACGGATCAAGACGGGCTGGCTGGCATCACCATAGCTCTCGTCGGTGGTGACGTTGACTTCTTGGCCCTTCGCTCTTACCCGTAAAGCTTTCGGCTGGCCTGCACCCGGTACGGCGGCGAAGTAAAACCGCCCTTTAGAGTCCGTCTGCGTCGTCAGGCGCAGCGCCGGGATCTGCACTTCCGCCCCCGCCAGGGGAATATCCTGGGGCCCGCGCACCACGCCATGCAGCCCCACTACCGCGGAGGTCTTCACCACCGGGGCGGCGCGCACCAGCTTCACCTTCGGCCCCGGACGCTGCTGCTGTAGCGGAACCCGCAGCACAAACGACGGACGCGGCGCTATGCCAAAGGCTCTCCAAACCTCCACCGCCACCGGCTCGAGCTCCACCTGGAATTCCGAGTTCCCCATGGCGGCGAATACCAACTCCCCGAGCAGCCGGTGCGCGTCCTCCGCCTCTTCCGACCACGTCGTCACCAGGTAGCGTAGTGCCACCTGCCACGGCGGCAACTTGTGGGTACTGGGCGGAGGCAAACTGGCCAGCTCCATCAGGTACAACCCAATCCCCCGCCCCGCCTCTGCGCCTTTGGGTGCGTCAAGGTGCACTTCAACTCCTTCCACCACGCCCTTGGCCCAGTCTCGGAGCCGCCGATCAACCTGATCGATCATGATCGAAAGTCACGTCCGCAATCTTTGCCCGCGTCACGGGTTGGCGCCTAATCGGCGCCTCCTGCCACTCGTCTGTGCTCCGCCCTATTTGGCAGGCCAAACGTTACTTGAGCCGCTAATTCTAACCTGAATCTCTGACAATGAGAGATGAAAAAGTTGATTACCCCATACCCACGGCTGGCCGCAGCAACCCGATCGAGGGGCAGCACTCTTCGCCACCCCGGGCAACGGCCGATGAGTCCTGGCGCAGCCCAGATCAGCTTGACCCGGACGGTTGCGCGTTGTGGATGTATACTTTATCTTCGCTGCGCTGATGGTGAGGATCAAATGAACAAGGCGGTTTTCATAGTGTTGATCGTGGTGGCCGTGGCCTTCGCCATCGTGCTTGGGTTAGGGGCAAGCAACAACCAAGGGAGCCCGCCCGCCGACCAGGGAAATTACTCTCCACCTTCCTGGTCGAGCGCCATCGGTAGTCTGCTCGGCTCCTTTAGCCCGGGGTTCAAGCTAAGCCCAAGCTCATTCCAGATCCAGGGTGGTTCGATCCAGCAGATCTCGGTTCCGGCGGCCAGCCAAAGCTTCCGTCGCGCGACGTTTCAAGTGACGCCTTGCAACCGCAGCAATCCTCCCGCGCAGGCCACCCTAGCCTCCATCACGTACAAGAGCGTGGGCAACGAGGGTAGCGATCTCAAGCTTGACAATCAAACGTGGGCAGGTACCAAGAAGAATCCCTGCACCGGATCACTCATCATTCTTGAGCATGGAGGAACGCTCACCTTGAGTTGCTCTCCTTCCCAAACCTGCACGATTACCCTCCAGTAGGCGCCCGTGGCACGCCTTAGGGTTGGAGCGTTCTCAGTGAGGCTAAGGCTCCATTTCGTACATTCGGTTACGCTCGGCCATAGGATGGCGCCCTCACTCGATTGATCTCCCGATGATCCTCAACTAACGAAGACGTCACCGCAGTTAGGAAATAGATGGCTGAGGTCGGGTCTTGACAATCGTGTAAGTTTACTCTATGTTAGCTTAGAAGTGAGTACACCTACGCCTTCGACTACGTTGCCCGGAGCCTGCCCATGAGCTTGTTGGGGGCAGTTCAAAGCAAAGATCCGAACGTAATAACCCATCTGGGACGCGGATCGATCAAACTTAAGGTGGATATCCCTATTTCTATCAATCACTTTAGTCGATGTTTCGACGCGCGGGCGGGCGGCTGGAGACAAACCAGTGTATAATTCCGAGCGCGGGGGGACTGGGGATCAAGTGCCCGCACAACAAATTCCAATACAAAGAGGGGATGGTGTTATGAGGAGAAAGAATCGGACAGCCATGATTCGAAGAGTCGGGCTCGGCGCTGTCGCGCTGGCTACAGTGGCGCTGGTTTTCGCGGTTCGGCGGAGCTCGCGGTTGTGGGCGCACGGAGATGAGTCAGGCAGGACCATTCTGATCACCCAGGCAATCGACGAAAACAAGCTGGTGACGCTGGCTGGGAACACGCGTCCTGAGGCCGCGGCCATCAACGACCGTGGACGCGTTCCAGACGGGTTCCCCATGGACCACATGCTGCTCCAGTTGCGGCGCTCGCCAGAGCAGGAGGCAGCGCTCGATCAGTACCTTGACGAGCAGCAGGACAAGAATTCGCCGAATTTCCGCCACTGGCTGAAGCCGGACGAACTCGGCGAGAAGTATGGCCTGGCGGACGCGGACATCGAAGCCATCAAAGGATGGCTGGAATCGCATGGCTTCACCGTCCACTACGTCTATCCCAACCATATGGTCATGGACATCTCCGGCACCGCTGGTCAGATCCACGAGGCGTTCCACACTGAGATTCATTACCTCGACGTAAATGGCGAGCAGCACTTCGCCAACATGAGTGACCCACAGATCCCGGAAGCGCTCGCGCCCGCCGTGGTCGGCGTAGTTTCTCTGAACAACTTCAAACCGCACGCCATGTACAAGACCCGCGCCCAATACACTTTCGTGAGCGGAGGCTCGACGTTCTATACCCTCGTGCCCGCGGACTTCCAGACCATTTACAACCTGACGCCTCTTTTTGCGGCGGGTGTCAACGGCACGGGCCAGACGATCGTGGTGGTCGAAAACAGCGACACTTACAAGAACGACGTCACTACCTATCGCAACACGTTTCTGCCGGGGTACACGGGCACGGTCACGACTACTCATCCCAATGCGGGCAGCAATTGCACCGACCCTGGTACCAACCTAGATGACGTTGAGGCTGACCTGGACGCGGAAGTCGCCAGCGCCACGGCCCCCGACGCGTCCATCCAAGTGGCGACCTGCGCCGATACCAGCACCACTTTTGGCGGCTTGATTGCCATCCAGAACCTCGTCAGCGCCGGCAGTCCGCCAGCGATTATCAGCATGAGCTATGGCATCTGTGAGGTGGTCACTGGTGCAAGTTCCAACGCGGCCTTCAATTCGGCTTTTCAATCGGCGGCAGCGGCGGGCGTTTCCGTCTTCGCTTCTGCGGGTGATGATGGTGCGTCCGGTTGCGCGCGAGACTTCAGTCCCGGTAACAGTTACGCGCTGTCCGGTATTAATATCAGCGGTTGGGGTGAAACACCCTATAACGTCTCGGTGGGCGGGACGGACTTCGAGGATCTTTACAACTCCCTCGAAGGCGGCCTGCCTCAAAGCACATATTGGAATTCAACCAACGGAACGACTTTCGGTTCGGCTAAGTCGTACATTCCGGAAATTCCGTGGAACAGTTCCTGCGCCGGCTGGCTCCTTTCCAATGTCGAAGGCAGCTCGGTTCCGGCCTTCTGCCAAACCACGACTGGTGCGGATTTCGTCGATACCGCCGCCGGGAGCGGCGGGCCCAGTGGCTGTGCCACCGGAGCTTCGGCCAACCCCAATCAGGCGATCGTCAACGGCACTTGCGCGGGATACGCGAAGCCGTCCTGGCAGTCAGGCCTGTTTGGCAATCCCGGTGACAGGGTGCGCGACATTCCGGACGTTTCGCTCTTCGCGGCCAATGGTCTGTGGAGTCACTATGTCACCATCTGCGCCTCCGACCCCGCGAGCGGTGGCGTCGCCTGCACCGGTGCGCCCAGCACCTGGGCCGGGGTGGGCGGAACATCGGTGTCAGCGCCCGTGATGGCCTCCATTCAGGCGCTGGTCGACGAGGAACATGGCATCCGAGCGGGCAATCCTAACCCCACTTACTACTCCATCGCCAAGAGCGAATTCGGATCGAGCGGGAACAGCACGTGTTACTCCATCAACAATCCGCCGAGCAGCGGTACCACATCCTGTACCTTCTATGACGTAACCCAGGGTGACAGCGACGTGGATTGCAAATATAACGGCAAGTACAAGGTCGGCTGCTATCTCCCCACGGGCGACACCTACGGCGTGGTCAGCACTCAGCCCCTTACCGGCGTCACCATTACGGCCGCCGGGTCCGGCTACACCAGCAATCCGACCTGCAAGTTCGCCGCCCCCTCCAACCTGCAGAAATACCTCTCACCTACGGGCGGAACTATATATCCCGGCGGAAAACAAGCCACTTGTACGGCTACAGCATCGGGCGGAAAGGTCACGGCCATCACGCTCACAAACGCCGGTCAGGGCTATACCGGGAACGTGGTCTGCGCGCTTTCAGGTGGTGGTGGGGTGGGTGCGAAGTGCGTGGGCAACGTGTCGGCTACGACCGCCGCCAAATCGTATCAGCCGTCGTTCGGCGCCACGCCGGGCTGGGACTTTGCCACCGGCATCGGCACCGTCAATGCTTATAATCTGGTGTTCAACACCGCTTGGTAGTCGATGGAGGACCTGTACTCTGTACAGGTCCTCCTCCTAAGCCCCGTGGTTGCATGAGTCGGCCGGCCGAACCGTCTAGCTCAAATTGCGGTTTGAGAAATCGGCCGATGATTGCATGCGGTTTTGCGTTGCCATGAAGACTGCGCTCCGGAAATACTCCGCTGTGTCGGCATTCCTGTTGACATCGTTCGCTCCGACCGCTCGGGTCCAGGCCCAGACCAAAGCTGTGCCCAGGAGCGCGTCGTACCTGGTTTATGTCGGCACCTACACCGTACGCGACAGCAAGGGTATCTATGTTTACCGCTTCCAATCCGGCCGGCTGACGCCGCTCGGTCCGCTGGCGGTGGAGACCGTGAATCCGTCTTTTCTCGCTGTCGATCCAAGCCACCGGTTCCTGTACGCCGTGAATGAGACCCAGGACTTCCGAGGCCAAAAGACCGGGGCGGTGAGCGCCTTCGCCATCCATCGGAATACCGGCAGGCTCACCTTGCTCAGTGAGATTTCGTCGGGTGGCACCGATCCTTGTTACGTCTCGCTCGATCGAACCGGGAAATACGTTCTGGTCGCCAATTACAGCAGCGGTAGCGTGGCGGTATTTCCGGTGCTTCCCGGCGGAGGCCTGGACAAAGCTTCGGCCTTTGTGCAGCACCAAGGCCACAGCGTGGACCTGCAGCGCCAGGAGGGGCCCCACGCACACGACATTGCCGTCTCGCCGGACAATCGCTTTGCCCTGGCGGCAGACCTTGGCGTCGACAAGCTGTTGGTCTATCGCTTCGACGCTAAGGCCGGTTCGCTGGTACCCAACGATCCACCTTCGGCTAGCGTGAATCCGGGCTCCGGCCCTCGACACTTTGTTTTCGACCCGAGTGGCAAGTTCGTGTACCTGCTCAACGAAATCAAGTCGAGCGTCACCACATTTTCCTACAATGGATCGCAAGGAACCCTGCATGAGTTGCAGACGGTGCCTGGGCTGCCTCCAGGATTCACCGGCGAGAACACCGCAGCCGAGATTGCAATGGGGCGCTCAGGCAAGTTCGTGTATGCCTCGAATCGCGGAGAAGACGCCATCGCCGTGTTCGCCATCGATCCCGCCAAGCACACACTGAAGTCCGTCGAGCACGTTCCGACCCTGGGCAAGGAACCGCGCAATTTTGCCATCGATCCGACGGGCGCGTATCTACTGGCAGCCAATCAGAACTCCGATAACATTGTGGTTTTCCAGGTAAACCCCGCGACCGGCGAGCTAACGCCCACCGGCCAGGTGGTGGAAGTTCCTTCGCCCGTTTGCGTGGTATTTGTGCCGGCGGAGTAATCTCTGGCTGGCTTCGCTACCATTCTCCGTTGGTTCGTGAAGCGCCGCCTATTCCACCGTCACCGACTTCGCCAGATTTCTCGGCTGATCCACGTCGCAGCCGCGCAGCACCCCCAGATGATAGGCCAGAAGCTGCAGTGGGGCTGCTTCCAGCACGGTGGAGAGCAGCTCGTTGGTGGGAGGCAAACTGATCACGTGGTCGGCCATTTCGCTCGCCTCGGAATCGCCCTCCGTGACCAGCACGATAATGCTGGCCCCGCGTGCCTTGGCTTCCTTGATGTTCACCAGCGTGCGTTCGTAGCGCAGTCGGCCCCCGGGCGAGCCCGGATCGGTCGTGGCGATCACCACCACCGGCAAACCGTCGGTGATCAGCGCCCCCGGCCCGTGCTTCATTTCGCCCGCCGGGTATCCCTCAGCATGAATGTACGAGACCTTCTTGGCCTTGAGGGCGGCCTCGAGAGCGATCGGAAAGTGGACGCCGCGGCCGAGAAAGAGGAAATCCGGGGCACGCTGGAACTCACGGGCCAGCTCCTCGATCTCCTCGTCGTGCTGCAGGACGGATTCGAGCTGGCGCGGCAAGGCCACCAGGTCTGCCAGGAGCTGCCGCGCCTCGTCAGCCTCTAACCGGTTACGAATCTGGCCCAGGTAGATGGCAAACAGATACAGCGCCACCAGCTCCGCCGTGAACGTCTTCGTCGCGCTCACTCCGATTTCTGGCC
Source organism: Terriglobia bacterium (assembly GCA_036521995.1). Classification (GTDB taxonomy): domain Bacteria; phylum Acidobacteriota; class Terriglobia; order UBA7540; family UBA7540; genus Gp13-AA77. The sequence continues at coordinate 801 of DATDGR010000222.1, read as the reverse complement.
CGGCGTGCGTGTAGATGGCGCCGTTGGCCTCGCGGGGCACCATGCTACCGAGGGAGTTGCAAATAGCGAGCGTCTTCGAGCCCTTGGCGCGCGCCTCGCGCAGCCCGGCCACCGTGTCCGCCGTCTCACCCGATTGGGTTACCAGTACGGTCAAAGTGGAGGAATCCACCAGCGGGTCGCGGTAACGAAATTCCGAGGCGTAATCCACCTCGGTCGTCAGGCGCGCCAGACGCTCCAGTATGATCTTGCCGGCCAGACCGGCGTGGCGCGAGCTGCCCGCCGCCACGATGGTAATACCGCTGAAAGCGCGAAACTCAGCCTCGCTGATCTCCATTTCGTCCAGGAACACTTGGCCGGTTTCGGGCGAAATGCGGCCGAGGCAAGTGTCCCGCACGGCGCGCGGCTGCTCGTAGATCTCCTTGTGCATGAAGTGACGGAAGCCACCCTTTTCAGTCAGCATCGGCTCCCAGTTGATGTGCTGCACCCGCCGGGAGACCGGCCGTCCGTCAAAATCGGTGAGCTTCACGCCGTTGGCAGTGAGGACGGCGAGGTCGCCGTCGGCCAGGAAAAACAGGTCGCGTGTGTGATACAGGATGGCCGGCACATCGCTCGCCACCAGGTACTCGTCGCGGCCCAGACCGATGACGGCGGGTGGTCCTTGCCGCACGGCCACCACTTCGCCGGGATCGCGCGTGGACACGATGGCCAGCGCTAACACGCCGCGCAAGCGGCGCACGGCCGTGCGCACCGCTTCCTCCAGAGAGACTGCTTTGGCGCCCGGCTCGGTCGAAGCATTCAGAT
>DATDGR010000221.1:0-7336 GCA_036521995.1 Terriglobia bacterium | reverse complement strand
CCTCACGACCAAGGCAGGCCGCGAGTGGCGGCGAGTGATGACGCTTAGCGAGCACTCTGGGTGGGCGCCGTGGAACCCGGCTGGGCAGCGGCCGCCTCTGGCTGGGTCTTGAAGATGACGTCGAGTGGCGGGTTGTCGCCGAACTTCGGATCATGAATCCCCATGGCTTCGAGGATCGTGGGGCCGACCTCGGTAAGCCGGATGCGATGAAGGTCGACGCCGGACTTGATATCCGGACCCCAGGCTATGAATGAGGACTCAAGACCAAGACGGTAAGGAAGGTAACCGTGCGTTCCTCCTGGGGGATCGAGCGGCCTGACCACGGGTTCGCTCGCGTCAGCCTCGAACTCGGCGCCTGCCGGAGCTTCGAGGGCCAGACGTGCGTCGGGGTCGGCGGCCATTTCGTGCAGGGCCTGCTGGTCGAACACGGCCCACACCAGTCCCTGGTCGCACAGCGGCTTGAGCGCGGCATCGATCTGGGCACGGAAATCCGAATCTTGGGGCCAGTAGATAAAGAACGACCCGTCGTTGACCACGGTGGTGATCTTGCCGCCGGTCACTTCGCCCTTGGAATTTGCGGTGAGCAACCCGGCTTTGACCAGCAGAGTGTTCGGCCGGATAACGCGATCAATAGACAGAAACCCGTGATCGGAGACGACGAATACATCCGTCGATCTCTCGAGGTCCGCCTGCTTGACCGCGCCGAGCAGCTCTCCGATGTGAACATCAACGCGCTCGAGAGCAGCGTTGGCCGCAGGACTCCGAGGTCCAGCGTCGTGCTCGGCCGCGTCCAGAGCTTCGAGGTGCAGCAGGGTCAAATTGGGTTCGTGCCGGGCGAAGAAGTAGGACGCGACGCGCGTGCGGTTGCCGTCGTCCTCGCTGCCTCGCCGTGGCAAGCCCAGCGCCACTCCCGCCTCGAGCAGCGTGATCGGATTCACAAAGCGCGCCACGTAAGCCAGGTTGGGCTCCTGGCCCTTAGCGGGGTTCCAGATCTCGGGCACATCCCAATCGATCGGCGCACCCACCGTGACCGGCCAGGCCACGGACGCGGTGGTGAGATGATGCGCGCGCGCTTCGTCCCAGAGAGTGGGCACTTTGATGGCCTTCGCGAACCAGAACCAGTCCTGCGGGTTTTTGCCCGGCACGCGCGAGGAGAGGTTCGTGTAAATGCCGTGCTCGGCCGGCAGGCGTCCCGTGACCAGCGTGGTATGCGACGGATAGGTGAGGGTCGGATAGACGCCTTCCACGGCTTCGGCAAAGCTGCCCTCGGCCATCAGGCGGTGGATGTTGGGAATCCGGAGTCCGGCGGGCGGATTCATGTAATAGCTCGAACTCATGCCGTCCACCGAGACCACCAGCACGTGACGGCCGGATCCGCGAGCGGGCAGTTCGCTCGCGATCACCAGCCCCAGGGCCGCTAGAGCAGGAATCAAGAATGCGAAGGCCAAGACTCGGTTACGGGTGAAGATCGAACCGCGAACGCTGCACGCCGCTTTCGGTTCTGCCGGACGGCGATTGCTTCGGAAAAGGGTCATAGCGCTGCAATGGGTACTGTAGCCGCGGCCCGCGAAACACGGCCGCCAGTTGCGCAGGCAGAAGTCAAACGCGTGCTGACGGGAGCCGAAGTGGCGGCCCTGTACGCCTGCGTGCTCCTGGACATCTGGCGCTGGCAATACAGCCATCCGCGTCTGTGGATATTGCTCCTCGTCGTCGTGTTCACAACCCAGGTCGTGCACCGCGATACTTTGAGAGATCTCGGGCTGACACGTTTCGAACTGCGCTCCAGCGCGCAGGTCGTCCTGCCCTTGATGCTGGCCGTCTACGTCCCGCTGATGCTGGCTGGCTTTGCCTCAGGCCGGATCCGCTTAGTCATCCCTGATTTCGCGGCGCTCTCCTATCTGGGGCGCTACGGCTTCTGGTGCCTGTGCCAGCAGTATCTTGTCCAATCATACTTTCACAACCGGCTGATGAGCGTGATTCGCAACCGGCACCTCAGCTCGTTACTGGTGGCCGTGATGTTTGGAGCCGCGCATCTTCCCAACCCGGTGCTGACGGCGGCCACGACTCTGGGCGGATTCATTTTCTCGGAAGTGTTTGCACGCCACCGCAACATCTGGCCTCTCGCGCTAGCCCAGACTGCCGGCGGCTTTCTGGTGGCCGCCATAACACCGGCTGGGCTGATTCACAATATGCGGGTGGGACCGGGATATTGGTTTTGGGGCCTTCGCTAAGGACTCGTCCTCAAAAGGTCGTCGACGGCACCGAGCAAGCCTTCAGGAAGTGCGCCCGGAAGCCTGCTCGGCCGAGGAACCCAACTGCTGGCGGCGCACCTCCAGATGACCCGGAGCCCGTTCCCCCATCCACTTTTCATACTTGAGAGCCAGCTTCTCGAGGTTCTCATAGGCATGCGGGTTCTTGAGAGACTCCCGCAGAAGAGGAATCACCCCACGCGCCTTCTCCCACACAGCCCAGAACTCACCGTTGTTCTCGAAGAAGAATTGCTCGTGAATCAAGCCGCGATTCACCAGCGAGGCGGCCATGTCCCAGTAGCCAATCGTCATCCGGAAGTAGGCGTTCTCATCAGAATTAGGAGGGCACACCTGATGCAGCTCCTCGAGTGTCTTGGCGCGAAACTGGCTGATGAACCACGCGCGGGCGCTGCGGAGCTTTTCTTCGCGCCGCAACTCATAAAGCCGAAGCAGCAATTCGGCGTCGTGATGGTCTGGACTGTCGTGCATGAACGAAAATCCTCCCGCTCCGAATCCAAACATCATAGCACCTTCATCGTCTGCCGGGGATAGCCGCAACACTCCTCTTGTGTCGTGGGTTCTTGACAATGTGGCACGGCTTGTGTCACGATGGGGTCATGCCCAGCGTTAACCTTCGCCAGCTTCGGGACACCCGCCGGCTGAAGGCTTGGCTGCGGGCGGGCCAGATCGTCGAACTTCGAGAGCGGGAGCGTCTGCTGGCCCACATTGTGCCGGAGTCCTCGCCGGCAGCCCCCCGCAACTACCCAGACTGGGCGGCGATGCGCCGGGAGATTATCGGTGATCGCATCCTGCCCGGATCTGCCGTGGTGATTGAGGAGCGCGGAAGGTATTGAACACTTACGCCGATACCAGTTTCCTGGTTTCGCTCTATCTCACCGAGGTCCATTCACCGGAGGCCGAGCGCCGGATGGCTTCGAATCCTGCCGTCTGGCTTACGCCCTTGCACGTCGCCGAGTGGACCCACGCCATCGAACACCATGTCTCCCGTAAGGCGCTGTCTCGCACCGAGGCCAACCGCTACCACGAGCGGTTTCAGCAGCACCGCGAGAGGCGCTTGTGGCTGGAAGTCCCGATACCGGAACTAGCCTTTGACCTGTGCTCGCGCTTGGCGCGCCGGTACGCAGCCCGGCTGGGCTTGCGCACTCTGGATACTCTGCACGTCGCCTCGGCGCTCGAACTGAAGGCCGAACGCTTTTGGACATTCGATGAGCGGCAGAGAAAGCTAGCGGCGAGCGAGGGTTTGAAGACGATATGACCGGCGGCTGCGGGGATGCATCAAAACTTCAGAATTCCGCCCCCGGTGGTGCTGCTTCGTGAACTGCCCGCCGAGACAGGTCCACATTGGGCCAAATATGAGCCATTCCGAGAAAGCCGTGTCGGACGAGGTGTTAGCGCCAGAGAGCTACTCCAATGCGATTGTTTGGCTGGGATTACAAGAAGGACGCGTTTCACGACGAGTGGCAGAGCTATGGCATGCGGATCGTGGCCCAATTCCGAAATCCTCGTTCACCCGCGATTCAATGGGCCCTCTAAGCCGCCCGGTGAACCTCGATGCGCCGGAAGTCATGACGTTCAAAGCCGGAATGTGTCAGATTATAAAGAGCTTGGCAAGGACATCCTTCCGGTCAATGAGCTTCGACCGCGGGGCTGGTCCACAGTCGCCGTAGACTTGGGCTGGCAAGCGAAAACCACCTCAGGCACCTTCGTCAATCACCTGCAAACTGGAAGACCGGAAAAATCTACTTGCCGGAGTGCAACCTTTCCATATCGGGGGGGCAAGGAGTGGCAGCCAATCGACTTTCTATCAACACGTTAGGCTGGCCTGTGTTTTGGTTCGGGGCTTGCTAGGAATGCATGGGGCTCCAAGGCAGGCTCCCATTTGACTTGCGATCTGGCTCGCCAAAGAGAGCGCGAAATTCGCAGGGTCGCGGTCGTGCCCACGGACTTCCGTCTGGAAACCCTGCCGTGAGGCACCCGTTCCGGAGCGAGGTGTTGCGATGAGCGACATGGAGCGGTGGTGGAAGGATGACTCGATCATCTTAAACCTCCGAGACAATCCCGGTGAAACCGCGAAGCCTGAGCAGACCTGTGTCGGGGAGGTTCCGCTGAATAGCAGTGAACCCGCAAAACCGCCCGAACCGGGACCTGCGGGCAAGAAAGATGAACCCGAGCATGCGAAGACGACTGGCCCAGCTGGATCTGCGGTCGCGGCCAAACCTGCTCCCGCCGAGCCGGCGGCGAAGCAAAAAGGCCAGAATGTGAAGGGCACGGCTGCGCCCGTCACCGAGCAGAAAGCGGCAAGGTCCGCCAAACCTCGGTCGGGAGGCCTTTGGGCGGCGGTGGTGATCCTCGCCTTGGCTCTGGGCGCTGTCACCTGGTACGGCGATCTCGCCTTACGTCAAAACAATGTTTCGCTAACGCAGTTGCCCGGGTTACAGCGGCTCGCGACTGGGCTCAAGGGCCGGATGGACGCCACCGAGGCCAAGTTGCTTGACCTGACGGATCGCTGGGAGAGCGTACAGAATCGCGTAGCTGATCTCGATCACAAGCTCGGTTCCGGTCTCCAGCGGGCACGCAGGCAGACACAGGAGCTGGTGGCCGAGGCGCAGGGTCGAATGGAGTCCGAAATGGCCCGGAATGATCAGGCGGTCAACGGGCGTCTGGCTGGTCTCGAATCCACCGAGCAGGATCAAGTAAAACGCCTGGCTGCAATCCAGAACCAGGTCAGTGACCTTGGGCAGGAGATGGCCGCCGGTCACGAGCAGTCGGAGAGGGATCTGGCCGGGGTCCGGCAGCAAGTCGACCAGAACGGAAGCGACCTCAGCGCGCTCAACCAGAAGCTTGAGCGGCGCAAGGTGGATTTCGAAGCATCCAAGGATTCCGCGCAGGAGCTGGAGTCCGGGATTTCACTGACGGTGACCAAGACCAATGTTGGCTATCAGCGTTTTGAAGGTTACCTAACGCTGGCCAGCGAGAGCCGGACGCTATGGCTCCGGGACGTAGGCGCGCAGCAATCCGTGGTTTTCTTCGCCCGGGAGAGCAGCCAACCCTATGACCTGGTGGTCACCGCTGTCAGTGCGAACGGCGTGGTGGGGTACCTGATGTTGCCTGCGGGTGGAGGCCAGGCGGAGGGCACGACCAGACAAGGCACGGCGGACGGATCGGACTCCACGGCGGGGTTCTAGGCTAATCCATAGGCTACTGCTCGCTTGTCGTCAGGGAACGAGGTAGGCCGGCAGGAGGGACGGCCCGGCTGTTCGGCCCCCGCCTTGGAGAGAAGAGTCCTGGAGGATAGCATGGAAGAACGAAGAGAAGAGCGGAACGAACATCTTCAGGACATTGTTTCCACGCCAGCGCGGCCCGCCTCTTGGGTGGTGGGGGTGGCAGCACTGCTGGCCTGCGCGCTGTTGCTAAGCCTCATTGGCTCAGCCGTGGAACGGGGTTGGGCAACGCCTGGGTCGAGCGGAGTGGGGCGCAACACGTAGCCTCACAAGCGAACTGGTGGTCACCGCCGTCAGCGGGAACGCCGAGATGGCCGGGATGATGCTGCCTGGGGGGTGGAGGCCAAGGCGAGGGCACAACGAGACGGGGTGCGGCTAGCGGATTATGAGTCAGCTCGTTGTGACGAAAGAGGCAGGCCGGCAGGAGAAACTGCCGGGCTTGTTCGGGCCCTCGCCTTGGGAAGACTAGTCTGGGAGGGAAACATGGAAGAGCCACGACAAGAGCGGAAGGAACATCCTCAGCCCCTTGTTTCAGCCAAGCCAGCACGGCCCGGCGCTTGGGTGGTGGGGGTGGCGGCATTGCTGGGCTGCGCGCTGTTGTTAAGCCTAGGCTACGCCTGGGTCGAGCGGAGTGCGGCGCAAAAGCTGGCCTCACAACAGGACCAATTGACGGCGGCGTTGAGTCAGACGCGTTCTGAGATGGATGCCCTGAGCGCGAAAGTGAATGCGTTGAGCATCCCGGCGGCGCCCGCGCCCACCGGGGCCCAGGCGTCCGCAGCCCCCGCCACCACCGCAACACGACGGCCGCGCGTGGTGGAAGATCGTCGCTGGAAGAAGCTTCAGGAGCAGTTGGCTGCGCAACAGAAGCAGATCGACGCCACCCAGCAGAACCTGGGCACGACCCAGAACAACCTGGAGGCCACTCGAACGGAAATGGCGGATAACCTGAGCTCGGCCAAAGAGGAGTTGGGCGGATCCATCGCTAAGACGCACGACGATTTGGTAGCGCTCGAAAAGAAGGGCGAGCGCAATTACTACGAGTTCGACCTGGCGAAGTCCAAGCAATTCGAGCACGTGGGGTCCATCACCCTGTCGCTTCGCAAGACTAACACCAAACACCAGTATTTCGACTTGGCGATGGTCGTAAATGACGTCACACTGGACAAAAAGCACGTGAACCTTTACGAGCCGATCCTAATCTATCCGGCGGACAGTCGACAGCCGCTCGAACTGGTCGCGAACCTCGTAGACAAAGATCATATCCACGGCTACATCAGCGAACCTAAGTACAAGCAGGCTGCCACGACCGCGTCAAATGCGAACGACGCAAAGGGTGACGGAACCCCCGCAACGACCAGCGCCGAGTCCCCGGTTCCAACGAAGGCGAGCGCCGGGGCAAGCAGTGATTCCGGGTCGACCAGCAACACCGATACGAGTCTCCAGCATCGACCGGAGCCGCAGCCCTGACCCTAGGTTATTCGATGGCGACCGCGGCCTTCTGAAGTTGAGAAATAATAAGGTTCGAAGGACTGTGGCTTGGGTGCTGGCACTGGTGCCGCTCGCACCGGCTATTACTGTAGCCGGACAGCCCCTGCTCAGGGCACAGTGTCTACGTCTGCCGCATCAACAACTTCGGGCGTCTCCGGTCAGGGCGAGGCGCCATCGAGTTCGCCACACCGCTCGCGAGCTGCCCGCCGCTCCTACGAACGAGAGACCCAGCCAGGTCACCGGCACGAGATCTCAAAGGGAGAGGCAGCGATGATGGCCGCCGTCGCGGGCACCTCAATGGGGATCGGCGCGTTCGCCGCTGGCGGAACGGGCTTGGCGATTGGCGCAATCGTGGGC
>DATDGR010000220.1:0-22461 GCA_036521995.1 Terriglobia bacterium | reverse complement strand
AGTGAAACCCAGACGTGAACCGTTTCACGCCCGGTCATCTTCGATGGAGAATAGCCGTTCCAGGAGTCCGAATGCGAGGCACTCCGATCGGGAGTGAACGAGGACGTGCAGGCTTGAGATGGTTATCTGATTCGGGATGATCTTACTGCCCGAAGACCAGCAATGTGAAAGAGCCCGGGACCATGGGAGGTCGGCGGTGCTCGCCCGGCGGTACACTTGCCGGCATGGGGCCGAACTCCGCCGTCACCAGGAATACCCGATGCGTCTTCAGGTCGAGCTCCATGGTGCGCGCGCCGCGCTGCGTCTGGACGTTGTCTACCACTGTGTACTTGTCCGGAGAATCCTGGTGAACCACCGTCAGCGTGCCGTCGCCGTTCGAGCTGAAGGCCAGTTGCGTGCCAGGGTCGAAGCGGTTGGCGTCCACGCCTTCGCCGATGGCCGGCGTGGCAATCACCTTGCCGGTGTCAGCGTCCATTACCACCATCATCTTGTTGTGGCACCCGATGAAGAGTCGCCGGTGTTCGGGATCGATCGCCATGCCGGACGGGCTCTCGCCGGGCGCAAGCGGCCAGCGATTCAGGATCTTGAGGGTCTTCGAGTCGATCTGGAGCACGATGCTCTTGTCCTCCAGGTTGTTGTAGACGTGGCCCTGGCCGTCAGCAGCGGCAAACTCCGGACGGCCGCCCAGGTCGAAAGTGCCTGCCACGTTGCCCGTGGCGGCGTCAATGGCCGTTGAGCTCTGGCCGCGGCCGTTGAAGGTGAAGACGCGTTTCGAGGCGGGATCGTAAATGATGCCGTCGGGGCCTTCGCCGGTCTTGGCGGTGCCCAGCGTCTTGAGCGTCTTCAGATCGAAGATGGTCACCTGAGCAGCTTGGCCGTCGCTCGCGAAGCCACGCCCGAATTCGGAGGCGATGGCGATGCCGTGAACGCCTGGGGTATCGGGAATATCACCCACCACCTGGTAGGTGTCGGCGTCTAACACCATCACGTGCGAGCCGCGGGAGATGTAAAGGCGACGCTCATCGCCGTCGATCCCGAGATAGTCCCAGCCACCCTCGCCGCCGAGTGTGACCTTCTTGAGAAGGTGGTAGCTCTCGGCCGCTTGCATTCGCCTGGCGCCCTTGAGACCGACCAATGCGACGAGCGCCGCCGCGGTGACGAAGAGGAGTACGAGCCCGATGCGTCCTGCTCTCATAGTTCCCTCCCAAAGATGGGTGCAGCATGAATTCTGACGGGGCGGCCAGGGTGGACATGACCGCGTCTCACACCCCGGCCAGATCCGCGGTTCGCAGGCCTCGCCGTTTGGCAAGACGTTCGCCGGGAGCGCCTGGTTACGCTCATTATTGAGTGCCTCCCGAACTCGGTCGAGCGGGCCTGTGGGTCATCACTGAATGATGACGATCGGGTGGCCGTCCGGCGCGCAACAATTCACGTCGAGGGTATAGCTCCCCGTTGGCGCGTTTGACTGCACCTGGGCCGGGCACGTTGATCCACCGGAGCTGGTGGCGGCAGACACGGTATAGCTCGAGTTCACCAGTGGAGGCGAGCAGTTCGAGACCGTGCAGGTCGCGCTTTGATAGTTGATGAACTCAAAGCGGTCACCTGGACGAAGTGTGGTATTACTTCCGCAAACGTTGACCTGGGTGGGCATCTGCATTTCCTACCTTCCGGTTGAAGTAGGGCGGGCCCCGCCGCGCCCCTCAGTGCTGCTGGAGCAGTCGCTGAAAGCGCGGGTTGTCGTGCAGGTTACTCAAAGCCGGCGCCTGGCTCACGACGGAGGGTGTGTAACCCGCCGCCAGCGCCTTGGCCAGCCATTCCAAAGCGACGCTCGTCTGACCTAGTTGATTGTAAACCAGGGCAGCGTTGAATAACAGGTCCTTGTCCGGCTGGCCCGCTGCCAGTGCCTGGTCGAGTGCCGCCAGCGCCTGGCCGCCGCTGCCCAGCATGGAGTAATAGCCCGCCAGTGCGGCCAGCAGCCCCGCGTCTTTGGGGTTCACCTTGAGCGCTTCCTCGGCGAGCGCGGCGGCCTGGCGGTAAGCGCCGAAGGCCTCGCTGCGATGGCCCCCGTAATAGTAAGCCTCACCGAGGTTTCCCCAAAGGACGTATCCATGAGGCTCCAGTTTCACGGCTTGCTCGTCATTGCTCGCAGCCCGGTCGAACCGCCCGAGTTGAAAATAGGCCGAGGCCAGGTTCGAGTAAGCCTGCGCCGTAGGCCGGATGGCCAAGGAGCGTTGGAGCGGATCGAGGGCTTCCGCGTTGCGGTTCAGGAGGACATCGACGCCGCCAAGATTGGCGTAGCCTCGGTAACTAACCGGCGCCAGTGCCACAACCTCCTGAAACATCTGGGCGGCCTTGTCATACTCCTGCTCCGTGGCATAAAAGACGCCCAGCCGGTTGTAACCGAGCCAGTACTGCGGGCGCAGACTGATGGCCCGCTGGTAGGTCTTCTCAGAATCCCCGGGCCGATTCAGATTCTGATAGGCCTCGGCCAAACCCTCATAGGCGCGATCGCTGGTGGGATCAAGCTGGACAGCAATCTGGAACTGCGCCGCCGCCTCGGCGTAATCCCCGGCGCCGCTTGCGAGCATCCCCAGGCACTCATGACCTTCGGCGCCAGCGTTGCCCATCTGCACCGCCCGGTTGCAGGCCGCCCGCGCCGGTTCAATCCAGCGCTGGTCCTGCGTGAGCGTGTACTTCTGCCAGTAAGCTTCGCCCATCGCGGCCTCCGCCAGGCCGAACTGGGGGTCGAGCTTGAGCGCCTGGTCGAGCACCGTCAAAGCGCTCTCCACATTCTCGGGCTTGAAAGCTTCCTGAAGGTAGCCGGCTCCTTGCAAATAGTATTCATAGGCTGCGGACGTGAAGGTGTCGCGGGACCCGATCGCCCGCTGTTCCTCAGGACGAAGCTCGATGCCGAGGGAATGTACGGCGCTCTCCACCACTCTGTCTTCAAGCGAAAGCAGGTCAGACTCGGGTAAGGTGATGGAGTCGGCAGCCAAGGCGCGGCCATTCCTGGCGTCAATCAAGGTATAGGTGACCCGCAAGAGTTTCTCCGCGCGTTCCAGGCTGAGCTTGAGCCCGAGGTTCACGCTGAACTCCTGGCGCGCCTGATCAAGCGTAGCCACGCTTCTGTCCCGAATCTCGCTCGCCGGAACTACCTGGAAAGAGCGGTTGGCGGTCAACTGAACCAGCCGGGCCGTCAGGGCTTCGGCCAGACCATTTCCGAACGCCTCCAGGCTCGGATCATTGGGCGCCTTGAAGGGCAGGACGGCCAAACTCGCCTCGCTGGGAAGGCCGGACCTGCTGGCGCCCGTCATCCCGGTTAGCGCACTTTTCAGCAACTGCTCGATACGCGGTGCCCCCACAATCATGATGAAGACCGCCGCCGCCATGGCAACGCCGGCCACGACCCATCCCCAGCGTTTGGGGGTTCGGCTGCCGGCAGTACGCACCGCCAACAGATGACTCCGGAGCTCGGCGGCGGTCTGATATCGGTTCTCGCGCCGTTTGTCGAGCGCCTTTTGAATCGCAGCGGAGAGGCCAGACGGCAGTCGAGGATTCACCTCGCCGGGCGGCGGCGGGTCGAGGCTAAGGATCCCATTCGCCACGGCGGCCATGGTTACGCCCGGGAACGCCCGGCGTCCGGTCGCCATCTCGTACAGCACGGCGCCGAAACTGAAAAGGTCCGTACGCTCGTCGAGAGACTCGGCGAGAGCCTGCTCGGGAGACATATAGGCCATCGTGCCTAAGGCTGAACCCGGGCTGGTCACATAGACTTCGTCCAGAGTGAGCGTTGGAGTGTCGTGACTGGAAGCGCTGCTGTCCGGCCCGCCGCCACCTGAATAGGCGGGCACCCGCGGCCCCGTGCGTTTCGCCAGGCCAAAGTCGAGGATCTTGGCCTGTCCACGCTCGGTGACAAACAGGTTGGCCGGCTTGATATCGCGGTGGATGATGCCTTTGCTGTGCGCCGCATCGAGAGCGTCGGCGATCTGGATGCCAAGATCCAACACCTGGCTGGCCGCGAGCGCGGAAGGCGCGGCGGCCGTGATCAAATCGCGGACGGTCCGTCCCTCTAGCAGCTCCATAGCGATGAAGGGCCGTCCCTCATGCTCGTCAATCTCGTAGACCGTGCATATGCCAGGATGGTTTAGAGCCGAGGCCGCCCGCGCCTCGCGCCGGAAGCGCTCGAGCACGTCGGGACGGCTCGAACTGGTTGAGGAGCCCGAGAGACCAGAACCCAGAGCCGTGTCGGATTCGGGGAGGAACTTGAGTGCAACCTGGCGGCCGAGACGAACGTCCTCAGCCTTGTACACCACTCCCATGGCGCCGCCGCCGATCCGTTCGAGCACGCGGTAGTGGGAAAACTCAAGTCCTACCAGTGCTGTTCCCCCTCCCGTTTTGCTGGTAATGTTACGCCGCTCGGGTTAGGGCGTCAAGGCGGGACCGTCGCAAGATGGCGGAGCTTTTCGCATACGGCAAGACAGGATGACGCCCTTGGCCGGGGAAGGGCACAAGGCCTATATAATCGTTGACGGACAGTCATCACTTCCAAGAATTAAAGCGCTAGCGCTGTAACTGCCTAATCTCCCATTGCTGAGACGGAAGAGCGGCCGATTCCCACAAGAAATTAACGATTCCTGTGGAAAACAGCGCCGACCTACATCCTTTGATCCTTAAGGACTTGGGACCACCGGGACGGCAGGTGCCACTGGAGGCAAGGCACGCGCCTTCACCTCCGAGTCAAAACTGCATTCCTTGTGTTTGCCGTCGCAAAAAGGCTTGTTCTCCGAGTGCCCGCAGCGGCACAGGCTGATGGCGGTGCGACCACCCAGATCGAACACATTGCCCTCGGCGTCACAGAGCGTGAACTCGCCCTCTATACGTACCGGGCCGTGGTTCCGAACGGTGATCTTGGTCAAGTGGACCTCCTCATTCCCTGCCGCGCCGGGCCCCGATTACACTCCTTGGGGCTTGATGACCGCCAGAATCACGATAGCCAAAAGGAGCAAGGCGATGACTCCGTGCTCGAGCCTGGCCAGGCCTGCCCCGATCTCGGCGCGCCCGTCCTGGACGGCCCGAACCCTCACCGTCATGAGCAGATCGGCCGCAATCAGAACCAGCACGAGCGCCAGCTTGACATGCAGCCAGCCTTGCTGCAGGTCCGCGGGCCGGATCCGTAGCATCGCGACACCGGCGATCACGGTGAGGGCCGCGCCCGGGTGGGCAAGGCTCTTCAGGAGCTTTCGGGCCAGGGATGCCAACACCGCCCGAGCTTCCGGGGAAGACTCCCGCGAGCGGCCGGCCAGCACCTGCGTGGCCGCCAACAGGCCACCGATCCAGAAGACCAGCCCAACGATGTGAGCGGCTAGCGCCCAGCCTAAAGGACTGCTCATAGCACGAACCTGACTTAAAGATCATTCACTATATCGCGGGCACCGGAGCCGGCGTCAACGAAAGCCGAATTGAGGATCGAGCACCTTGCGGGCGGTCTCGGCGCCGAAAACCGGCAGAGCCTGGTCGGTCAGCAGTCCGATTTGCTTGAGCACTGAAGCCTGGTCCCAGTAAATGTGCTCGTGCGCGAGCTTGCCGTCGCGGAATTGCACGATGGCCACCAGCGGCACTTCAACCCGGCGGTGGGTGGGAGGCACGCCGGGCAGCATCCAGGGCATCTCCTGAGTGTGGGTGAAAGAGAAGATCATCTCGTCGACGAGTTGGTTCTCGCTGACGGTGCGCGAGACGGGCGTGAGGGTGGTGTCGGGCGGCATATTCGGGATAAAGTGCGTCGAATAGAAAGCCCGCAAGGCGGACTTTCCAAAGCCGCCGGTCATCACCGGTACGTGGTTGACATAGGCATCGTCCACCATCGTGTCCAGGGTGGATTCGGTGTCGCGCGTCACGAATTCATGGGCGGTGTGTTCTTCCCACAAACGGACCAGGTCGGGTGTCGACATGGGCGGATTCTACCACGGTGCCGACCGGTTTTGGAGTTCCGCGGCTCTTGCCCGGGTCGCAGACAAGCCGCCGACCTGGTTGCGCATGTGCGCTAGTCTACGTGCGGGCATTATCTCGCCGGTCTCGACGTCAACCTTGAATGCCTGCGCACCAGCAACGAAATCGTCAATCCGATGCAGAGCAAGACCGCCAGCACGCCGCTGATCCTTGAAGCGATGGTCATGGAGCTTCGTACATGCGGAACCCCGGACAACGGCAGCACGACGAGGTTCATGAACAGGTACACGAAGGCGCCGTAGAGCAGGCCGCAAATGACCGGCCGCCGGCTTAGAATCGCGAGCCGTCGACTGGCCCCATAGAACATGCCGGTCCAGGTAAGCGCAATGAGGTAATGCAGGACGACGCCCAGAGCGACCGATGCCGACCCGCCCTGGAACGACCTCATGCCGATCAGTCCGCTCGCGATGTACTGAAACACCATCCGGGCGGTGATTCCACGGAAGTGATTAAAGATGAGGTTCTCGGTGATGTCCAGGGTCCCGGCGACAAAGCCAATCCGCAGGATTGCGGAAAATGCGCCTGGTTGCACCACACTGCGAAACGCAGAATTTGCCGTCTGCATCGAGTCCTTTTGACTAGCCCACGGAAGTAGCTGCGCTCCTTCCGGTTCCGCGCCTTCGCATCAAGGCCCCCAAACGCAGTCAGCGTATTAGATCAGGATCAGATCGATTGGGCATCGAAGCCGCTGAACAAGGCCGCCTCTCGCAGCTTTCGGTCAGCGGTCAGAAAAACGCGGTCCTGGGGTGCGTCTTCGCACCACACCAGCGCCGCGGCCAACTGCAACGCGTCCGCCGCCCGCAAGTCATAGCGGTCGAGAAGCCGGGTTGCTCTGGCGCGGAGCGCGTCCGAGGGCTTAATCACAGACCATGAATCGGCGAGCCTTTGGACGAGCTTGCGGGCCTTGGTCCAGTCGCGGGAGTCGAGTTGCTTCGTGCGCCCGAGCCGGGCGAGGGCGCTGGCCAGTTCGACGGGAGTGGACCACCAGACGACCACCTCGTGAGTCTTGTACAAAGCAACAGCCCGAGGTGTGATGGCCTGGCGCACGCAAAGAGGAACCAGCGCGCTCGTGTCCCAAAAGGCCGAAACGCGCACTATCGGCCTTCCCGCTCTTTCCGCCACACCCGCTCCACGATTTCATCGGGAACGCTTCCCGGAGGCGTCGGCCATGAAACAGACCGAGGCCGCTTCTTCAGCGGGGGCGTGAGGACGCCACGGGCAACCAGCCGCCGCTGCTGATCGGAGTGATCTTCCAGCCGAATCGGTACGATCCTCGCCACGGGTTTGTTGCGGTCGCAGACCATCACCTCTTCGCCATCCCGTACGAGCTGGAGATGGGCGCTGAGATGCGCTTTCAGGTCGCCAATCCTTACGGTTCTCATGACGCGATTATAGCCTACGTGACCACGTTGGTCATGATTGTTTTTGGCGTTCGCGGGTGGCGCATACGTTGGTTTGTATGTATGCGCACCGCTGATAATGTTGCCGCCCGGAGGACCCGGCCACACTTCGCGCGGTCAAAGGGGCAACACCTCAGCTTGCAGGGCCGCTACGGTCTCGGCGGCTGGAAATCCGGCACACCGAGCTGCCACAGGTCGAAGCTTATCATGTCGGTTACCTGCTCCAGAGCCTGCTCCTCCCCGCTGCCGCCACCGTGACCACCCCCATAGTCCACGCGCAGCAGAATTGGCTTGCCGCTGCTCGTCGCTGCCTGCAAGCGCGCAGCCATCTTCGCCGGTTGCCACGGATCAACCCGCGGGTCGTTGATGCCTGTCAGAAGCAGAACCGCAGGGTAGGGCGTACGATCCCTGACATGGGCGTATGCGCTCATGGCATAGAGCGCGTCAAAACCCGCTTTGCTCTTGGTGCTGCCGAACTCGGGGATGTTCCCCGCACCGTTCGCGGTGGTTTCCTGGCGCAGCATGTCCAGACACCCGACGACAATGATGGCCGACCCGAACAGGTCCGGCCGCTCCGTAACGGCGCGGCCAATCAAGATGCCGCCGGCGCTTACGCCGTAGCCAGACAAGTGAGCGGGAGAGGTATACTTTTGGTCGATCAGATACTGGGCGCAGGCAATGAAATCCTCCCAGGTGTTGGGCTTGGTAGACTCTTTGCCGGCCAAGTGCCATTCCTCCCCGTATTCCCCGCCCCCACGCACATGGCAGACCGCATAGACGCCACCTCTCTCGTAGAAGGACAGGAGCAACGGCACGAAGACTGGCGTCTGCGGATTGCCGTAGGCGCCGTAGCCCTCAAGATGGGTGGGGTTCGAGCCGTCCAACTTAACGCCCTTGGGGTGAACAATGGAAAGCGGCACCAGGGTGCCATCGTGGCTGCGGACTCTAACCTCCTCCGACTCCACGCCGGTGGCGTCGTCGTTTGGACCGTTGGGCTGAAGCCCTGTGTCGGTTACCCGCTTCGTTTGGGGATCGTAGGCATATATCTTGGGCGCCTTGGTCCACGAAGTCATGGTCAGTTGCACGCCTGGTAGGCGCGGGTCGAAAGCTAGCGAAAGGATGCCACCCTCGAACGGTAGAGGCACACGTTCCACTTCAGCCTTAGCCCCGTACGCGACGCGCAGCAGGCGCCCAATGCCGCCGTCCAGCAGTTGCACGTAGAGGGCGTCCTGAGCAGCGGCTATAGCGGTGACCACCGCTTCGCTGGGCGGCACGACAGTCTCCGCTGAGGCCAGGTCGGGCCTGCGGGCGTCCATGCGAAGCACCGTATAGCGCGGGGCATTCTTGTACGTCAGCAAATAAAGGTCGCCACCGTGAACTTCAACGTCGCTCACATCGTCGGAGAAATCTGCCACTTTGCGCCAGGCGGCGTCGGTTTTTCCAAGGTCGACGAGGGGCTCGATATAGACCTGGTTTAGTCTTGTGCCGCCGTTGATGATTCCGAGCGCGCGGTCGGAATCCGGTTCTACTCGGACTAATCCGCCATTGCGCGGATCGACCTTGATCGACGGCACGGCGCCGTATCCAAAAAGCGGTCGGTCTTTATCGGTGTCTGTTCCGAGGGTGTGCAGGAATGAGCGGTACTTCTGCCTCAGCTCAGTTACCGGCGCACCAGGAGGCAGCTTCTGCTGCTGCCCATAGACGAAAGAACGATTATCGGGAAGCCAGTGAAGATCGCCTTCGTCCTCAGCCCGCAGGATCACGTCTCCGGTCTCACTCCCGGAGGCAATCTCCATCACGTGTATCTCAGTATCGTTCTCCGAGCCACCCGGCACAATGCCAACCGCCACATAACGTGCATCGAGCGACGGCGAGTAGTAGCCGATGGCATTCTTGCCTTTGCTCTGACTCGACGGCGCGAGCATGATCTTTTCGGGATCGGCTACGAGCTTCTCTTGGCCACTCAGCCCGTGGCGCATGTAAAGCTTTGCGACGTCCTCTCCGGCGATGAGCTTTTGGTAGAAGTACAGATCGCCAGGCAGCTGGACCGCATTCGTAACTTGCGCCGGCGCCGACTGGTCAAGTTCGCGGATGCGCGTCATCAGTTGCTGTCGGCCCGGGATGCGCGCCAGCACGGCTCGCGTGTAGTCGTTCTGGGCTTTCATCCACGCCTGCACTTCCGGGTCGTCAAGGTTCTCCATGTAGCGATAAGGGTCTGTGACCTTGGTGCCGAAGTAGTCGTCGGTCACCGGCCTGACCGGAGCGACCGGCGGGGCAGGCGGCGGAGACGAATGGGCAGATTGTGACCGGAGCGTGTGCGAGCCCGATATGAACAGAATCGCGATCGAGGCGAGTACACAGAGAAGTCGGCCTGCTCTCATGAGTGGCTCCTCACCGGGAAAGTGGGCCGATTGTCCCACTTGGTGCGGGCCGCGTCAAGGAATGAAAGGCTGCCTTTCAGACCCCCGCTTTCGCGGGGGTGACACTTCGCGAGGTAGCACCCTTCGACCAGATTCCGGGCTGGCGTCCTGCGCGAGCCGTCCCTTACTGACGCTCTACCGGACGTGTATGAGCGGCTTACGTTTAGGAGGTGCGATCTGATACCGGGCTATCAAGTCTCTGCGTAGCTTCTCTTTGTCGCGCTCAAACTCCTCCCTCATCCCCACCAGAACATCATCCAGCTTGAGCCGGGATTCGTAGTCCGAGAACAGCGTGCGCTCCATAGTGAAGCACGCCAGCAGCATCGAAAACAGGGACGTTGCCCACATGCGCAGATCGACACCAGTATAGTTGATTCTGAACTCGATTCCTTCTTCCGACGGCACATGCACGAAGCGGTCAGCCATCGCGTTCAGGTTCGCATGGGAACCGGTCTCGGAAAGCTGCCCCCAAGTCCGGTGTAACTCGTCCAGCCCTACGAAGACGCCTTGTTTTTTATGGCGCTCGAACGCAGCCTTGAATGCCTCCAGAGCCTCCTCGCCATCGTTCTTCTTCAGCCAAACCTCTTGAAGCTCGGCGTCTCGTAGCATTGCGTGAGCGTGGGCAACAAACTCGATGGCATCCCTCAGAATTGATCGCGCTTCCGCCAGGCACCCTGAAAAACCCAGTTCTATGCTTACGCGAATCTTCGCGTGGGCGTTGAAGTAGAGAAGCAACGGGAACACGACCTTCGGGTCGCGGGCCGACTTGAGATCGTCAAACTCGCGGAGCCATATTTTGTCTAAATCAACGTAGTACTTCCACAATTCCGGGAAACCCTGGATGCTGGCAAAGAAATTGTTGCGTTTCGTCTTGTAGTACTCCCGGTAGGGCTCCGGGATGTTCTGCGTCTCGAACGGGACAAGCAGATCGCTCTCTTCCGGCTCCGTCTTGGGTTTAGGCGGCATCGAAGCTCGCGTCCAGTGGTTTGACGCTATAGAAGCTCGCGTTTAAGGGTTCTACCAAGCGAGCAGTAAAGCGCGGCGCACGCTTGTTGGGCCGGGCGTGACCGGAGTCGTGCGCAGGAAGTATTTCATCCGGAAGGCCCTGACCTGACACGCTCGATTGGTCTATCGTCTGACCG
Source organism: Terriglobia bacterium (assembly GCA_036521995.1). Lineage (GTDB taxonomy): Bacteria > Acidobacteriota > Terriglobia > UBA7540 > UBA7540 > Gp13-AA77. The sequence goes on along the minus strand of DATDGR010000220.1, from coordinate 11,493 downwards.
AGCCTGGATGCCATCCACTTCCGGGAGCCCAAGACTCCTTGCAGGATCGCAGGCAAGTAAAGGTCAGCGTCCAACCGTGGGAAATGAATTCCGAAACCGGACGGGCTGACCTCGATCTCTTCAAGCTGCGACGGCCGTGCGCTCTCCAGGCCTTGAGCGTCATGGGGAGAGAAGCCCACCTCAACATTTGAGCTGAGTCCGATTACAACCCGCCGATTCTTGCGATCATAGTGGGCTGAGACCGCCTTAGGAATGGACAGCTGAAGTCGCCTGGCGCGCTGGTTCGCGGTCTGGAATGCCTTACGCATTGCCATGAATTCCCTCCCATGCTTGACACAGTGTCACGAGATGTTGTGTCAGTGCACGTACAATTCTCGACATCTCACGTGAGTAGAGCCCGTAGTTCTCGCGCAGTTCGACGGGTCCAACCGGACAGTTTAGATTGAACACTGCTTCGGAGTCTCGTCCGATCACATGGACGTGAGCCGGGCGGTGGTCGTTGGGATAAATCACGACGCGCCGTCCGTCAAGTCTGAGGACTGTCGGCACCGGACCGACTCTAACACATCTGACCGGCCGCCTCGCTTGCGGGGCGCAGCGCCAGAGCAATATGGTCCGCTCGCGCCGCCCCGACCGTGCGTCTCCTCTTAAGCAGTCTACTCTGGAATCGCTACAAGTGTCAGTGCCCGGTACGGGTTCGGTGCCACGTTCGGACGCACAACAGACGAGGCGCCCCTTCAAATCGTGACCGTCCGCGGGCTTTCGCCCGGCGAAGTGCTCTTCTCGGCTTCGGGAATAGGCATGTGGCACTGACCGTCAAAGTAGCCGCCCGGCTCAACCACCAGGACTGGCGAGGTGATGTCCCCCAGGACCACCCCGTGCGCCCTTATTTCCAGTTTCTCCGAAGCCTTGGCGGTTCCTTTCAGCTTGCCGGATATGCTGATCACCCTGGCCTGGAGCTCCGCCGCCACGTCTCCCTGTTCTTCTATAATTATAGTTCCGTCCGATGTCGCCGTCCCCTTGAAGCTGGCGTTCAGGCATACCTGGCCCGGGCCGGCCTTCAGCGTACCTTCGAACTCGGTTCCGGGCCCGACCAGCGCCACCATATTTGTTTCGTTACTTGGTGCTTTCTGCCTTCCGATACTCAAGTCCATGTCTGCTCCCCTGTCTTTGTGTTCATCATTTAGTAATTTAATGTAATGTTAGGCTCTCTGGCGCCCCAGGCCTCGGTATGTTCGTTTGAATTCACGTGAACTTGAAAAATCGCCCCGTTTTCACAAATCTGTATAAATGCTATACACTTTTCAAAAAACGCGTGTCGATCAAGTCCTTTAGATTCAGCATCAAATTGCATCCAGCCTTCACCAAAGCGTTGGCTCGTAAGTTGTTGAAAATAAGCTCGGTCGGCTTACGGTTTCACGAGGCCTAATCGACCTTGGAACGAGGCCTCCGCCCTCGTCAGTATTTGCCGCCAGGTGCTCATCAACTCCCTTTAACGTAGGCGTCCGGTGCCGGGGCGATGATGATCTCGTAGATCCGGCTGAGGTCCTCCCCAGAGAAGTAGCTGATTTCGATCTTGCCGCGCTGCCCGTTTCCTGTGACCGTAACGCGCGTGCCGAGCCTTCTTTCCAGCTCGACAACGGCCGCGCGCAGGTTCGGATCTAGCTTCGGTTCGGATCCAGCCTCGGCAGGCCCGTGCTTTGGCTTAACGGGCTGAGCGGCTAGTCGCTCGGCCTCGCGAACTGACAGGCCTCCCTTCACAATTCTCTCTGCCAGAAGAAGTTGTTCGGCCTCTGCGGGAACGCTCAGCAGCGCCCTGGCGTGTCCCGCGGTGAGATCGCCCCGCTCGATCATCTCCTGGATGAGTCGAGGCAACTTCAAGAGGCGCAGGGTGTTCGTGACGGTCACCCGATTAATCCCCAGGCGACTGGCAATGTCCTCCTGGGTGGCGCCGAAGCGCTCCTGGAGAGTCCGATAGGCCCCTGCCGCCTCCAGCGGTCCGAGGTCGTCGCGCAAAATGTTTTCGGTGAGCGCGAGCTCAAGTGCTTCCCGGTCATCGAGTTCGCGCACGATGGCGGGCACGGAGTCGAGGCCGGCCAGCTTGGCGGCGCGCCAGCGGCGCTCTCCCGCCACAAGCTGGTAGCGATTACCGGCCCGCCGAAGCAGCACGGGCTGGATAACCCCTTTGGCAAGAATCGAGTCCGCTAGTTCCCTAAGTTCGGCCCCGGCAAATGTGCTCCTTGGCTGAAATGGGCTCGGGTCGATGATGTCAGTCGGGATCTGGGACGCCGGTTGCTGAATCTCCGATGGCTGCGGGCTCTCGGGTTCCCGGATCAGGGCGCTGAGCCCCCTGCCCAACGCCTTGCGAGTCATGGCTTATAACCTCCTCAGCCAATTGGCTGTAGCTGGCGGCGCCGCGGCAGGCTGGGTCGTAAAGGAAGATCGGCTTGCCGTGGCTTGGTGCCTCCGCCAGCCTGACGTTGCGGGGAATTACGGTCTTGAAGACCCGGTTGCCAAAGAAGTTTTCCAGGTCGTCGCGGACTTGGTGAGATAGGTTGGTTCGCTCATCGAACATTGTGAGCAGGATACCCTCGATGGCCAGCTTGGGGTTGTGGGAGCGGCGAATACGGGCGAGCGTGTCCACGAGCTCGGAGACTCCCTCCAGGGCGAAGTATTCACATTGTACGGGAACGATCACGGAATCGGCTGCAACCAAAGCGTTTAGGGTCAGGAGGTCAAGCGCTGGAGGGCAATCGAGGAGGACAAAGCTGAAGCTCTCGCGTAGAGGCGCAAGCTTGCCGTGGAGGACGTGCTCGCGCGCGTCCTGGTCGGAAAGCTCCAGGTTGGCTCCCACCAGGTTCTTCTCAGAAGGTATCAGGCTGAGGCTTTCAACCGCCGTTCCAACAACGACTTCCGACATGGGAGCGCCGAGCAGGAGGCTGTGGTAGAGCGAGCGGCGGGAGTGATCGCGGCCGAATCCGAGTCCGCCTGTGGTGTTGGCCTGCGGGTCGCAGTCCACCATGACGGTCGAATGGCCCGCGATCGCGAGTGCCGCACCTAAGTTGATGGCTGTCGTAGTCTTGCCGACGCCGCCCTTCTGATTTGCGATCGCGATGACGCGCGCTGCCATTGTAGTGGAGCCTCGTGCGTTCAGAATCTAGCAAAGTAGGAGGGGGCGATGCAAGGGGGCTGTCTGCCGGGTCCATGTTTCACGTGGAACATGCATCCGGCGCTGATTTCCGGTTTCACGTGAAACATCCTTAGCCGACGCGTGGTCGCCCACACCAGATCTCGCGATCCTGACTAAGTGGCACGGCCACAGGCTCTTCCCACTCGAATAGTCCTCCGAAGTCCTTGTTATTCTGAGCGAGACGGCGCGCCTCGTGACCTGTCAGCCACAGGCAGGCTCGGCCCGTTGGTGCAAGGCACCGCCTCACCGACGGTAGGACAGTGTCAAACGATCCGACCGCCCTAACTGTCACGAAATCAAAGGACTTCGCAGCCGTTATGCAGAACCCCTCGACACGATCGCTACGAATCTCAACAAGTTCAAGCTGGCACTCTCGGACGACCTCCTTCAAGAATGCCCGCTTCTTGGCCACCGGTTCGAGCAAGGTTACATTCAGCTCGGGGCAAATGATCTTTAGGGCCAATCCCGGGAATCCGGCGCCCGTCCCTACATCGAGCAGGCAACCTTCTAAATGCAGGAAGCCAGTGATGTACATACTTTCGGCAAAGTGTCGCCGCAAGATTTGCTCCTGGCCGTGAATCGCCGTCAGGTTGACAGCTCGACCCCAGTTCACCAGCCGTTCCACGTAACTTGACACCCGATCGAGCTGTCGCGGACTGAGAGTCACTCCGAACGGCTCCAGTGCCTGCGCGACAGCAGTGTCCACCAGTTGCATGAGCCCAGGATAGCAATTAGAGCCTCGACTGTCTACCTTACGCGCAGGCCGTGCTGCCCGCGCTGTCCCTGCAACGCCAGGCCGCTCGTTCTTTGATGGCACGATGAGTTCATCTCCCCTCCTCATCCTTAACAAAGATCTTAACTAATGACTATAATAATAGTATATATACACCCTAGGTACATCGTGAGCTTGTTCTGCCTTTCAACCAACTTTGGCATCGCGGACTCGTTGCCGGGGTCGTTTCTCTAGCGACTTGCCGATCGCGCCAGACGAGTCCTTCGACAGCGAAATAACTTTCTTCGCCATCCAAGGAAAACCGCTTCCACTCTCTCTAACCAATTGCGTAATGGATCGGACTCCGAACCGCTGTTTCGCTTATGGGATACCGAAGCCGTGTTTGGTGCTCAAACTGCTAAGAGTAGCTGCCTTGGCCTCGGCGACTGGTATCCAGACGGGCCACAGCGGAAATTGAAATCAGGAGATCAACACTCACGATGAGAAAATCGGCTTTTGCTTTTTGCTTTGCTTTGGCCCTGGTGCTGGGCTTAGGAAGTGGGGCTCAGGCGAGCACCGTTAACGTGACTTTGCTGAGCGGCGGTGGCGTCATCTCCCACGACGGTGGGGTTTACGTCGGCCCCTATGAACTCCGGGTGGGGAACCACACTGTCAACGCGCCCTGCGATGACTACTTCGACGAGATTTGGGTTGGGGAGACCTGGAAAGCGCACGAGGTGCCTCTCACGGCGTCCGGGGTGAGTTCGGCTTTGTTTGGAGGCTATAGCGACGCAGACCATCTCTATCTGGAGGCCGCGTACCTTACTTCACTCTTCAGTAAGGAACCTACTTCAGATTACAACGACATCCACTTTGCCCTATGGGGCCTTTTTGATCCGAGCGCACTTTCAAGCTCAAACTACGACGCCGGCGCGGCTGAATTCCTAACCATGGCTGAAGGTGCTTCGCTCAACTTTAACCAGTTCAAGGGCTGGGATATTCTGGTGCCGATCAACGACACGCAGAGCCGGGGCGGCCGTCCGCAAGAGTTCATAATCCCCGGCGCCTACTGCCCAACCCCGACCCCAACCCCCGAGCCGGCCTCGTTGCTGCTGCTCGGCACGGGACTTCTTGGCATCGGCTTCGTTATGCGGCGCAGCAGGCCGGAGGCTCACTCCCAGGCTTAACACGCGGGCGATTCTCTGAGTGCCCGACTTTCCGAGGGCGGCTCCGAAGATTGGCGATCGAAAAATCGACAACAGAAAGTCACCAATCGTCAATGCGAGGAGCTACCGCCCTCCCCAAAACCAGGTCCCGATGACTCCTGCTCCAGGAGGCGCGGGAGAATCTGTCCTGCTGAACCGCGCAACGTCCACTCGGCGAGGTCGTCGAGCGCCGTCGTTTCAAGGTTGATCACGGCCACTCGCGCTCCCGCCTGGTGTGCCGTTTCCGCCAGCCCGGCCGCCGGATAGACAACGGCCGAAGTGCCAATCAGCAGAAAAAGATCCGCCCGCTGGCTGGCTTCAACCGCCCGCTGCCACTCGAGCTCGGGCAAAGACTCCCCAAACCAAACCACGCCCGGACGCAGCAGAGCATGGCAAGAACAATGGGGCGGAAGGACGGCGAGCGGCGCCTCATGATTGAAGGTCACAGTCCCGCACTCGGTGCAGCGCATCTGCCAGATGTCGCCGTGCAGTTTCACCACGCGGCGACTTCCAGCTCGGTCCTGGAGACCGTCGACGTTCTGCGTCAACAGGATGAAGCCGCTACCCTTCCGGCGTTCGATCTCGGCCAGCGCGCGGTGGCCCCGGTTCGGCTCTGCCCCGCTAATGATCCCGCGGCGCCAGTCATACCACTCCCACACCAGACGCGGATCGCGCTCGAAAGCTTCTAGGTTGGCAAGTTGCTCGGGCTGGAAGTTTTGCCAGAGTCCGCCGGCTCCGCGGAAGGTGGGAATGCTGCTCTCAGCCGAGATTCCCGCGCCGGTGAGGGCTACAATTGCATTCGATTTCCGAAGGGCGGCGCTCAAAGAATCGATCGCTGAGCTCATGACGTCGAGCATTCGTGCTCCTTGATGCGCCGGTCGCCAACTTTGCTTGCCGGATGCTTGCGTACGTGCGTGACACCGATCACTTGCCAGGTGGTGCCGCCTTGGGGTGAGCCTGCTGCTCCTGAAGTTCGCGCCGCATGCGGTTCGGGTCGTCGAGGGGCTCGCCCGCCGGCTCGAGACCGTTTTCCACGACCTTGGCTGGGTCGAAGACGCGGGTATCCGGCGGCAGAGCGTCGTAAGGCGTGAAATCGGGCTTCTCCGTGAAGCAGTCCGAGAGGTCCGTGGCCGCCGCGTCGTACTGGTTGAGATAAGGGATGCCGAAGATGAGGTCAAACGTCTTCAGAATGCTTTCGATGCTGGTGTGCTCGTGCGACACGCCGCGCCGCGAGTAAGGGCTGATCACAAGCAGCGCACTGCGATGGGCGTCCACGTGGTCGGTGCCGGACTGGGCGTCGTCCTCGGTGACGAAGATCGCCGTATCTTTCCAGTAGGCGCTGTGCGAAACGAGCTGGACGAGCCTGCCGAGCGCAAGGTCGTTATCCGCCACGTAGGAGGCGCGGTAAGGATAGCCGTCGGCAGGACGCGGATCGGCGGTGTGATCGTTCGGCAGCCAGATGAACATGAACTGCGGCAGCGGCTCACGGCCGCCGGCGTAGCGCTCGTCCCACTCTTTCTTGAACTGCTGAAAACGATACTGGTCTGAAATGTTGGTGTTGAACGTCGGATAAATGCGGGAGGTGTTCTCAAGCAGCACTTCCGGGATAGGCATGTTCACGACTTCCCGCACGCCGGTCGGCTCGAGGCCCGCCTCCTCGTCGTCATTGGCCATCTCAAGAGCTTCGCCGTAGTTGCGGAACGTGATCTTGTGCCGCGCCAGATGCTCCCAGAGCGAGCCGGCCTCCAGATACGACTCCGGCCACGGGCTGGTGGCGCCGATTTCAAGCCGCCCGGGCGCGTCCGGATCAAAGCGGAAGTCGAACTGGCCTCCGTATGCTGCCGCCCAGGATGTTTCCACCAGTTCGTTGGGATAGTTTCCCACCAGCCAGTGATGCCCGTCCACCGAAACGTCCGAGTCCACGTAGAAGTTGTCGCTGAGGCCGAAGCGGTTGGCGAGGGCGTGATGATTGGGCGAGACGCGGGCGTGGTCAATCTCGGGAAGATCGAACGCCTGGGCTCCCTTCTCGTCGATGCTGGGCCTGACGGTCGCGTCCAGGCCGTATTCAGCAATCGAAGGCTCGCCGTTAGCCTTCTCGCCGCTCACCTCGCTGACATCGCCGAACACCTGATCGTAGGTGCGATTCTCCTTCACCACAAAGATCACGTGGCGAATCTGGGTACTGGCGGTGAGTGGCGTCCTTGGGCTCGCGGGTCTCTCCGGCGTCGGGATCGGGAAGTCCGGCGGACGAACGCTGAGGCGGTCCGACCGGAAACCGTTATTCAGCAGCACGCGCGTGGTTTCGCTCTGCAAGAATCGACGGTCTGGCACCTTCAAGATGGAGACCGTCCCATGCGTAATGTCGCCGATGTAAGTACCCTCGGGGCCGGCGTGAAAATCGGGACCGCCGTTCGGGCCGGCGCCAAAGCCCTTCGCGCTCGCCACGTAGAGCGTGGTGCCTTCCGCGCTCACAGCCACACGGGCGGGGAACCAGGCGGTAGGGATGTAGCCTCTTACGCTCAAGTGGCGGGCGTCGATCACGGCGATGGCGTTGATGCCGGCGCAGGCCACGTACAAGCGGCTTTCATCTGGGCTGAGTGCGAGCCCGAAGGGCAGCACCCCGCGCAAGCCGCTCACGTTGTCGGTGGGTTCGAGTCGCAAGGTATGCTTCACGTGCAAGGTCCGGGCATCGATTTCTACGATGCTGTCCTGGGCGGCATTCGAGACATAGATCGATTTCTCACCAGCAACCACCGCGCCCGGACTGGCGCCGCCTATCGACTTTGGCCCGACCGGGATCCCGGTAGGAATCCTGCCTTTCACCGCGACCTTGGTGGGACTCGAAACGTCGAGCGCCCAAACCGAGTTCGAGCCTGGGCTGTTTGGGTCACCGAGGCCCGGAATCTTGTGGCCTTCGACCACCGTGCCATCCTCCGCTTCTTTGGATGGGAAGCCAAAAGGCGGAAAGTTGATTCCGGTGTCTTTGATATTATTCGGGTCGAGCCCCGGGACGAGAGAATAGGTGAACATGCCAATGTTCGAGACGTAGGCCCACACACCGTTTGGAGAAAGCGCGAGCCCGAAGGGAAGCAAGCCGACGCCGGTGCTTGAGATCATTTTGCGCGAGGCGGTGTCGAAAATGACCAGGCGAAAATGGGCGAGATCGAGCACGAAGAGGCGGCGGCCGTCCGGTGAAAGCTTCAGGTCGCCAGTCAAGCTATCCCGCGACGCGCTCGCCGGCGGGTTGGCCGCCAGTGCGTCGGTTGGAGGATCGTCCAGTGAAAGCGCGCCCAGGCGCTGGTGCGAGACCATGTCAAAAATGCCGACCTGCCCGTTATTTCCCTCGGAAAGGTAAAGGGTGCGGTTGTCCGGAGCGATAGCTGCGCCCAGGAAGACGCTCTTCGGGTCGGCGTCCGAGGACTTCACCCCCGGAGGAATCTGCGCCACCTGCGGGTGTTCGTCCGCCAGATTCGTGACGATGGATACCGAAAAGGGTGAGGTACCGCTGTTCACGGTAACCAGCGTCGAGCCATCCGGCGAGAGGGTAAGACCGTAGGGGTGCGGAGCCACTTTCACCTGCACGCCGCGCGGCGTAATTCGCCGCCCGTTGGGCAGAATGGCAGAATTATCCGGCAGGACACTGGTGGGGAGTTTGCCGGCGGGTGCCGAGAGCTCGGTCCTATCGCTATCCTGCGCCGAGAGGCGGGGTGCAAGCGCCGGTGCTGTGATGCAAACAAAGACAAGAACCGCGAAAGAGTGAACGGGTGAGCGCAATCGGCAGATCCCCTTTGGGACAGCTAGATTCCAATCACGTCATGCTAGCACAAGGAGGGACTTCCGGGATTTGGTGAGGCAGCACCTGCCGAATTCGTCGACGGCCCGGTCTGATCTGCTCACGATTGCGGACAGGCCAGCCTAGGGCAAGAGTGCTCCCGGTCCAACTTGACAGCCTTGAAGTATAAGAGTAGAGTAGATACTCGATCGGTAATCGATGCCCATAGACTTGGCCCAGCGAGCGAGTGATGGTCTCCTTCCCAAACCTAGTCTGCAGACGTTCTTCCCAAGCGCCTAGCTCCGGACCTCCGGGCCCGGGGCCGTCCTATGGCGCCGAAGCTAGGGCCGCGGGCCTGGGGCTGACAAACAAACCTGGGAGGTTACCTGGAATCAACCGGATACGAAATCGACTTTTGAAGTCACCAGTCAATGAGCCTGCTTCAGGGCGAGAGTGGACCGTTCCCAGCGCGCGCGCTCAGGGGTTCGAAGTCAAGGCAATTATGACCATTATTTTCAGTACGTTAGAGAGAACACGAACCTCGCTTCTGAGGAAACTCAAGGAGTCGAAGCTAGGCTGCAGACTTAAGCGACCTTTTTTCAGTATGATGGAAGCTTTTTGCGGCCTTGATTGGGAAAATCTCGATCGCCAGTCCACGAAAGGCCGAGCAGTTCGCCGTCCGGTCTGGTGGCACTCGGGCTATGAGGCCGCCCGGCTGCAAAGAGGAGTGGAGGATTCAGCATTTTGGGAACAGGAGGACAGGTACCGGGTGGCAAGGGGCCGTCCGCTCGAGAATCGCCTCCAGGCGTCGTTGGCCACTCGGAGGAAGACTCCACAACGATGTAAACTGACAAGCCGCGTCCGTTGTACACTTGACGCTTCTTGGCAGGGAATCGCCTATGGCAGCACCACCCTCAGCAATGAGGATTCACCGACCCGGCGTACTGGCTCTCGCCGCCTTGCTCGCGATGGCGGCGCCCAGGGTCGCGCCAGCGCAGGAGCCTCCATCCCCCGGTTTGGCCGACCGCATTCGCCAGGTGACGAGCCGTCCCGAATTCAAGCACGCGACCTTCGGCATTGAGTTCTACTCTCTCGACAAGCAGAAAACCGTCTTCGCGCTTAACCCCGAGGAGCTCTTCACGCCCGCCTCCACCACCAAACTGCTCACCGAGGGTACCGCCCTCGCGCTGCTGGGGGCTGATTATCGCTTCCACACCCGCGTTTACCGTACCGGACCGCTCGACCGTGACGGCATCCTGCGTGGTGACCTGATCCTGGTGGCGAGCGGCGACCCCAATCTCTCCGGCCGCATTCAGCCGGACGGTACTTTGGCCTTCGAGAATGAGGATCATTGTTACGGCGGGAGCTATGACACACGCGCGGTCCCCGGCGATCCGCTCGCGGTCCTGCGTGAGATGGCGCACCGGGTAGCGGCCCGCGGCGTGAGACGCGTCGAGGGGCAGGCGCGGGTGGACGTGACGTTGTTCCCGGAGGGCGAGACCGAGCTCGGCACTGGCGCCGTCATTTCGCCCATAGTCGTCAACGACAACATCATCGACGTGACGGTGAGCCCAGGCTCAGCCGCTGGACAGCCGCTGAAGCTTCAGACTTCTCCGGCGACCGCTTACGCGCGGTTCATCAACCAGGCCACCACAGGGACGGCCGACTCCAAGCCTGAAATCAAGTTTGCCAAGGACTCCGCGGCACCAGACGGCACGCACACCGTGACCGTGACCGGCAGCATGCCTTTCGGCAAACCCTCGATTCTCTTCAACTACAACGTACCGCAGCCGAGCCGATTTGCGGAGATCACCTTCAGCGAGGCGCTGGCGGCTGAGGGTGTCCGCGTGGTGAGCGGTGGGGGCGCGACCCCGGCCCCGGACTTCAAGAAGCTCGCCGCCCTGTGCACGCCCGCCAACCTGGTGGCCGAGCATGTGTCGCCACCACTCGCGGAAGAGATCAAAGTGACCCTCAAAGTGAGCCAGAACCTGCACGCCAGCATCATGCCTTACCTGCTGGGCGCTGTGCTGGCCAAGGACGGCGCGACCTCCGCGCAAGCCGGCTTCGATCGCGAGCGCGACTGGCTTTCGCGCGCGGGACTGGATTTGAGCCAGGCTTCTCAAGGTGACGGGGCCGGTGGATCAGAGGCCGCCTTCTTCACACCTGACTTCATGGTTCACTACCTGGCTTACATGGCGGGCCGACAGGATTTTTCGGTCTTCTTTCGGGCTTTGCCCACTCTCGGCCGCGACGGAACGTTATGGAACATCCAGGCGTCGTCGCCGGCGGCGGGCCAGGTTCACGCCAAGACGGGCACCTACACGGCCGACGACCTGCTTAATCACAACCTGATGGTGACGGGCAAGGGTCTCGCCGGCTATTTCACCACGCCCTCAGGCGAACGCATGGCCTTCGCAATTTACGCGAACCGGGTGGCTGTGCCGCTCGAGGAGGATTCGGCCACGCGCATCGTGGGGCAAGCCGTCGGCGAGATCGCGGCGGCGGCGTATCTGGCCTCCGGAACCGGCTCGGATCCATAGGGAGTGCCCGATTTTGCCCAGGCACGAACGAATGGCATAATCTCAGAAATGCAGATCAAGCGCGTCGGGATCAC
>DATDGR010000219.1:0-10224 GCA_036521995.1 Terriglobia bacterium | reverse complement strand
GCCCACGCAGGAGACCGTGCTCATCGAAAACGGCATCCTGAAGGGTTTTCTCTCCGACAAGCTCAACGCGCGCCTGATGGGCATGCCCAACACCGGCAGCGGCCGCCGCGAGAGCTACCACCATATCCCCATGCCGCGCATGACCAACACCTACATGCTGGCCGGCAGGGACGATCCCGACGGCATCATCCGCTCCGTAAAGCGCGGCCTCTACGCCGTCTATTTCGGCGGCGGCCAGGTGGACATCACCCGCGGCAAGTTTGTCTTCTCCGCCTCCGAAGCTTACCTGATCGAAGACGGTAAGGTCACTGCGCCCGTGAAAGGCGCGACGCTGATCGGCGACGGTCCCACCGTGCTGACGCGCGTCACGGCGGTGGGGCATGACTTGAAGCTCGACACCGGAATCGGCACCTGCGGCAAGGAAGGTCAGAGCGTGCCGGTGGGCGTGGGCATCCCCACGCTGAAAGTGAGTCACCTGACGGTGGGCGGAACGGCACCGAAAGCAGCGACGTCGTTTGTGTAGCCAACAGCGACGCGCTGAGGGTTTCCGCCACATAGTGCTATTATTCCCACGGCACCGCGGCCGGTGTGTTTGCCAATCGGGATTCCGCAAGGAGGAATCAATGCTTCGTCTTGCCTGCTGCCTACTGACGGCGACGCTGGCTCAAGGCGCCACCACAGTTTTCCAGACATCCTTGGACAAACCGGACCAGGGCTGGGCGATAGTGCGCGGTTCCGCCACGCCTGATCCCGCTCGTTTGCACGAAGGCCATAAGTCTCTTCGTTTGGAACGAGACGCCACCTCCGAAGATGCCTGCGTTCGCCTTGCCCCAGCCGCGCTCGTGATAGGCAAGCGCTACGAGCTGAGCGGATGGATTCGAACCGAAGGCCTCCAGGTACGCGATCTGGACCGCTCTCCTATCGCTTCCGGCGCCACGCTCACCATGGCGTCCATGCCGTTCGACGTGCACTCGGCGTCCCTCGGCGGCACTGAGACCTGGACCCGCGTCAGTTTGCAGTTTGTAGCAAGCCGAGCCGACGACTGGGTTCTGCTCACTGTAGGCAACGGTGGATCGTTCCGCGGAAAAGCCTGGTTCGAAGGAGTGCGTTTGGATGAGGTCTCGTCGGGCGGCAATTGGCCGGCGCGCGATGCCGTCCAGACCTTTGGCCCTGCCTATCGCTACCCTGCGGCCGGCTGGATCTACCTGCACATCGAAGGCCAGCCCTACGCGCGCGGATACCAGCACGGCCACCTGATGGCTCGCGAGATTCCCGAGTATCTCGAGCGCTGCGCTGCCGTTCTGGGCTCGGAAGACCGCTGGGAGGAATATCGCACCACGGCCAATGCGCTCTTCCTGCGCGGCTTCGACCGCGAGATTCTCGAGGAGATGCGCGGCATCGCCGAAGGCGCGTCCGCCGCCGGCGCGCGCTGGAAGGACCGGCGCATCGATCTGCTCGACATCGTCGTGGCCAACACCACCGTCGAGATGGGTGAGCTTGCAAGCGCCGTTTCCACCACGCCCACAGGCCTCGAGGGCCTCAGCCTCGACGTACCGCCCTACGCGGGCGAAAAGCGCGATTCGGTGCTCGACCATTGCAGTGCCTTCGCCGCCACTGGCTCCGCGACGCGGGACGGCAAAATGGTGATCGGTCACGTCACCTGGTGGCCTTTGACGCTTGCCGAGCAGACAAACGTAATGCTCGACATCAAGCCCGCTTCCGGCCATCGCATGCTGATCCAAAGCTATCCCGGGGGCATTGAAAGCGGTACGGACTGGTACCAGAACGACGTGGGGGTCGTGCTCACCGAAACCACGATCGATCAAACCCCGTTTAATCCGCGGGGCACTCCTGTGGCGTTTCGCGCCCGCAAGGCCATCCAGTATGGCGGTAGCATTGATGATGTGGTTCGCATTCTCAGCGATCAAAACAATGGCCTCTATACCAACGAGTGGATCATGGGCGACGCCACGACGAACGAAATCGCCATCTTTGATCTCGGCACAAACCACTCCAGGCTTTGGCGCAGTTCGAAAAACGAGTGGTTTGGCGGCACACCCGGATTCTATTGGGGCGACAACAACGCCAAGGACCTCACGGTTCGCCTTGAGGACTATCCCGACCCCAAGGGCGATCCCGATTACATCCCTTACGTCCCTGGGCCGCGTGACATGGCCTGGCAGGACCTCTATCGCAAGTATCGGGGCCAGATCGATGACCAGTTTGGGTTTCTCGCCTTTCGCACCGCTCCCCTCGTAGCTGCGAGCACCATGGATGCCAAGGTGGTGACGGCTGACATGGCGGCACACCTCATGGTTTGGGCCGAGATCGGCAGGCCCAACCAACGAGAGTGGCTGCCCAACAAGAAGTGGGACTTTGCGAAGGATGACGGCCTGTATCCCTCGGGCTACTACTTATTCGCAGCGGAACCCTCGGCAACGTTGCGGGCGGCTGCCCAGGAAAACGAGAAGGCTCGGCTGATGGCCTTAGCGAACCCACCGCAACCGGCCGACCCCCCGCCTCCCAAGTCGTATGGGGGTCGGGTTTGGAAAGGCTGGGTGCTGCCCGCTTCCGATGCGGACGTCTGGTTTGTCGCCGGTTCAGCCCAGTATGCACGCGTGCTCGGTTCCAAGGATGTGGATGAGGCGCTGAATGCACAGCGTGCCATCTGGCGCGGGCTCCAATTGGCCCCGGAGACTCCCTTGAATCAGTATCGCCGCGAGCAGTCGAAGGGCGTGATGTTTCTCGATTCCTTGCGCGCAAAGATGGGCGACGATGCTTTCCTCAAGATGATGAGTGACTACTTCGCGGCCCACAGCACCAAGACCGTCACGGCGCAATCGTTCCTCGACCAAGCTGGCGCACACATGGATACTATCGATCCTCCCGATGGACCCGCTTACCTCACCAATGACGTGTGGCGCCGCCTGCCGTCTGCCGTCATCGTATACGGCACGTTGCGCGATGCCGGCGCGAATCGTTACGCCGCCGAACAATTGCAGAGCCGCTTCCTCGATCGCTACGAGAGCGAGGTTCCGATCTTCAAGGACTTTGAAGCTTCGGACGACTTGCTGCGGCACCACGACGTGGTATTCGTAGGCCGTCCGGAGGCCAATTCCGCCGTCGCTTCCTGGTCTGGAAAGCTCCACCTTGACTATTCGGGCGCGACCTTCAAGATCGACGGCAAGGTGCACGCCTCCGAACGCGAAGGATTGATACTGGCAGCGGAGAACCCGCTCGACGCCGCCCGTATGGTCCTTGTGGTGGCCGGTAACGATGCGTTGAGTACCGTCAAGGCACAAGGCACGGAGCTGACGGCTGATGAGTACATAATCTTCAGGGATGGCGGCGATCCCACTGAGGGCTTCGTCACTCGTAGCCCATCTACTGCGCAAACTCTGCCTTCGGCCGCGTCAACGTCAGATCGGTTGCAGGGGACGACCAGTAGAGAGTAGATCGGTTATCGAAAGGATGATGTTGTCGGTGGCCGGGGGGACAGAAAGGAAGGTTCTCCCATGGCCGAAGCGCAAGAAGGCGATCGCGTGATTCGCATTAAGCTGCGCAAGGTTCTGACGCACCTGCTGACTTTGGGCATAGGATTCTCCATAGGAGCGGTTGGCTCACGCTATAGCTGGCAGTTCTTCACGCCGTCATACACGCTTAAGGCAGACCTGGCCGTGCCCGGCAGCCTTCACGTGAAGGATCCGGTTCAGGTGGCGGGCGTCCAAGTTGGCCGCGTGTGGGCGATCGGCCTGGTCCCAACCGGGGACAAACCGGTGGAAGTCACGATGAGAATCGCAAAGAAGTTCCAGCCGGTGATCCGCGCCGACTCCGAAGTCAGCGTGGCCGCCGCCGGCTTGTTCGGAGGGAACTACGTCGACATCACGCGAGGCAGCGTGAATCAGCCGGTCCTCGAGGCCGGCGCCACTCTCAAGACCGCGGACCGCACCGCCGCCCAGACCTGCGACCAGATCATGAAAGCGCTCTCGAGGTTCGGGGACGCACTCACGAGCCCGTTCAGCCACTGATAGGATCAAACGATGCCTGAAGCCCAACTCGAACAAACTGCTCAAGACCTCGTCGAGCGCGCCATGCGCGCCGGCGCCACCGCCGCCGACGCCACCGTGCGTGAAGGCGACGAGTTCTCCACCACCATCCGGCTCGGGCAGATCGAGAGCCTGAAGGAGGCGGCTTCAAAGGCGCTCGGCCTGCGGGTCTTTCTCGGCACCCGGAGCGCCAGCTCCTACTCGAGTGACTTCTCCCCGGCCGCGCTCGACCGGCTGGTGGGCCGGACTCTCGCCATGGCGCGAGTGACGTCCGAGGACCCGGCCAACGGCTTGCCCGAGGCATCAGAGCTTGGCCGTTACCCCGGTGACCTCGAGCTCTACTCGCCAGACCTGGCCAGGATCTCCGCCGAGGAGCGCATCGCTGTCGCCCGCCGCGCCGAACAGGCGGCCTTGAGCGCCGATTCCCGGATCAAGAACTCCGAGGGTGCGGGCGTGGAGACGGGCCTCGGCAGCAAGGCCTACGCGAACTCCCTCGGGTTCGTAGCCAGTTACCGGTCTTCTTATGGGTCCGTCACGGTGGTGCCGGTTGCCCAGGAGGGGCGGAACGGCAGCACCACCATGCAGCGTGACTATTGGTACTCAGTGGGCCGGGGCGCCGCCGCCCTGAGTGATCCCGAGGCCGTCGGGCGCGAGGCGGCGTCGCGGGTACTGCGGCGCCTGGGCGCGCGCAAGGTGTCCACCTGCAGGGTACCGGTGGTGTTTGACGCCGAAACGGCCCGGTCGCTGCTCGGACACATCTTCGAAGCCGTGCGAGGAGACTCGATTTATCGGAACGCCTCGTTTCTGGCTGGAAAGCTCGGCGAGCGGGTGGCGGGAGAAAACATCACCATCCTTGACGACGGCCTGCGCCCCAGCGGCTTCGGCACGCGGCCCTTCGATGACGAGGGCGTGCCGCCCTCCGTGACGCCGGTGATCGAGGGCGGCGTGCTTCGCAACTACCTGCTGAACACTTACGCCGCACGCAAGCTCAATCTGCGCACGACGGGTAACGCTTCGCGCGGACTCGCCGGACCCCCGGGCGTGGGGCCGAAGAATTTCTATCTCACTCCCGGCACCAAGTCGGCGCAGGAGATTTTGCACTCGGTCCCCCGGGGACTCTACGTCACAGAACTTATCGGTTTCGGCGTGAACGTCGTGACCGGCGACTACTCCCGCGGCGCCGCCGGCCTCTGGATCGAGAACGGTGAGCTTGCCTACCCCGTCGAAGAGGTCACGATCGCAGGCAAGTTGCCGGAGATGCTCGACCACATCGCCACCATCGGCTCGGACCTGGAGTTCCGCAGTTCGCTGGCGGCGCCGACGTTGCTCGTGGAAGGACTCACGGTCGCCGGGACGTAGACCATCATGAAATCCGCACACTTCGGTCTGCGGTTCCGGCACCTATCCCGCCCAGCTCCGCCCAAGCCTCGCTTCCCCGGCCAGGACGGACGTTCGCCCGTATTAATGATCTTCGCGATTTCCGCGGTAATCGCGGGCACCCTGGCGGTCACGGCCTGGTGGATGCACTCTCGGATCACGCGTTCGTGGGTGCGGCCGCCTCTGACCGCTGAGGCTCGGGCTTACCTGCAACAGATCGCCGTCATGGACGCCCACATGAGCGCGGCCGACACGCCCCTCGGCGGCGCCGTGACCTATCTTGACGCGCGCGTCACAAACCGGGGCTCGCGAACCGTGCGGGAGCTCGATCTTCGGCTTGACTTCGTGGACCTCGTCGGACAGATGGTGCTGCGGCGAACCGTCCGGCCCGTCACGCCGGAGGCCGCACCGCTCCATCCGGGAGAGAGTCGTACCCTGCACATCGCCTTCGATCACGTGCCGGCCGAATGGAATCAGGCGCCACCGGTCTTCACGCCGGTCTATGTCAGTTTCTAACGGGTCAGTCTTGACGCCTAGCGGCCGAATTCCAGGCGGGTGATCAAGGGTTCAGGCAGTCCTGCCTTCCTCATCTTGTTCTGAGTGGTGGCGAGGTCATATTGGGCGCGGTAGAACTCCACCCGGCGTTTGTCCGAATCCAGGATGGCAAAGGCAGCGCGCCAGTCGCGGTCGCGCGGCTGTCCGACCGAGCCCGGGTTGATCAGGTAGCGCGCGCCTTCCTCCAGATCGAGGACGCCCAGGCAGTCGTCCTCAGACGAACAATGGATCGTCTGCAGCCTGCCTTCCCCATTCATGACGAAGCCGCCCTGCAGGTGGGTGTGCCCAAAGAAGGCGACGGGTGAGACGGCTTCCCCGAAGGCGGACAGAGCCTCCTGAGCGTCAACCAGGTACTCGTCCTCATTACGCGGCGATCCATGCACGAATTCGAATCCTTCCAACTCGACCGGCCCCATGGGGAGATTTCGCAGCGACGCCAGATTCGGGGGCGTGAGCTGCTCGCGAGTCCAGAGGGTAGCCAGGCGAGCCAGCGGGTTGAAGTCCTCAGCCTCGGTGATGCCACAGCAAGCCTTATCGTGGTTTCCACGGATCGTGACCGACGCGATCTCGCGCACGGCATCGACAACGCCGTTTGGGTCGGGCCCGTAGCCCACCAAGTCTCCGAGGCACAGCACTTCTTGATAGCGGCCACGCGCTACCTCCAGGCATTTGGTAAACGCCTCAAGGTTCGAGTGGATATCGCTGACGATCAGGTATCGCACCAAGCGCCCTTCTGGCGGCGGGATCGACGATGCTCTAGTATAACCCGGAGGAGCAGGGCTGCAGTAGAGTCCGACTCCGGTTCCGGATTTGAGAGCCGGTCGCAAGGCTGTTTTTTGACCAGCCTGACTGCTTTTAGTTAAGATCGATTTGGCCCGACGTCCTTCGAGCTTCGGCTAGCCTAACCCAGGAGTCTCTTGCGGCACCGCGATGCTCCGCTTCTACACCACGGGTGAGTCCCACGGGCAGGCATTGGTCGCGATCCTTTCGGGTCTGCCGGCCGGACTCCCCATAGACTTCGAATACGTCGATCGCGAACTCAAGCGCCGCATGGGCGGCTACGGGCGGGGCGGACGCATGAAGATCGAGTCCGACAGCGCCCAGTTTCTTTCCGGAGTGCGGCACGGCGAGACCATCGGCTCGCCCATCACCGTTTTGATCGAGAACCACGACTGGAAGAACTGGTTGCTGGCGATGGCTGTGGAGGCCAACCCCGAGGCCCGGGCCCGCTACCGGCCGGTCTCGCAGCCGAGGCCCGGCCACGCCGACCTCGCCGGATGCTTGAAGTACAACTTCCGCGACGCGCGATACGTGCTGGAGCGGGCAAGCGCCCGGGAGACCGCGGCGCGCGTGGCAGTCGGAGCTGTCGCCAAGCTCTTCCTGTGCCAGTTCGGAATCGAAGTCGCCAGCCATGTGATTCAAGTGGGCCACGTCAGGCTCGGGCCGCGCGCCGTGGCCTTTGAGGAGATTCTGGCCTTGCGCGACCGCCCGGAAATCGTTCTCAGTTGCGTCGATCCCGAGACCGAAACCCGCATGAAGCAGGAGGTAGACCAGGCCACTGAGAACCGGGACACCGTCGGCGGCACCTTTGACGTGATCGCGCGCGGCGTGCCACCCGGCCTGGGCTCGAACGCGCAGTGGGACGAACGGCTTGACGGGCGCTTGGCCCAGGCGGTGGCTTCCATCCAGGCGGTGAAGGCGGTCGATCTGGGGGACGGCGTGGAGAGTTCCGGACGATTTGGCTCCGAAGTTCATGACGAGATCGGTTATGATCGCGAGCAGGCCCGCTTTACCCGGAAATCAAACCGGGCGGGCGGCCTGGAAGGCGGCATCTCGAACGGCGAGCCGATCGTGGTTCGAGGTTACCTCAAGCCCATCTCGACATTGCGCCGGCCACTGGAATCAGTGGATTTCGAGAGCCGTGAAACCGTGAAGGCAGCTTACGAGCGCTCGGACGTCTGCGTGGTCCCGGCGGCCGGCGTAGCCGGCGAAGCCATGGTCGCCCTGGTGCTGGCCCAAGCCTTCCTTGAGAAGTTCGGCGGCGATTCCATGGGGGAGACGCGCCGGAACTTCCAGGGATACCAAGACCAACTACGCAAGTTTTGAAGCAACGGCGCCTTCCAAACGATGAACGATAAATGATGACCGATGAAAAGCGCCAGTACCCATCATTCATCGCGTTCAGGGTTACGACTTTCGCCAGATGATCTATCCCATCGTGAAATATGGCAACGAGGTTCTCGGGAAGGTGGCCGCGCCTGTAACGGTCTTCGAAGGCGAGCTCGAGAAGCTCGTGGCCAACATGTTTGAGACCATGTACGCGGCCCACGGCGTTGGCCTGGCGGCGCCACAGATCGGAATCTCGAGACACCTTTGCGTCATTGATACCTCGGTAAGCGACACGCCAGGGGCCAAGCTCGTACTGGCCAATCCGGTCGTCGTCTCGGTGGAAGGCCGGCAGGTCCACGAGGAGGGCTGCCTCAGTCTCCCGGACTTCAAGGCTGAGACGCCCCGCCCCATGCGGGCCACCGTACGGGCGCAGGATGTGCACGGTCAGGAGTTCAGCATCACCGGCGAAGGTCTGCTGGCGCGCGCCCTCTGCCACGAAACTGATCACCTGAACGGCACCCTCTTCATCCAGCATCTGAGCGCGCTCAAGCGGGAATCGATCAAGCGCAAGATCCGCAAGCTGGCGAAGGCCGGAGAATGGTGAGGTAATTTGGGCGGGCCAACCACAGAACGAGAGCACGCTGATTCGAGCTCACTGCTCTCTCGCGTTTGGGAGTGGGTGTGCCCGTACCACTTGAAGCTGAGCGGCTTTGACCTCAATTTGTTGATTTGCCCTCCATGAAGATCATCTTCTGCGGCACTCCGCAATTCGCCGTCCCCACGCTGGAAAGGTTGGTCAGCGGACCTTTCCAGATCGAGCTCGTGATCACCAACCCGGATGAGGCGAGCGGGCGAGGCTACGAGGTGATGACTCCACCAGTGAAGCGGGCCGCCCTGGACGCGCGATTGGCGGTATTTCAACCCCAGAGTCTTAAGGCCCCGTTCACCCGCGCCTTCTTGACCCAATACCATCCTGACGCCATCGTGGTGGTGGCCTATGGTCACATCATTCCCCCCTGGATGATCGAGCTGCCTCGCCTCGGATGCCTCAACCTGCACGCTTCTCTGCTGCCAAGATACCGGGGCGCAGCGCCGATCCCCTGGGCGATCGTGCGCGGCGAGCGCGTGACGGGCGTTACCACTATCAAGATCGACGCCGGGCTCGACACCGGTGACGTCCTGCTCGAGCGCGAGGTGGCGATCCAGCCGGACGATACCGCCGAGACCCTCGCCGCGAGGCTCAGCCACGTGGGCGCGGAGCTGATGGCCGAGACGCTGGTCCGCCTGAAGCATGGAAACGTCAAGCCACAGCAGCAGGACCACAGCCAGGCGACGCTCGCGCCTATTCTCAAGAAGGAAGACGGGCGCATCGACTGGTCTCTTCCGGCCGATGAGATCGAGCGCCGCGTGCGAGGTTTCAGTCCCTGGCCCGGAGCCTATACCACTTTTCGCGGAAAAGGGATCCATCTGTGGAAAACTGCTGTGGCTTCGAAGACAAACGGTCCGCAGGCGGTGCCCGCCATGGAGCCCGGAACACTGTTCGGGGCCAACGGTGAGCTCCTGGTTGCCGCAGGTAACGGCACCTGGCTTGAACTCGTCGAAGTGCAGCTCGAGGGCCGCCGCCGGGTTTCGGGACGCGACTTCCTCAACGGGGTTCGGCTGCAGCCCGATGAGAAACTGGGATTGCCCCATCCTTAAGCAAGTTGGCTCACCAGCCATCTCATCCGATCCGCGCTTCGGGTCGCCAGGTTAGAATCAGCAGATCCCAAAAATTGGGTCTCCGGTCAATGAGAACGGAGGGGGAGCCAATCCGGGGACTGGCAGGCCCGGTCCCAAGCCTATGCATGTCTCGCCCGCTCGCCGGGTTGCCTACCACGTTCTTTGCCGGGTCGACTCGGGACCAGACTTTGCAGCCGACCTCCTGCGGGCGCCTCAAGTCTCTTCGCTCTCCGAGGCCGACCGGAATCTGGCCACCGAACTTGTCCTTGGCGTCTTGCGCCGGCGCGCCGAGCTCGACCTCTGGATCACGCGCCTCTCGGGCAAGCCCCTCCACTATTTTGACCCTGAGGTGGCCACGGTCCTGCGCCTCGGCATTTACCAGATTCGTCTGCTCCATCGCATTCCCAAGTCGGCGGTG
>DATDGR010000218.1:0-47560 GCA_036521995.1 Terriglobia bacterium | reverse complement strand
CGATCAGCCGGCATCGGGCAACCGATGGCCTTCGAGGCTACCTTGACCAACCCGAGGCCGGTCGGCCAAATTCAATCGAGCGGCAAGTTCGGCCCGTGGGACACGGACGATCCTTCGCAAACGCCGGTTTCGGGCAGATACCGCTTTAGTGATGCGGACCTCTCCACCATCCGGGGCTTGGCCGGCATCTTGAGCTCGGAGGGCAGCTATAGCGGCGTGCTGAACGCCATCCAGGTGCAAGGTGAGACCGATACACCGGATTTCGCCTTGGGAATCAGCGGCCATCCGGTCCACCTGAAGACACAGTTCAACGCGCTGGTCGATGGCACCCGCGGCGATACGTTCCTGCGCCCCGTGACCGCCCAGATCCTGCGGTCCACCATCGTGGCCAACGGCGGAATCAGCAAAGCGGCTGGCGAGCCCGGGAGAATCATTCTGCTGGATGCCGTCGCCAAGCCGGCGCGGCTCGAGGACTTGCTGGGGCTCGCGGTGAAGTCCAGCCAGCCGGCGATGGTGGGAGGCGTAGTCATCCGCGCAAAGCTCGACCTGCATCCCGGTCCTGAGGACATCGCCAGGAGACTGAAGCTGGACGCCGATTTCCAGATCCAATCGGCCCGCTTCACCCAGGCGGACACGGAGCAGAAAATCACCCGTCTGAGCCGGGTCGGTCAGGGCAAGAGGGAGGACCAGAATATCCAGGACGTTGCGCTCGACATGCAAGGGCATTTTGCGCTGGAAAAGGGCGTGGCCACTTTTTCGAGCCTTTCCTTCAACGTCCCCGGAGCGTCGGTGCGCCTCAACGGCACGTTCGGTCTCGCCAGCCAGGCTCTTGACTTCAAAGGCGACCTTCTGCTCCAGGCCAAGATCTCGCAGCTGACGACTGGGATCAAGTCCATCTTGTTGAAACCGGTTGATCCTTTCTTCGAGGGCAAGGGCGCGGGGATGGTTTTGCCGATCCGAATAACAGGCACCAAGGACCAGCCGTCGTTCGGGCTCGAGATCGGCAAAGTGGTGAAACGGCAACGATAACGCTAGGGCTGCGCCGGCGCGGCGTCGGCTGCTGACCAACCGTTTACTAAATTTAAAACATTCACGGTCCCAAGCCCGGTGGCGAAGTCCCAGCCGTTGGTGGCGGGAAATGCGACCTTCAGCGACTGGCTGGATTTCGACAGCACGCCGAAGAGGTCGCCCGGGTCCAGGTAACAGTCTTTCGCGCCCTTGCAAGGAACGTCGTTGTCTCCCAGCGTGACATCATAGAAGGTGCAGCTAGCACCCACCGCATTGCCGTTGGTGGCGTCGCAGAGGGTCAGATTGCCGTGGTTCGGATCGCCGTTGCTACCGTATTCGTCGGCGGCGAGCCGATAGAGGACGTAGTCGGGATTGCCCTGCCGGGAGGCGGTCTTCTGGTTCACCAGCGCCTGGATGCCCGCAAAGGCGGGAGCAGAAAAGGAAGTGCCGCCGGCGCTGTTGTTGGAGGCGTCCGTCGCATTCGAGTAGTTGCAAGGAGAGCCTCCCTGGGCCGTGTCCGACATGCAGTAGAGCAGGGCATGAGTGTACAAGCCGTCGGCGGCGAACAGGGAGACGTCAGGCAGGTCTCGCCTGGAGTCGTTCGCGATTCCCACCACGCCGGCCTGCCAGGAAGGCTTTGAGTAAACGACGCTGGAACCACCGCCGCCGGCATCGACGGCCAGGAACGATAAGCCCGTCGGGCTGTTGCAAAATGCATTGCCACTCGCAAAGCCCTCGTAGGTGTAGAGCACGCTGCTGGCGCAGGAGTCGTTCCAGGTCATCTCCGGAACGTAGGAGAGGGCGGACGCGCCGCCCGTGTCGTTGGTATTGCTCCAATAAGTGCCCGTCGTGCCGTCCACGAAGTCCTGGAAGTCGGTGCCGCCGACGGCGACGTCATAAGGCGTCGAAGCTGTGCCATCCACCGCGATTCCATGGGTCGCGTAGGAGCGCAGAGCGTCGCACTCCGCCGCGCCTTCGTCGCCCGCCGCCACGAACACAGACGTGCCCTCCGCCGCCGCCTGCTGCCAGAGGTTGTTGTAAGCCTCATTGCCGCTCTTTCCGTATTCTCTCTCGCATCCGCCGTAGCTGTCGCTCATGATGGGCGGAGGGCTGGTGCCGTTCAAGAGGTTCTCTCCCGCGATCAAGTCCGCGAACGTTGTCTTCGTGTCCGCGCAGGATGCCAGTTCGATGGCGGCGTCGGGAGCCACCGCGCCCGACCACTCGGCGTCCACGGCGGCTTCGCCCTCGTCGCTGTTGGTGCCGGGGTCAAGGCAGTTACTGCCAGGCCCAGGCGAAGTCGGATGCAGCTGGGTGAGCGTGCCCGCAAAGGACGCCAAGCCAAAGGACGAACGGAACGTGGTCCAGTCCGCCGGATTGATGTCGGTGTCCTCGAGCACCACGACGGTCTCGCCCGCTCCGCGGATGGGCTTGCTAGCCTTCCACAGCGGGCTCACGTTGTAGATCTTGGCGAAATCCTGGGGCCCAACCTCGTAGAGCTCGCTGCCTTCAAAGGGAAAGGAGAAATTCGGATGCCGCTTCAAGTGTGGTTGCGGCCTGAAGTCGTGCAAGGAGGCAAAGCCCACCACCACCGGTTCGAACGCCAGCGGGATCTGCGGGTCGCTCGCGTTGGCGATATGTTCTACACCTCCGACGCTGTACCGGTGGATCTCAGTGTGAAAGGCATGGCGCACCTGCGCCGCCGTCCCGCTAATATCCACTGCCATGCCGCTCGGATAGACGACATTCACCTGGAAGCCCCGCAACTGGAGCCAGTTCGTCACGGTCTCGATATCCTGTGCGGAAGGGCCGAACTTCTCGCCGAATTCCGAAGGTGTAAGCCACTTGTGATATTGGGCTGAATGCGGGTCGTGAAGCCGGTCGATGAACTCTTCCAGAGCCTGCTCCTGCTCAGGACTGCGCTTCAGTTGAAGCAGCATGTGGTCCAGCAGGACGCTGTCTTCAACCGCGCCGCGGTCGAACTCTGGCCGTGCCAGTGGATGGGTGTTGCCGCGGAGCTGCACCAGCCTGCTCTCGTCGACCGGCTCCACGATGCGCGGTACGGCCGAGGACGAACCCGGCCGGTCGCCGGCCCGCGCTCCAGCCGCCAAGCCAGTTCCAGCGATCATCAGCAGAAAAGCACCGATCAAAGGTCGCATAAGCTCCCATCTCGTTCGAATCCCGAGCCGCGTCACTTCCGCAGAGTTTCTGGTGATGCCGTTCGGAAGGCACGGCGCCAAGTCTCGAAGGTCGAAATAACGGATTAACCCAATCTAGATTTGCCTCGGAGACCTGTCAACTGTTTATGCCTGGTTCAGGCTTACTAAACGTCATGATGTACTATCAGTTACTAAATCGACTGTCCAACTTAAGAACGAATCATGGTCGGGCGAAAAACCGCACCGGATAGAATAGATGGCTGGTGGAATCGGTCCACCGCAGGATTCAAGAGGCGAGCCTTGGTCGGGACAGCCGAAAAGAATCTCTACGACAAAGCCCTGGAAAAAGCACCCGGGCTTTGTTCAACTCCAGTTTGGGTGTGCCGGCCGCGGCCTCAAGGGTCTGCGATGAACGGCCCGGCAAAAAGCAAAAACGCCGGACCGCCCTTGACCCCGTGCCCGGCACGCAGACGGAGTCATGTGGCTAGAATCTGCTTGACAACGCCGACGCCATTATAGGTGCGCCAGCCTGTCAGATGCCCTTCGGACTCTGAGACCGGCAAGTTCGGGCTTCTAGCGCGCCGTCGAGGCGGTGGCTCGTACAGCCATCACGGCGGCACGAAGGCGCTCGCGCTGTGCCACAAGGAACACCAGGCTCGGCAGCCTGCCCGGTCCGAAGTCACCGTTTTCTAACTCGGCGCGCATGATGCCGGTATCTGAGTGTTCGGGCCCCAGCAGCAAGTGCGCGAGTTCATGCGCCATCACCTTACCCAGGATCAGCGCGGGCGAGATGTCGGCCCGAAGAGCCAGATTCTGAACTTTGCCGTAGGAGGCTGCTGCCCAACAGCCGAGTAGATCAGGCAGACAGTCACCGATGGCATATGCCAGCCTCGTCTGCGACGAGGAGGCTTGCGCCGCCATTTCCGGAGAAAGAATCTTCATCATGAAGTCCGCCGGTCCTAAACCGGCCTGGCAGCCAGGATAGGCGTCTTCCAGTTCTCCACTGACCGGACAATCGATCCACACGATTTCGAGGCCAGCCGAACGAAAGATGGAGTCTGTCTCCTGCTCGGCGGAACTCAAAACGGCAGGCGCCAGCCGAACGTGATTGTAGACGCGCACGGTGAAGGTCAGGCTGGTTTTCGGCGCCCGGCGCGCTCGTGCTAGGCCAGGGCGTGCCACGCCGCCCACCGCGACGCCGACCACCAGGACCAATCCGCTGACAACACGCGGCCTAGCGTCCCGCCTCTCATACGCTGTCGCTTGTAGCTCTCGCTCCCTGCCTTCCATGTCAGCCTCCCGCACGCGGTTGCGTGCTGAGGGCGACCTTCGGGGCAGCAGGGGGACCCGATCAATGCAATGGCGGTGAAAGCTGGGAGATACCTGGGTGACACGTCAAATCACGTCCGTTCAACCAGTTGTAGGCTTTGGTGACAACCGCCCACATCCAAGCGCACGCTTGCCTGAGGGCTATTCGGGTAGTAAACTGTTCCTAGCTTCGGGGCAACTTTCCATGGAATCAAGCGCACCAGTCGTGCGTTTCGGAGTCTTCGAGTTCGATCAGCGCATGGGTGAGCTGCGCAAGAACGGAGCGAAGGTCAAAGTGGAAGGGCAGCCCATCCAAGTCCTTGAGCTACTGCTGGAGCGCCCGGAAGAGGTGGTGACCCAGGAGGAAATCCGCGCCAAACTCTGGCCGAACGGCACGGTGGTTGAGTTCGAGCACAGCATCAAGTCGGCGGTGAAGAGATTGCGGCAGGCGCCGGATGACGACGCGGAAGCGCCCCGTTATGTGCAGACCCTCCCGCGCCGTGGGTAGCGTTTCATTGCGCCGGTCAATGCGGAAGCCGGCTTCGAAACCGGAAATAGCCGCTCAGAGTGCGCTCCGATGGAGGAACGTCCGACGACGGAAAGCCGTTGGGGTCTATGGGCGGTGTTGGTTTGCGCGGGGCTGGCGTTGGCCGTGGGCTTGGCATACCGGTTGCGGCCTTTTTTGCCGCCGCCGAAAGTGCTGAACTTCACCCAGATCACGCGGGATGGGCGACCGAAAGGCTCTCCTCTCCTCACAGACGGCGCGCGGGTTTACTTTCACCATCCGCCGCTTGTACCGGGTCCGCCGCTTCAGGTCTCCGCCTTGGGCGGAGAGCCGGTTCCTGTTGTCACAACTCTGAGCGATGATGTCGCCCCGATGCTGAGCGATATCTCGGCCGATTGCTCCGAGTTCTTGATGGAGGGTTCAGGGCGACAGTGGATCTTGCCCACGGTGGGAGGAGAGCCCACCCGAGTTGGGGACGTGCCCGGCACGGATGCAGCCTGGGCGCCGGATGGCCGGCATATCGCTTACGAGGACGATCGTGGGCTCTACATCTCAAAGCGTGACGGAAGCGAGCCCAGGAAGTTTGCTGATCTGGAGGGCTTCCCGAGCTGGCTCCAGTGGTCGCCCGATGGCCGTGTTTTACGCTTCACGCTTTTGCTCACCGGCAACCCAGGCTTCTTGAGAGGAGCGCTATGGGAGATTCGCCCCGATGGAACCCATTTGCATCCAGTGTTACCGGACCGACGAAACCAGGAGCTTGAGTGTTGCGGCCACTGGACGGCTGACGGCAGGTACTACGTTTTCCGCTCCGGTCAGAACCGGGGCGACTTGTGGGCGCGATGTGAGAAAGGAACATTATTCCGCAGGTGTTCGCCCGAACCCGAACAGCTAACTGCCGGACCGCTGAGCTTTCTCGACGTAGCACCCAGCCGGGATGGCAAGAAACTCTTTGCCATAGGCTCTGACCGGCGGGTGGAACTGGTAAAATATGATCTCGAGTCACGCGAGTTCCAGCCCTACCTTTCCGGCATATCGGCCGAAGGAATAAGCTTCTCCAGGGACGGACAATGGGTGGTCTATGCCAGCACTCCTGAGGGGCGCTCTGGCAAAGCAGGCTCGACGGGACCGACCGGCTCAGGATTACTCCTCCGGGGATGTACGCCAATAATCCTCGCTGGTCACCGGACGGGAGCCGCATTGCTTTTCAAGCTGAGAGTCCCGGCGGGAAACCAAAGGGTCTATGTCATGCCGGCGGGTGGCGGCCACCCACAACAAGTCGGGGGCGACAACGAGGCGGCCTTTTGGGGCGAGGACAGTGATGTTAACTGGTCTCCCGACGGGAAGTCGCTCATCTTTGCGCGTATTGGGTGGGAATTGAGCGTGTTGACCTGGCGACCAATCAGACGTCCTTGATGCCCGGTTCAGAGGGGTTTTTCAACCCGAGATGGTCGCCTAGCGGAGGCTACGTCGTTGCCGACACGTCCGGCTACCAGACGCTTGTGCTCTTCGACTTTACCACTGGGAAGTGGGCCGAACTCGCTCAGGAGCCGTCCGATTGGCACTACTGGTCACACGACGGGAAATACATTTACTTTGACGATGCCTGGTATAAGTATCCCGGATCGATCAAGCGCGTGCGAATCAGCGACCATAAGGTAGAGCAGGTGGTTAGCCTTCAAGAGGTCGGGCGACTAGGGCTGGGAAGATGGGGAGCTTGGACAGGCCTCGCGCCCGATGATTCGCCTTTGACGCTGCGCGACGCCGGCATTGATGAGATTTACGCCCCCGATTGGGAAGAATCCTGACCAGCGAGGTAGCGCATCAGACCCTTGGGCTGCGGTCTTCCCCGTTGACAATCGCATTTCCCCGCCCTCAATTGAGCGCGCGAGTTCTGGGGCCCAGCGCCGAGAGACGCAGAGACCTCAGAAGGTCAGCGCCAGCCTGCCCCTGCTATTCCTCCCGTAGCGCCACCATCGGATCAACGCCGGTAGCGCGGCGCGCCGGAATCACGGTTGCGGCCAACGCCACCGCCGCCAGGATCACGGCTACGGCGCTGAAGGTCGCGGCGTCGGTGGCAGTCACGCCGAACAGCAGACTCGCCATCACGCGGGTCAGAGCCAGCGCACCGATCAAACCCCCTGCGATACCGATGGCCGCCAGTGACATTCCTTGCCGGACCACCAGGCCGAGGATGTTGCCCGGCCGCGCGCCCAAAGCGAGCCGCACGCCGATATCGTGCGTGCCCTGAGACACCAGGTAGGACATGACGCCGTATACCCCTACCGCCGCCAGCAGCAGAGCAAAGGCCGCGAACGCACCCAGCATGGTGGTGGCGAACCGCTGGCGGGCCAACGAATCGTACAGCCGGTCCCGCATGGTGCGAACATCGTAGACCACGACGCTCGGGTCGACCGCGCGAATCTCGCGCGTGACTGCTCCGGTGAGCACCGCCGGGTCCGAAGACGTACGCGCCACCAGGTACATGCCGGACCAGGGCTTTTGCCGATGGGGGAAGTAGACCGCGATCTTGCCTTCGTTGTCGAGTCCGTACTGCTTCACCACCCCCACCACGCCGGCAATGGTCATGGGCTTCTTAGGATCCCACCAAAGATGTTTTCCAATGGGATCGTCGTGCGGCCAGAAGCGCCGGGCGAACTTTTCATCGATGATCGCCACCTGCTGGCTGTCGCTCGTGTCATTCTCGGAGAAAAACCGGCCTTTCAAGAGAGGGATACCCATGGCGCGGAAGTAACCGGTGCTGGCGCTGCGGAGGTCCACCTGCAGTTCCTGTCCGGGAGGCGGCGCATAGCCTTCCACGTGGATCCCGCCCCATCCCACGGCTCCGGTCAGAGGCAGGGTGGAGACCAGGCCTTCGGTCTTCACGCCGGGCAGGCGGGTGATGCGATCGCCGATTTCCTTGTAGAACTCGACCACCGCCTGGTCGTGCTGATAATTCGGGCCGCTGGGCGCAACTTGCATGGAAAGAACATGGTCGGTGGTGAATCCCGGCGGGACGCTCTGGAGGCTCACGAAGCTCCGGATGAGGAGCCCGGCTCCGACGAGCAGCATGAGGGAGAGCCCCAGTTCGGAGACGACCAGAAGCCCGCGCAGCCGGTTCCGCCCGAAGTTCAGGCCGCCGTCGCTCTGCCCGCTGCGCCCGCCCGACTTGAGCGACGTGTTTAGATCGATCCTCAGGGCGCGCCACGCCGGGGCCAGGCCAAACAGGACGCCGGTCCCAACCGAGATTCCGAGCGTGAAGGCCAGAACGGCGCCGTTGATCGCGATGTCCTCCAGCCTGGGAATATTCCCCGGATTGAGGGTGCGCACCATGTAGAGAGCCCACTTGGCAATTACCAACCCGGCGGCGCCGCCCATCACCCCCAGCAGAATACTCTCGGTCAGCAACTGCCGGACGATCCGCGGCCCGCTCGCGCCCAAGGCGGTGCGGATGGCAATCTCCTTCTCGCGCCCGGCCGCGCGCGTGAGCAGCAGGTTGGCGACGTTGAAGCAGGCAATCAGCAGAACGAGTCCCACCGATCCGAGCAGCACCAGCAAGGCACGACGGACGTCGCCCACCACCTGGTCTTGCAGGGCGACTACGGTCATCCCGAAAGTGCGGTCGCGTTTGTCCTTCTCCCGAATGCGGCGGGCGATGACGTCGATATCCGCCTGCGCTTGGGGCACGGTAACGCCGCGCTTCAGCCGCACCATCAGGTTGTAGTTCTCGTCGCCGCGCCGTTGTACAGCATCGGCCCCCAATGGCAATGGCAGAAACACATCCGTCTTGTCCATGGGCCCTTCGGCGGGCATCACCTCCGAGTTGATCGAGAAATCCGGACCGAGCACGCCGGCCACACTATATGGCTTTCCGTCGAGCGTGATGCTCTTACCGACGATATGCGGATCGGAGGTAAACAGGCGCCGCCACAGTCTGTAACTGAGAATGGCCACCTGGGGTTTGCCGGGTTTGTCCTCTTCGGGAAGCAGCAGTCGCCCGAGCAGCGGTTTGGCGCCGAGCATATCCAGCAGGGTGGAAGAGGTCTGCATGCCGGTGACCAGCTCCGGCTGGTCGCGGCCGGTCAGCGTCCATGCCGTCAAATGCGCGATGGCCATCTCTTCGAAGGAATGGTTTTCGTTCTGGATGTCAATGTACTGGCCGGGCGAGGGCCAGTCGCGAAAGATACCGATGCCGGGAGAATGCAGCCAGACGGCGGCCAGCCGCTCGGGCTCGGGGTACGGCAGC
Source organism: Terriglobia bacterium (assembly GCA_036521995.1). Classification (GTDB taxonomy): domain Bacteria; phylum Acidobacteriota; class Terriglobia; order UBA7540; family UBA7540; genus Gp13-AA77. The sequence continues at coordinate 38,340 of DATDGR010000218.1, read as the reverse complement.
GGCCGCAGCAGCAGGGCGTCCACCACGCTGAAGATGGCGCTGTTGGCACCGATGCCGATGGCCAACGAAAGGACGATGACGATGGTCAAGCCGGCGTTGCTGCCCAGCGTGCGCAGTGCGTAGCGGAAATCCTGTAGTAACGGCTGCATACTGTCTCTCCTCCCAGGGGTGGGCTCCGCATGGGCAGCCTCACTCGAGGTTGCGGAAAAAAGTCGGACGCCCGTGCTCTCAGACCAGATAAGTTTACTTCGATAGGAAGGAGTGCGCCACGGGTCTGCGGTTCAACAAGCCTTCGGCCCGCCTGGCCATCGAGAAATAACGCTGATACCTCTCAGAAGTTGTTTTTATTTGACGAACCCTTCGCAGTACGGGATCATGAACAGTTAGTGGCTGCCCGAACCAGGTTAGGCTTGGGCGGCTGACGAGGCTACGTTTTGATTCTTCGACGCCAGAAGGAATGCGGCTGCTGCGCCTGTTGTTGTTGTCGCATGTGTTGCCCATCTTCTGGCAGCGGGGATCTCTTAGCTTAACGCACTCATAATTTAGAGTTTAGCGGAAATCAAGCCTGAGTGACCGGCCCACGTGCCAGAAGCAGTTTCTGGGGCGTGGGCTTTTTTGTTTTTGGGCGGTGATCATGACAGGACAGGGAACGGCAGGCGAATCGGCAACGGCCACGGCGAGGGCGCCCCTTACCGGGGCTCCGGAAGGGACACCGAAGGAAATGCCCAAGGAGACAAGAGCCCAGCGGGCCGAACGCCTGAAGCGCGAGAAGAATCCCTGGGAGTGCCTGGACGAGATCCGGCGATTTGCTCGGGAAGGATACGAATCTGTCCCGGCTGATTGGCTTGCCACCTACTTTCGCTGGTGGGGAGTTTATACCCAGGGCGATGGGGCCGGAGCGCTCGGCGGCAAGGGCGGCCAGGGCCTTTCGGTGCCCTACTTCATGGTGCGGATTCGAATTCCCGGCGGGTTGCTCGGCTCGCATCAGCTCCGCGCCATCGCAGACGTGGCCGAGCGTCACGCGCGCGGCGTGGCCGACATCACCGTAAGACAAAACGTCCAGCTTCACTGGGTCACGATCGAGGGCCTGGCGCAGACGCTCGATACCCTATGGAGCGCCGGTCTTACCACCATGGGCTCCTGTGGCGACGACACTCGCAACATCACCGGTTGCCCGCTGGCCGGCTACGACGCCGACGAGATCTGCGACGCCTCGCCGCTGGTGATCCAGGCCAACGACCTTTTTGCGGGCAACGCGGATTTTTACAACCTGCCCCGAAAGCTCAAGATGTCAATCACAGGCTGCAAAGTGTGGTGCTCCTTTCCTGAGATCAATGATGTCGGCCTCACGGCCATCCATCGCACCGTGAACGGGCGCCGCGAGACCGGTTTCAGCCTGCGCGTGGGTGGCGGCCTTTCCACCGAGCCGCATTTCGCCTTGCCCCTCAACGCCTTCGTGCGTTGGGACCAGGCGCTGCCGGTGGTGCGGGGAGTGGCTGAGATCTTCCGGGATGCGGAGTGCCTGCGGGAGAACCGCGATCGCGCCCGGCTCAAGTTTCTGTTCATGCGCCATCACTGGACGGCGCAGAGCTTCCAGCAGGAGCTGGAGCGGCGCCTCCGCTTCAAACTCGATCCCGGGGTACCCGGGCCCGCACCCGCCGACGTTTATCGCGACCATGTGGGGATCCACCCGCAGAAGCAACCCGGGCTCTCCTATGTGGGCGTGGCCGTGCTGAGGGGCAGGATCACGCCGCGTCAACTGCGCGCCGCCGCGGAGCTGGCCGAGCGTTACGGAAGCGGTCAAGTGCGCACCACCAACATGCAGAACCTGGTGGTGGTGGACGTGCCGGAGAACCGGGCCGGCGCTCTCGCCCAGGCTCTGGAAGCCGAGGGCCTGCGCACGGGCGGGTCGCCGTTCTGGCGCGGCGTGATGGCCTGCACCGGAACCGAGTTCTGCAAACTGGCCATCACGGAAACCAAGGGGTTTGCGCGCTGGTTGGTGGAGGAGATGGAGGAACGCCTGCCGGGATTCGATCAGCATCTGAAGCTGAACGTGACCGGGTGTCCGAATGGCTGCGGGCAGCACTGGATCGCGGACGTGGGTCTTGAAGGCAAGAAGGTGAAGGTGGACGGCGTCCTCGCGGATGCCTACTACTTCAGCGTCGGCGGGGCCGTAGGATTGCACCAGTCTTTGGCACGGCCCATCGGGTACCGGTGCCCGGCGCGGGAGGTTCCTGACGCCCTGGAGCGGCTGCTGAAGGGGTATCACTGCGCGCGCTTGCCGGGCGAGAATCTGCGGCAGTTCTTCGCACGGCACAGCGACACCGAATTGCGAACCCTGCTGGCAGGCGAGGAAGTGGCCCTGGTGGCGCGGGACCCATCTCCGGGCCGCGTGCCGCACGGTGTGGAGGGATAAAGCCTTATGAGCTGCTTTGAAATCCCACTGCACGAACGCCTGACCCAACCGCGCCCGGCGAGGCTCCCTTCTAGCCGCCTCTCAGGAGATTACGGGCCGGAAACTGCAAGCTCAGAGATCGAACTCCTGCACGCCGAGACAGAACGTTGGAGTGCCGAGCAAGTGCTCGAATGGGGATTCGATCAGTTCAGCCCAAACATTGCCATTGCCTCCGGCTTCGGAGCCGAGGGCATGGCCCTGATCGACCTGGCCTCTCGCGTTCGAAGCGGCTTCCGCGTGTTCACGCTTGATACCGGCTTTTTCTTCCCCGAAACCTACGAGCTGATTGAGAAGGTAGAGCACCGCTATCGCATCCAGGTGGAACGATGCCGTCCAGCACTCACGCCGGTAGGGCAAAGCCGCTCCCACGGCGAGGCGCTCTGGGCGCGTGATCCGGACCGCTGCTGCAAGCTGCGCAAAGTGGAGCCTTTGAAGCGAAAGCTCAGCGAGCTGACGGCCTGGGTGGCGGCCGTCCGGCGCGATCAGACGGCGGCCAGGGCCGGCACGCCCAAGATCGAATGGGACCGCAGGTTCGAGCTGGTGAAGCTCAACCCACTGGCGGATTGGACCTCGGATCGGGTTTGGGACTACATCCGGGCGAATCACGTCCCCTATAACCCGCTGCACGACCTGAGCTATCCGAGCATCGGATGCACGCACTGCACACGCCCAGTACGGATCGGAGAGAACCCGCGCGCCGGACGCTGGGCTGGATTCGAGAAGACAGAGTGCGGCTTGCATACCACGGATTGAAGTGAGGAGTTGATTCAGTGAAACCGGGCGATTCAGGATTCAGCGCTGGCAAACAGCCCGAACCCCCGAGCTTGTTTCCCGTCTTCCTCAAGCTTACCGGACGCGCTTGTCTGGTGGTCGGAGCGGGCGAGGTGGCGCAGTCCAAGATCGAGGGACTGCTAGCGAGCGGCGCGAAGATCGAAGTGGTGGCGCCGCAGGCCGCCGAAGCGGTGCAGGCCTGGGCGGGAGCGGGCAGAATCCGCTGGCACGCGCGCCAGTTCAGGCCTTCGGATCTCGCCGAGGGCGTTTTCCTGGTGGTCGTCGCCACGTCGTCCCGCGAGCTGAACGAACTGGTTTTCCGGGAGGCGCAGAAGCGCGGCGTGCTCTGCAACGTGGTCGATGACCCGCCGCACTGCGACTTCTATTACCCGGCAGTCGTCCGGCGCGGGGCGCTGCAGATTGCCATCTCGACCGACGGCAAGAGTCCGGCGCTGGCGCAGCGCTTGAGACGCGAACTGGAGCAGGAATTCGGCCCCGTCTACCAGGAGTGGATTGAGGAATTGGGCCGCGAGCGTCAGCGGCTCTTCCAGCAGCCGATCGATCCCGAGATGCGAAAGCAGCGTCTTCACTCGATGGCCAGCCGCTCCAGCTTCGAGGAGTACAGCGGAAGACAGAACCGCTCCGGAGGAGCCGCTGAGGAAGCCCACTCTGAAAGAGAGGATGCGCAATGAACGGAAAGGTCTATCTGGTGGGCGCGGGGCCGGGTGATCCGGAGCTGCTGACGATCAAGGCGCTGCGAATCCTGCGTGAAGCCGAGCTGGTGCTGCATGACGATCTCGTGCCGTCTGCTATCTTGAACCTCGCGCCGCCGGGCGCCGAGGTTGCGAACGTAGGAAAGCGCTGCGGGCGCAAGTCGGTGAGCCAGGAGCAAATCCATGCGCGCATGATCGCCGGCGCGCGGCAAGGATTGGCAGTCGTGAGACTGAAAGGAGGCGATCCGGCAGTGTTTGCACGCCTCGGAGAGGAGGTTGAGGCTTTGCGCGAGGCGGAAGTGGAATTCGAAATCGTCCCGGGCGTAAGCGCGGCCTCGGCGGCCTCGGCCTCGGCTGGCATTTCTCTCACGCATCGGCGCGTCGCGTCCAAGGTGCTCTTCCTCACCGGCCACCCCGGTGCGGGCAAGGTCCAAGACGCCCAACGGGAGTGGTCCGCGTTGAACTCTGAAAACGAAGGCCTGACCACCGCGACCCTCGTGGTGTACATGCCGGGCCCGGACTACAGCCGGCTCCAGGACCGCCTGGTGGCCGCAGGGGTCGGGCGAGAGACGCCTTGCCTGCTCGTCTCCGCGGCCTCCACGGGCGCGAGCCGCACCCACCGGACCACAGTTGAGAGGTTGGGCGACATTCCAGCCATGCCCACCCCCAACATTCTCATTGTCGGCGCGGTGGTCAGGCTGGCGCAGGACACCCGAATGACCGCTCGCTCCTTCCCGTGGCAGGCGCCGACACCCCCCGCCATTCTTGAGTGGATCAATCTCCAAGCTGAAACCGCCGGGTGATGCTACGCCGCAGGCGGGCCCGCGGCGCTGACTTTGCGGCCCGTATCTCCACCTCAATTCGCCTCGCCGCTGCTCTTGCCGATCCGCACCAGCTCGATCCGGGTGCCGTCCGACTCGCTTTTCAAGGCAACCACTCTTTCCTCGCCTTTGCGCTTCATCCGGAAGATAGTCTTGCCGTCTTCGCCCAAACCCCAGAAGTTTCCCATCTCTCCGCTGTCAAGATCGTGTGCATCCGTGTTTGACTCGATCTTGGCTTTCCGCGTGAACGGGCCTTCCTGCGCGGTCAAGCGATCCTGATAGAAATCGCGAACTTTGTCCAAGGAGTCCGGGGAGTCGAATTTCCCTACCACGATCTGGAGTCCGTTTTTCCCAGGGAAAGCGAGACTGACGGAAGCGGAGTCTTCGTCTTGGGCACGCTTCGCGGCGGGGTAAAAGGGAAGTCCCAGGCTGGCCTCGCTGACGCCGCCGTTCTTGTTCACTTCGATGCCCCCAAAAGGCGTCTTGATGCTGACTTCCTTGCGGTCTGCGCCAAGATCGTTCACGTGGACCCTCACACCGCGCTCCAGAAAACGCACTCCACCCCAGATGGCAACTACCGAAAGCAGGACAATCAGACCGACAGTCAGCAAGGCAATGGCGACGATGTTGCTACCCGATCGCGGCGGAGGGGAAAGGGGTGGCTGTGAGAGTTGCGGTGGTTGGGAAGCCGTCGCCATTGGGACCTCCTTGGGCCGGTTCGGTCATTCTACTTTACATCGGTGCCATCCGAGACGTTTATGCCCTCAACACGCACCAGGTCGATCTCGGTCATTCCTCCGGCGGTCTTGATCTGGACGAATTTCGCACGATCGTTTGCCTTCTTCATTTCGAACGACATGCTTCCGTCTTCGGCCTTTGACGTGAACTTCGTCACGTCCTTGCCGAGTTTCTTCTGGTAGTAGTCCCGGACCTGATCGACGGAGTCCCGCGTCTCGAATTTCGCCACCAGGAAGTGAACGTCAGGCTTTCCCTGGCGGCTCAAGGAGAGCGTCAGGTTGCCGTTGTCTTGGTCGCGGTCGGCCACCGACTTGGCGCCCGGGTAGACCGGTAATCCGATCTCGGACGCTTTGACTTTACCGGAAGCTTCAAAACCACCCGCCGGCGTCTTGAGCACGACGCCGTTGCTGTCCTGATCTTTGCCCTGGGCGTGGCCGAGCTGCTCAAGGCCGCTCCAAGCGGAGATGCCCCCGGCCAGCAGAGCGGCAGAAGCGAGCCAAGCGCTTTGGGTCCGCAGATCCGAATGCTTCATCATAGGAATCCCTCCGAGGCTTGTCCTCAATTCACACTACGGTTCGGCGACCCTCGAAGTTCCCGACTTGCCCGCGCTTATTGCCGGCTGGCTCAGAACAAGCGCACTTTCAGGTCGGGCCGCTTGGTGAGGTGGATACCGTCAATGAAACGCAGAGAACGCGCGGCGCAGGTCATTACGAGCGAGTTCACGCGCACGCCGTCACCGAAGAAGCGCACGCCTTTCAGCAGGCTACCCTCCGTTACACCCGAGGCGGCGAAAATGATCTCCCGTCCCGGAGCCAGTTCCTCGGTTCGAAAGACTTTCCTGGGATCGCGAATGCCCATGGAGCGGATGCGCTCCGCCTGAGCTTCGTCCTTGGGAACGAGGCGGCCGAGGATTTCACCGTTCAAGCAGCGCATGGCCGCCGCAGTCAGCACGCCCTCCGGAGCCCCGCCGGTGCCCATCACCACGTGGACCCCGGTGCCGCCCGCTGCCGCCGTGATGCCGGCCGAAAGGTCACCATCCGGGATCAGCCGGATGCGCGCGCCCGTGGCGCGTATGTCCGCGATCAGCTTGGCGTGCCGGGGCCGGTCGAGCACCACCACCACCAGGTCTTCCAGGTCGCGCTCCAGACGCTTGGCGATAGCCCGCAGATTGTCCTTGGCCGGCGCGTCCAGATCGACGGCCCCTTTTGCCGCCGGCTCCACCACAATTTTCTCCATGTAGCAGTCCGGAGCGTGGAGCAGTCCGCCTCGCTCGGAGGCGGCCAGCACGGCGATGGCGCCGGCGACGCCCATGGCGCAGAGGTTGGTGCCTTCGAGCGGATCGACGGCGATGTCCACTTCCGGAAGACCGTCGCGGTCCTTGGGCCCCACCGGCTCGCCGATATAGAGCATAGGCGCCTCGTCCCGTTCGCCCTCACCAATCACCACTGTACCCGCGATCGGAACCGACTCGAGCTCCTTCCGCATGGCCTCTACTGCCATGTGGTCGGCGTATTGCCGGTCGCCGCGGCCCATGGTGCGGGCGGCCGCTACCGCGGCCTCCTCGACCACGCGAACGAACCCTAGAGAAAGCTCCGATTCCACGGCTCTCCTTCTTTTCCAGGCCGGATTTCAGCCCCGGCCAGAAAAGATCTGTTGGCGCTCACACCACAAGGCAATCGCCCCTGCCCCCAGTTCCGCAGGTCTTTCGTTAGGCATGGGCACCGGTCGCAGATCCCTGAGCCTGGGCCGCTACTGCCGTGAACTGAAACAGAGGCTCCTCCGGGACCACGATCCAAGCGACCAGATAGCCTAATACACCCCATCCGGCAAGCAGCGACGTCATCACCCAAACCAGCCGGACCAACGTTGGGTCCATGTCAAGGTATGCCGCCACGCCCCCGCAAACTCCGGCGATCTTCCGGTCCGTCCGGGACAGGTATAGCTTCTTCGCGGGCCGGGGCGGAGCCGGCGACATTGCGGCCCCACACTGGCTGCAATAGTTGACGGAACCGGCGTACTCCCCTCCGCATTGAGGACAGAACATGAGCCCCTCCTCGGGATCGCTGTGGGAGCGCGGAGCCTAACGCTTGCGATCCCTCCACTTTGGTTTCCAACGGGCACAATCCTGGACGCAAGCACGCGCCTTCGGCTTGAAGCCCAGGGACCCGCGCTTGGTCCCGTCTAAGGTATAATACGGGCAGGACCTGGTAAAGTTCCCGGCGTCCAGCACCCCGGGCTCATCCCTCCTTGCGATGGGCCGTCCGCGGAGAGCCCTCAAAATACCCGGTCCGACTAATTTTGTTCGAGGACTGTGCTTTTGGGGTAAGATTCCACCACGAAGGCCAAGCTGGCCGTCGGGCTCGGGGTCACGGGGCGCCCCGGAGAGGTTGGACGAATGAAATTGGAAGTGCGTAGGCCCTTCCACGTCTTTCAAAGGCCGTTGAGGGTGTTCGCACGCGGAGCTTCCTTGCGGCGCCGGGTGGTCTATAGCCTGGCCATCGTGCGTCTCATCCTGTTCCCCGTCATTGTCCTTGCCATCTACTACCTTTTCGCCATGGCCCGGATCGTGGACCGCATTGTGAATGTCGATGCCCCGGTTGCCAACATGGCGGAGCACGCCACGGTAGAAATGCTGAGCGCTCGGCGGGCAGAACGAAACTACTTCCTGCTCCACGATGCCAAGGACCTTCAGTCGAACCGTGAGTCCCTGGCAAAGCTTCGAGACCTTACCCACCAGATCAGCGACCTTGAACCCGAGGAGCGCTCCACCGCCCTGGCCATGCTGGACCAGTTGGACCTTTACCAGAGTCGCCTGGACGTGGTGGTTTCGCACCTCGGGCAACCCCAACAAGCTCCGTTGCAGCAGATCCAGAAAGTGGTGAGCGCCTACGAGAAGGACATCGATGAACTGCTGCGGCGCGCCCGCCGTGAGAACCGCTCCGAGCTCGTCGAAGAGCTTCGCAGCCGGGTGGGTTCCTTCGACGCCCAGATCACCGAAACTCTCGAATCCACCGATCCCTTCCTCCGGCAGACCTCGGCGGGCCTCCAGGAGGCGACTGACCGGTTTGCGCAGCTCGCTCAGGACCTCGAAGCGCGGAGCTGGCGGCGCGTGGAGAATGACCATCGCGAGGCGCGGATGCTGAAGCGGCGTGCCGAGTGGGTGGTCTGCATTGTCTCGGCGCTGGTGTTTCTGCTCAGTGTTTGGGTCAGCTTTATTCTGCCGCGCGAAGTGGTGAGCCCGCTGGTGGACCTCAAGGCGGCCGTCGATCACGCCGCCGCCGGCAACTACGAAATCGAGTTCGACGTGCAGGGTGAAGGCGAAGTGGTGCAACTTGCGAACAGCGTTCGCAACCTGATCGCGCACGTGCGGGAGAAGGAACTGAACGGCAAGTTTGTTTCGAAGACCTGATGGCTGGTCAGGGCGGCACTGCGCCGGGCGGAGCATTCTTCCCCCTGACGGTTTCTCAGGACGGGGCTTCATAACGATTCTCAACGCAGGAGACGGCCACTCATGAGAGGGAAACCCGCGGTCTTGGAGGTGCTCAGCCAGATGCTCAAAGAAGAACTGGGCGCCATCAGCCAGTACTTTCTCCACGCCGAGATGTGCGAGAACTGGGGTTATGAACGCCTGAGCGAGCTCATCAAAAAGCAGTCGATCGGCGAAATGAAGCACGCCGAGGTGCTGATCGAGCGCATCCTGTTTCTGGAAGGTGTCCCCAACATGGGCGACCTGCCAAAGCTGAACGTCGGCAAGGACGTGAAGCAGCAGCTCCAGAACGACCTCGCCCTCGAGATCGGCGCCGTCGCCGAATACAACCACGCTGTCGCCACCTGCCAGAAAGCTGGAGATAACGCCACCGCCGATCTGCTCAAGGAACTGCTTAAGGACGAAGAAGAGCACGTCGACTTTCTCGAGACCCAGCTTGGTCTCATCAAGGATCTCGGGCTCGAGAACTACCTTATCGAGCAGATGGGGGAGGAAAAGGACTAGCCTCTCAGGGCGCCAGCCGTCAACTCTAAACGGCCGCTTCATCCCTTGATCACCCCGATCGGCTTCAGCCGCGCCACCTTCTTTGACAGACCAGCGTTCTGCACCACGTTCACAACCTCGTCGACATCCTTGTAAGCCTCGGGGATCTCTTCGGTGATGCCGTCTTTGGTCTCGGCGCGCACCAGGATGCCTTGCTCTTCGAGCCGGCCGCGCGCAGTCGCCGCCCACCCGGACTTCTTGGCGGCCGTGCGGCTCATGACCCGGCCTGCGCCGTGGCAGGTAGTGCCGAAGGTCTCCGCCATGGCGCCCTCGGCGCCCACCAGCACATAAGAAGCTGTGCCCATGGACCCTGGAATCAGCACGGGCTGGCCGATGGCCCGGTAGACGTCGGGAACCTCGGGTCGTCCGGCGGAAAACGCCCGCGTGGCTCCCTTGCGATGCACCATGACGGCACGTTCCCTGCCGTTTGCTTGATGGCACTCAAGCTTGGCGATGTTGTGGCAGACGTCGTATACCACGCGCAGAAAGTGTCCTTCACCGAAAATCCGCTGGAAGGCTCCGCGCGTGAAGTGGGTGATGCCCTGGCGATTGGCCCAGGCATAGTTGGCGGACGCGCGCATTGCGCCCAGATACTCCTGGCCTTCCTTCGAATGCACTGGTACGCAGGCAAGCTGCCGGTCAGGCAGGCTGATGCCGTAGCGTCGCATGCCTTCGTCCATGTCGCGCAGATAATCCGTGCATACCTGATGCCCGAGGCCGCGCGAACCGGAGTGGATCAGCACCACGATCTGGTTCTCCGCCAGACCCAGCACCCGCCCCGCTGCGGGCTCGAAGATGCGCTCCACGTATTGGACCTCCAGGAAGTGGTTGCCGGAGCCGAGCGTGCCAATCTGAGGCAGGCCGCGCTTTTTGGCACGATCGCTGACCGCGGCCGGATCGGCCCCATCGATCGTGCCTGCTTCCTCGCAGGTCTCAAGGTCTTCGGGCTCGCCGTAGCCGTGAGCCACCATCCAGGCTGCGCCTTCCTGCAGCAACTGATCCAGCTCCGGATAAGACACCCGCACGTTACCGCCGCGTCCAGCGCCGGAAGGGATGTCGCGGAAGAGTTGGCTCACGAGCTCCCGGATCTTCGGGCGCACTTCGTCGGGCGTGAGCGTGCTCGCGAGCAGCCGGACGCCGCAGTTGATGTCGAATCCCACACCGCCGGGCGAAATCACGCCACCTTCTTCCGGCACCGTCGCCGCCACGCCGCCGATGGGAAATCCGTATCCCTGATGAATGTCGGGCATGGCGAGCGACCGGCCAGCGATCCCTGGCAGCATGGCCACGTTCACCGCCTGTTCCAGGCACTGGTCGCGGAGCACGTCCTGCAGCAGAAGCTCGTTGGTGTAGATGAGCGCGTCTGTCAGCATGCCAGGACGCGCCTGGCGCGGCACGAGCCAACGGTAGTCGTCGATCTTCTCGAGCTGGTTGAGGGCAAAGGTCACTGGATCGTTGCCTTTTCGCTTGCGGTGCCTCTCTTATCTCGCATTCCGGGACCCTTGTCAACTGGCGCGGCGGCTGCGAGACTGGAGCTAGAGCTCGACCGAGGCTGATCGAGCGACCTTATGGAGTTCCAGCCCGACGTACATCTCGGCATGACGCGCGCGGCGACTCCGCCGCTGTTCAACGGAGGCGGTTGCTGCAAGACGGTGGCTGACGTTCGTGAGCTGGCGCGTTCCTTGGCAGGCGCGGTCCTGCTCGGGTCGATCACGAAGGAGCCGCGGCTCGGCAACGCCGGAGACGTGTGGTGGGTCGGCGACGTCGCGGCCTTGAATTCACTGGGGATGCCGAACGGCGGCGCCGCGTATCTGAAACAACACCTGCGCGAGATGGTCGCGATCGCGCACGGTGCCGGAAAGGCGCTGGTGGTGAATGTGGCCGGCTTTCAAGCGCAGGAATACGCCGAGCTTACGGCTCTGGCTCTGGAGCAGGGCGCGGACGCGGTGGAAGAGAACCTCGGCTGCCCCAACATTGTCGAGGACGGCGGACGCAAGCCGATCTTTTCGTTCGATCTGGCTGCGATCGACGAGATTGTCTCGCTGATCGAGCGGGAAGTGGGCACGTCCGCGCCGATCTGGATCAAAGTGTCCCCGCATTCCGACCCCGACTTGCTGCGGAGGTCCGCAGCCGTGATCGCCAGGCGCGAGGTGGTGAAAGCGGTCACCGCCATCAACACCTTTCCGAACGCTTATGGCCTCGACGACTCGGGAAAGGCCGTGATCAGCTGCGGTCTCGCGGGCCTGAGCGGCCGCGCTCTAAAGCACATCGGCCTTGGACAGGTCAGGCAGTGGCGCGAATCGCTGCCCGATCGCATCCGTCTGATCGCCGCGGGCGGGATCAGCTCCGGAGCGGACATCCGGGATTACAGCCGAGCCGGAGCGGGTGCCTTCCAGATGACCACGGAATTGTTGAAGCGCGGCCATCTTGACCCGCAACCGTTCGAGCGGATCGCCCTCGAATTCGACGCTCTCGCCGTTCTTCCTTGATCCAAGCAGCGGCCGAAGACCGCGCGAAAGATCGCGGATTTTGTCTGCTCGATTCTGTCTCGGGTTCGTTTTCTCCGAGTTCTCACCCCAACTCAATTCTGAAGGGCTTACAGGATTCGAGCCCGGCGAATCTGCGTTTTTCTCGGGTTCGTTTTGGGTTCGTTTCGGGTTCGTTTAGGTTTGTCGTCGTTCAAGTTCACAGGGGTCTGCTGATTCTGAAGGACTTGCCGAACTGACCTGCGTCAAATCCTGGGTTCGCTTGGGTCCGTTTTGATTTCGTGTTTCGGGGCCGTTCTTGATTCTTAAGTATTCTGAATCTGTGTGTTACAGGTTTGGGTTGGTTTAGAAATAATCTTGGCTGCATCTCGCCGTTCTTGCTGTTAAGTGCAATTTCTAAAAACAGTTACAAGTTTGGAATCTAAACGTATAAATCATATCCCCCCGTGGAGGGGCCATTGACCTTGCCAGATTGGCGCCTAACCCCGGCGACCAGCCCGACGCCCGATTCGCCCCGCCGCAAATCCATTCGCATGACCCCGGCCAAGCTTCGCAGGCAGGGCGCCAATACCCGTTGGCCACGCACGCCCGAAGGAACAGAGGTGCCGGACGGCGACAAATTGGGTACCGAATTGGCCGAGGGCTCGGCCATAGGCAATAACCTCTAACTCTCGTCAGGATCGGACGTCCAGGTTTTCGGGACCGACCCTTACACAAGGTATATACCACGTGCTTGTGTATGTCAAGGGTATCTCGGCAGGGGTGGCGAAGACACGGCTTCTGTGGTTCTAGGTCGCGAAGGGTAGCCACGACACGGTTCCTGTGTCGTGGGTGTTTTTGGGTCGCGAAGAGAAAAGCCCACGGCACCAAAACCGTGCCGTGGCTACCCCTCCTGCCCGAGCGGACTTACGGTTGCCCTCAAGGCTTGAGCTTGAACCCCGTTGTTGGCAGCCCCGCCCTCGAAAGTGGTGCCATAAAGGGTACCGGCAGAATTCCGGAGTAAGCCACCCTCAGGCCCGGCCCCGCCGCGTTCTCCCGTAAAGCTGCACAGCACGGTTTCGACGCCGCTCGTGGTGAGCGTGAATATCGTTCCGAAATTATGAGCGCCGCCTCCTGCCGTGGTGCCGTAAAGGTTGCCCGCAGTGTCTCTGACCAAGCCCCCGCTAGGAAATGCGCCGTCGGTCCCCCCGGTGAAGGAATACAACACCGTCTCTGCCCCGGTGGGACTCAGCTTGAATACGGTCCCGCACCCAAATGAGCTGCTGCAGGATGTACCACTCCCCCCGTCGGTCGTCGTGCCGTATAGGTTGCCCGACGCATCGATGAGCAGGCTGCCGAGCGGAAATGTGCCGTCGGGCGCGCCCGTGAAAGTGTGCAGTACGGCCAGGGCGCCCGCAGGGTCTAACTTGAAAACAACCCCGCAACCGGCAGGAGCCAACATGAAGCGTCCCCGCCCCGAATGGCGACGCCGTAAAGATTGCCCATTTTGTCCTCCGCCAAGGTTGCGTCAGGACCGTTGCCATCGGCTCCGTCGGTAAAGCTATGGAGTACGGTCTCCGTTCCCGCCCGATCCAACTCAAAAACGGTTCCATACCCGAAGGCGCCGCCGCCCCCGGTTGTGCCGTAGAGGTTGCCCGCGGAGTCGCGAAGCAAACCGGCGGCCGGAGATCCGCCATCCGCCCCGCCTGTGAAGGCATGCAGCACCTTTGCAAACCCGGAGTCGTTCACCGCGAATGCTGTTCCGTAGCCGTAATCCCCGCCGTTTTGGGCCACGCCGTAAAGGCTTCCAGCCTTGTCCTGGACCAAGCCGCCAATGGGGTTCGCGCCGTCCGACGCCCCGGTGAAGTAGTACACCAGCCGTTCTTTACCGGTCGCGTCAATCCTAAACACGGTTCCATAGCCTAAAGTGCCGCCCAGGCCTGTCGTCCCGTAAAGGTTGCCTTCGGCATCGTGGATCAGGACGCCATTGGGGTCTGCCCCGTCCGGAATCTCACCGAAACTGTGCAGTACGACGAAGCTCTGGCTTTGAGCCGGTGACGCGATTTGCGCCGACAGCGTGGATGCCACCACCAGCATCCCCATCAAAGCCGTGACGCCGAATCGCCCTTTGATCTTTCGCATCTCTCCCCTCCCTTGTCTGTCCCCTTCAGTGGATGTTGGCTCTGGCCCACGCCAGCAGCAGGGTGCAACGGGGTAGGCTATGCGGCTTTTCCATTTCTTCGAAGAAATACCCGCACGGCCCACCTGATATCTACACAAAGGACCCACGGCGAGAAATACGTTCGCCGTGTCTACCATCCCGGTCTACCGTCCACCGCCTGTTCTTACGGCAGGACCCGAAAGGGTACGTTGCTAAAGAGCGTGCCGTTGCGCAACGTCACCTGGACCGCGCCGCTGGCGGCGCCCACAGGTACGATGGCCTTGATCAACGCACTCGAGACCACGGTGAAAACAGCCGGCATGCCGGCAAAGGTCACGCCGGCCGCGCCCGTCAGGTTGGTGCCCACAATCTTGATAGGCTGTCCAACCTTCCCGCAAGTAGGCTGTATCTCCACAAACGGGCCTAGCCCCGCCGCCAAGCTGAAAACCGTCCCACAGCCATTTGTGCAGGCGCCGAGCGGCCCGCCGGCGGCCGTTGTCCCGTAGAACTTCCCGTTGGTCGCCTGGACCAGCGCCGCCTCGGGGTTGGCACCGTCCGCCGGGTAACCGGCGAACCTGTGCAGGGTCGTCAGCGTGCCGGTGGGGGTAATTCTAAACACGGTACCCCAGCCGGCTGGCCCGCCATAGTTTGTTGTCCCGTACAAGTTCCCGTCGGTAGCCAGGACCAGCCCGGCGCCAGGGAACTCGCCGTCCGCGCAACTCCCTGGCGCGCAGACGAAGCTGTAGAGCGTCGTCAGCGTGCCACTCGGAGTGAGTTTGAAGACCGTGCCACCGCCGGCGGCCCCGCCAAGGGCTGTGGTCCCGTAGAAGTTCCCATCGGTGGCCTGGACCAGCCCCGCGTTGGGGTCCTCGCCGTCCGCGCAGCTGCTCTCGGAGCAGAAGCTGTAGAGGGTCGTTAGAGCGCCACTTGGGGTAATTTTGAAGATTGTCCCACCGCTGCCGGCGCCGCCAGCGGACGTTGTTCCATAGAGATTCCCGTCGGTGGTGGCTCCGAGCAGTGAGCGGGGGTGCCAGCCGTCTGTGCAACCGTAGGGCGGATCTTCGGAGCAAAAGTTGTAAAGCGTCGTCAGCGTTCCACTTGGCGTGATTTTGAAGATTGTTCCACCGCCGTTAGCCCCGCCGCCGAACGTCGCCCCGTAGAAGTTCCCGTTGCCAACCTGGACGAGCGCCCCGGCGGGCTGTTCGCCATCCGCGCATCCGCTTTGCGAGCAAAAGCTGTAAAGGGTGTTCAGGGTTCCGGTTGGGGTGATTCTGAAGACTGTGCCGTCATAAGGGCCGTTGGCCCCGCCGTACTCCGTGGTCCCATAGAAGTTCCCATCGGTGGCGTGGATCAGGGGCGCGTAAGGCTGTCCGCCGTCTGTACAACCACTTTGGGAGCAAAAGCTGTACAGAGTCGTCAGCGTGCCACTCAGAGTGAGTTTGAAGACCGTGCCAGATCCGGCGGCCCCGCCACTAGCTGTTGTCCCGTCGAGGTTCCCGTCGGTCGCCTGCACCACTCCCGCGCGGGGATTGGCGCCGTCGGTCGAGTCGAAGCTGTATAATGTGGTGAAGGTCTGCGCTTGGGCCGGTATACCGGATGCCGCCACCAGCATCGCCGCCGAGGCCGTTATCCCCGCCATCGTGCCGAATCGCCCGAGAATCTTTCGCACCTCTCCCCTCCCCTTGATCCGTCCCCTTTCGTGGATGGTTGCCGTAGTATACGTCATGAGACCCTACTAAACCCCCCGGGGATCAAGTCTTATCGCAGCCAGGCCATCGGGTTATCGCCTTTGGTAAGGGTATCGGAATAGTTCTCCGAACTCGCAAGAATTTTGAGTCGAAGACGCACCGGGTTGCGTAGTAAACCGTAGGAGTGATCCGGCTCATGCTGCCGTTTCGCCTTCTCGCCGTTCTCTGGCTGTCAGGCCTTGGCCTCGCGCTCGGCGCTGAAGGCCCGTCTCTGACGGCGGACGCCATCATGGCGCGCGTGGCCGCCAATCAGGACCGCAGCGACAAGCTGCGCAGCGAGTACGTCTACCATCAGCACATCCACATCGTGTCGCAGAAGACCAACGGAACGCAGATGCACGAGGAGTCCGCCGACTACCTGGTAACGCCGACGCCGGACGGCACCCAGAAGGCGCTCAAGCTCCTCAAGGGCCATTACCGCCACAAGGGGCGCTACCTGGAATTTCAAGGCGAGCCCACGCCGGACGCCGACAGCCTGGATGGCGACATGGTTCACGACTTTCGCACCGACCTGGCCGACGATCGCTCCAGGGACGGGCTGGCCAAGAACCTCTTTCCGCTCACAACGGAAGAACAGAAAAAGTACAGCTTTCGTCTGTTGGATGAAGAGACCCAGCAGGGGCGAAGCGTCTACCACCTTGCCTTTGGCCCCAAGGACAAAGGGGACATCGACTGGGCCGGCGAAGCCTATGTCGACGCCGAGGACTTCCAACCGGTCAGAGTGTTCACCAAGCTGTCGCGCCCGCTTCCCTTCCTGATGCGAAAGTTCCTGGTGGACCTGCCGGGAGTCGGGTTCAACGTGGAATATCGGCGCCAGCCGGGTGGGGTGTGGTTCCCCGCCACCTTCGGCACGGAGTTCAAGCTCCGGGTTCTGATGTTCCTCAGCCGCAACATCAGCGTCTCGCTCGAGAACACCGATTTCGAGCGCACCCATGTCAACAGCCGGATCACGGGGTACGAAGCCCCGGAGTAGCGGCTCGGGCTCATCGCCATCCGCTTAGGTGCGGAGGAGTTCCCGATACACCTCCGGATCGACATTGCCACCGCTGATCACGCAGCAAATCTGACGGCCTTGAAAGCGGCCAGGCTCCGCGAGCAGCGCGCCGACCGAGAGCGCTCCCGTGGGCTCGGCCTTGAGGTTGGCGAGCTCGAAGAGCAGACGTACGGCGCGGGCGATATTCTCTTCAGGAACCTCCACGATGCCGGCCAGGCCGTCTTTGAGAATGGCCCAGTTGTGCTGGCCCAGGCTCAAGGTGCGGGCGCCGTCGGCCAGGGTCTGCGGCTCGGCTTCATTGGCCACGATGCGGCCTTCACGCAGCGAACGCGCGCCGTCATTGCCGAGAGCGGGCTCAGCCCCGGTCACCTCCACATTGCTTCCCGCGCGGCGCAGCCCGGTCACGATGCCTGAGGTGAGGCCGCCGCCTCCCACTGGCGCGACGATGGCGTCGAGGTGTGGGCCTGCAAGACGGGCCAGTTCCTCGCCGAGGCTGCTGTTGCCCTCGATCACCAGCGGGTCGTCGTAGGCGCTGGCGACATAGGCCTCCGGATGTTCGCAGGCGAGTTCCGTCACTCTCTGAGCGCGGGTTTTGGAGCGTACGTCGACGAACTCCACCTGGGCGCCGTACTCGCGGACCGCGTTGACCTTCACCTGCGCGCTCGTCTCCGGCATGACGATGATCGAAGACTTGCGCAGCAAGGAGCAGGCGCAGGCCAGCGCCTGGCCGAAGTTACCGGACGAGGCCGCAATGATCAAGGGATTGGGCACGTGCGAAGCCAGATGGTAGGCGGCGCGGAACTTGAAACTGCCGGTATGCTGGAAGGTCTCACTGGCGAGCAGCAGGTCGACACCCAGGCGCCGGCCAAGACGGGGCACTTCGATGAGCGTGGTGGGTTTCCAACGTGGAGTGAAAGCCGGCGTCATAGGCTACGTCAGCCGCGGGCGAACTGCGCGCACCTCGAGTCCCTCGACTCTGTTGAACTCGCCAGAATTCAACGTGGCCAGCGCAGCGTGATGAGTGACAGATGTAGCCGCAATGATAAGATCGTACGGCCCGATCATCTCACCGCGGCCAGCCAAGTTCGTCCAAGTACGAGCGTGCTGGCGGGCCACAGGGAGTTACCGGCAAATGCTCTTCCCTTCGGCGCAATTCAAACCTGGACGGTGAAACTGGCCTCGGTGCGGGTGACAGGCCGGTAGAGCGTGTCGCGTTCGATAGGCTCCCGGCCGCCGTCGCGAATCAGCCGCATGATGGTCTGCCGGGTCATCACCTGCGGGGTATCGGCGCCGGCGTCGTGATAGATCTTCTCTTCCACCACCGTGCCGTCGAGATCGTCGGCGCCGAAACGCAGCGCCACCTGGGCCACGCGCGGCGTCATCATGATCCAATAGGCCTTGATGTGCGGGAAATTGTCGAGCAGCAAACGGGAGACCGCCACGTTCTTCAGGTCCATGAAGCCGCTGGTCTCGGTGTGCTCCACCAGCTTGCCGAGTTCGGTGTTGGCGGGGTGAAACGCCAGCGGGATGAAAGTCTGGAAGCCGTGCGTCTGGTCCTGAAGCTGGCGCAACTGCAGCAGATGATCCACCCGGTCCTCGGCGGATTCGATATGCCCATAGAGCATGGTGGCGTTGGAGTGCAGTCCGAGCTCATGCGCGGTGCGATGAATCTTGAGCCACATGTGGGCGCCGATCTTGTGGTCGCAGATGACGCGGCGCACCGCCGGAGCAAAAATCTCAGCGCCACCCCCGGGCAGCGACCCGAGGCCGGCGTCTTTCATCCTTTCCAGAACCTCGCGGACGGAGAGGCGCGTGATGTGCGCATAGTAACCGATCTCGACGGCCGTGAACGCCTTCAGGTGCACGCTGGGGAAGCGTTCTTTCAAGCCGCGCAGCAGATCAAGGTAGTAGTCAAATGGCAGGTCGGGATGCAGGCCACCGACAATGTGAAACTCCGTGACGGCTTCGGTCCAGCCCTCGCCCGCCCGCCGGAAGGCTTCCTCGAGAGCCATGGTGTAGGCGCCGGGCGCGTCCGGCTTGCGGCCGAAAGCGCAGAGCTTGCAACTGGCCACGCAAACGTTGGTGGGATTGATGTGCCGGTTGACGTTGAAATAAGTCGCGTTGCCATGCAGCCTTTCACGGACCTGGTTCGCCAGGTATCCGAGAGCGAGCAGGTCATGCGATTGATAGAGCGCGACGCCGTCTTCAAAACTCAACCGATCGCCCCGAAAAACCCTTTCTGCGATCGGCTCAAGACGCGCGTCACTCAGTCGAAAATCGGGTGGCAGCATGAGTGGGCCAAGGACAAAGGCTTAAAGTTTAATTGTAGTCGCGACACCGAGCAGTTGCAACGTGGCTTGGAGTGTTACCGGTCGTGCCAATCGTATCCAATAGATAAATCTGCCAAGCGGACTCCTGCTCCTATCGACGGAGGGCCATGAGTTTGGCATCCTTATTGCTCTGCACCAAAACCGTTCGCACCCGCATCAATACTGGCTTAGGGGCTTGACACAGGGTTTAGGATAAGAATTTATGAGCGCAACAGCGGTTGCCTTTACGGTGCCCATCGAACTCGGTAGCGTGGCCAGCGAGGCTAATCTTCAAGAACCTCGCTACGAGGCGGCGTTCTTTTACGCCCTCTTTATGCGCGGCTATCCGCTCGAGGCGCTTCGCGAAGACATCGACGTGTCGCCCAAGGTTCTGGCGCGCTGGCAGCGCTTGGCGGCCGGCGATCCGTGGTACCGGGCCACGGTCGAACGCATGTTGAGTTACCGCAAGGAAGTGCTCGCCATCTTTGACTCGCTGGTTCTCCGCGAAATGCCCACCCCGACCCAGACCACCCATTGAAGATATCCAGCCGTCAGCCGATCATCCGATGACTCAATATGTCTGCGGCCCAGGTGACGAAGAACAGGACGCTGACGTATCCGTTGATGTTGAAAAAGGCCGCGTTGATGCGTGACAGATCCGAAGGACGCACCAGCCGGTGCTCGTAGGTCAGGAGCGCCGCTACCAGAGCAACCCCCGCGAAAGCCAGCCAGCCGAGGCTCTCCATTCTGGCTACCGCCACCAGCAGGCCCAGCATGGCCAAATGCAAAATTCCTGAAGCCCAGAGCGCCGTTCTGATCCCGAATCGCGCCGGAACCGAGAACAGCCCCTGGCGCTGGTCGAACTGCACGTCCTGGCAGGCGTAGATCAGGTCGAAACCGGCGACCCAGAACATCACCGCCACGCCGAGCAGCAGGACGCTCGATTTCACTTCACCGCGCAAGGCGATCCCGGCGGCCACAGGCGAGAGTCCGAGGCAGGCTCCCAGAACCAGGTGAGAGAAAACGGTGAAGCGCTTCGTGTAGGAGTAGCCCAGCAGCAGCGCGATCGCCAGCGGCGAGAGCTTGAACGCCAGCGGATTCAGTTCCCAGGCCGCCAGCACCAGCAGCCCGCAGGCGACCACCGTAAAGCCCGCCGCGAAGCCCAGGCTGAGGTGGCCCGCCGGCAGAGCGCGCATGCGCGTGCGGGGGTTGGCCGCATCCATTTTGAGGTCGGCGATGCGATTGAATGTCATGGCGGCGCTGCGCGCGCCCACCATGGCCACGATAATCCAAAGCATCTGCCGCCACGAGGGCCAGCCGCGCACCGCCAGCACGGCGCCCGTGAGAGCGAACGGCAGGGCGAAGACCGAATGCTCGAATTTGATCATCTCGAGCGTGGTGCACATGCGTGCGATCAGGCGCATCGGGCGAATGGACGCCAATGTCGGGGTGGTAACCATCCTCGCCATCTTGTGGAACAGCCGCCGAGCGAGAGGGCTCCAGCCCCCGGTAGCCTAGCGGCTGGCCTCCGGCAACTCGCAGATCCGGGCTTGCGTATGGTCACCGCGGTCCGCCGCCTGCTCAAGTTCGGAGCTCCGCGGGCGGCCGCTCGCCTCCGCTCCCGGCGCTCGATTTCAGACATACGCAGCTCCTGATACCCCGGAGCCCGAAAGTCTCATAGGGACCTCCTGGTGCGCCGCACCAGCACAGCCTCCAAAGTACTTTAGCACCTTTTTTCGCCGACTAGTCCGCGCGAGCGCTCCAAGAAAAATATGATAGGCCTGTGCGGACTCGAACCCCAGACCTCTACCGTGTCAAGTGAACAGTCAACCCTAATCCCTTCAAGCATTTCCATTGCTTACAACAAGATGCCGTCGAACGGTAACGACGCGGGACGACACCAAATGCCCCCCAACGACGGCGTCCACTGACACACGTAGTGGCACACCTTTGCCATGTCCGTCCTGGCTCGCCCCTTTCCTTGACGCCAGCCCGCATTCAGCGCGTGCGCAGAGGCTCCGAAGAGGCGCAACGACTCCCCTAATCACTGATCTTTCGCCTCCGTTCTGGGTCCGGTAGCATGGTCCGGTAGGATGATGGCTATGAGTGGTGTCAATGACTGTCGAGCGATGACGAAGCGGTCACGGAATTCCGTTTCCGCGAGGAAGCAGGTCTCTCCAAGGTTAATCCTCTCTGGACTCCTCCCTGGAAAGGGATCGAGCCTTATCTCTACCGAGGATGTTCACGCCGCCAAATACAGCCCCTTCCCACCGGCCAACTGCGTCGGGAATCGCCGGCCACAACCTTTGCCTTGATTATTTCGGGGGACCATCGAACCAGGAGGCCAAGCGGCCCCATCATAGCATCTGCCGCGATCTGGTGGTCGAGGGCTACTTGATGATACCAATCTATATCGTTTGTTGCAGAAATTGGATCACGTTCGGCGAGCGTGGCTCAGCCGCGAACATCTCTTGAGAGACTCGGATTAACAGCCCGAGACAGGCTGCTAATTCGAGTAACACCATGCAAGCCAGAGTTAGTCTGTGCGAAAGAGTTCGTCTTCGGCTCCCAGGCGCTGGCAGACCCTTCTCACCCCAGCCGCGGGTGATTAACACCGACCAAGCCAAGGGTTATCCGCGAGCGATCGATGAATCCAAGGAAGAAGGAGTCTTACGAAAGCGCTGCCGTCATCGGCCGGTTCAATATCTGAACAATATCCTGGAACAAGATCACCGCGCCATCAAGCAACCGATCCGTGCCAAGCAGCATTTCCGGGAGTTCAATTGTGCCCGAAGGACGATTCAAGGTTACGAAACCATGCACAAGATTCGGAAGGGCCAGGTTCGGTGGGTGACAAGGGGAGACACCTGACTGCAGAACCGGTTCATCTATCGCACCCTCGGCCTCGCTGCCTGAACTCGCTCCTCGGTGGCCGTCCGAGCCGATCCTCGTCCTCTCTTCAATCTTTGCAACACATCCGTCGATCCCAAGCGGATTCTGACGGTACTCGCAACGCAAGTCCACCGGCTCCAATAGATCCTGGGCAGCGACTGCGGGAAACCATCAATAGAACGCCAAGCTGAGACATCGGTCCACCTCGTGAAGAGAGAGATTTCACATATACTAACCAATGAAGCCGGGAGCAAGAATAGGATTTTCAGCATAATCGTTGGCGGGGCAACCATCCTTCTTAACAGAGGATTTCGGTTAGACATGACTGGAAGGGTTTTCGCAGGTGGCGACGGAGGTGACGCGTTGATCCGGTTCAGGGTGAATAGAATTGAACGCTCATTCGACGGCGATCCCGAGATGCCGGCGCTTCGTATCCGGGCGGTGGAGCAGGCGCCCCTGGCGACCACGATGTATGAGCTGGTGCGTCTGCGCTGCAAGCTGTGCAGGGAAGTCTTTGAAGCTGAGGCGCCGCAGAGCGTGGGCGAGGAGAAATACGATCAGACGGCAGCAGCCATGATCGGGTCGCTGAAGTACAGCAGTCGCGTACCCTTCTGCGCGCCAGACCGTCGTGTGATCGACCCTCAGGCCGCGTTCAGCCCTTAGTCCTCCAAGTCACGATAGCTCAGGGAGAAGCGGAGGTACCATCGCACACACAGGACGATGATCTCCTCAGCGAAGTGCCCGCCGCGGAAGAGTGCCGACCGATTGGTTTGCATGACATCAGCACTGTATCAGCTCCGAGCGGGTCGTTTTGCAACACTTCCACCTCTTAGCCGCACGATTGCCAGCGAGTGGGTGTGAACAGTCAGACGCTGGCCGGAGGAACGTTCCATCGTAAGTCAAGCGGCGCCCAGCCGAACCGAGTCGCGACAACCCCGAGCGACGAAAGATCGCTGGTTTTGATCTTTGGACCCTACGGATGGCACACGCCGGAGCCAACGGGCCGGGCCGGTGATTCCCCTTACCTTCCTTTGCCCGCGAGCGCCACCGTCTGCGGGCTGCCGCCGCCGGTATCCGTGACGGAAACCATTGCACCGAGATTTCCCTTGGCCAGCGGCGTGAACGTCACGCTGATGCTGCACGATTGACCGGCGCCCAGGATGCCGCCACACGTTTTGGTCTCGCTGAAGTCCGCCATTCCGGAACCGGTGATCCCAACTTTCATAATCCCGAGGTTGGCTGCGCCCGTGTTGGTTATCGTAGTCGTCTGAGGCGGACTCGATTGACCCACGGTAACGCTGCCGAAGGTCAAGCTGGGAGGTGAGACCTTAACCGCCGTACCGGCTCCCGTTAGCGAGACGTTCTGCGGACTTGCCGGCGCGTTATCCGAAATCGATACGCTAGCGCTCCTGGTTCCGGCGGCGGTGGGTGTGAAAGTGACGCTCATCGTGCAGGACGCGTCCGCAGCCAGGCTGGTACCGCAGGTGTTCGCTTCGGGGAAATCGGAGGAATTCGCGCCGGTCACGCTGATGTTCGAAATCGTCAGGGTAGCCGTGCCGGTATTCGTGAGAGTGACCTGCTTCTGAGGACTTGAAGTACCCACGAGTTGAGTATTGAATTTCAGGCTTGCGGGCGCGAGCGTCACCGCCGGTTGCACGCCGGTTCCAGTGAGGCTCACCGTTTGGGGGCTGCCGGCAGCGTCGTCCGTGATAGTCAGCGTGCCAGTCCGGGTACCCGTTGCCGTGGGGGTAAACGTAACGCTGATCGTGCAACTCGATCCCGCCGCCAAACTCGTGCCACAGGGGTTTGTCTCGCCAAAGTCGCCGCTGGTTGTAATGCCGGTGATGGAGAGAGTGCCGGTGCCGGTGTTCGTCAAGGTCACATTTTGTGGTGGGCTGGTGGTGCCGACAAGTTGATCGGCGAAGGTGAGGATTGTGGTCGACACGGTGGCGGCCGGCACTCCGAGGCCGGTACCGGTCAGGCTTAGCGACTGCGGATTGCCGGCAGCGTCATCCTCGATCACCACGGTGGCACTCCTCGTCCCGACGGCCGCTGGAGTGAAGGTGACGCTGATGGTGCAGTACGCGCCCGCCGCGACGCTCGACCCGCAATTGTTGGTCTCTGCGAAGTCGGCGGGATTCGGCCCTACGATCACCATGCCATTCATGATCAGCGGCCTGGAATCGTTATTGGTCAGCGTCACCGTTTGCGCGGAATTGCTCCCTAGCTGCACGCTTCCGAAATCCAGGCTGCTTGGAGTAAGCGTTAGCGGCGCTACTGTGGCCAAGCCTGTCAAGGCTATTGTTTGCGGACTCGATAGATCAGAGTCTGAAATCGAGAAAGTTCCCGACTGCGGTCCAGCGGCAAGGGACGCGGGTGGGCTGAAGACAAGGCTGACGGAGCAGCTCGCGCCCGTCGCCAGAGACATGCCGGTGCATGTGTCGCTGCCGGTCTGAATGGCAAAGGCGGGCGAAGTCGGCTGGCGAACGCTGATGTTGGTAAGCGTGGTGCTGCCTGCATTGGTGAGATTGACGGTTTGCGCCACGCTGCTGGTGGCTGCTCGAATGCTTCCGAAGTTGAGGTTGTTTCGCGTGAGACTCACACTGCTGTTGGCGAGCACGTCGATGGTGGCGGTATGGGTTAAGTTGCCGCTGTTCGCCAACAGCACGACAGGATAGTCTCCGGACGGCGTAGTGTTGCTGACGGTCACCGTGAAAGTCGCGGAGCCCGACCCGGTGATGGTGTTTTGCGACCAACTCCCCGAAGCGCCGCTCACGTTCGCCAGGCCATCGGACCCCAGAGTCACGGTGCCCGTGAAGCCGTCGAGCGGCGTGATCGTCACCGTGAAGGTGGCCGGCGTTCCGGCGCTGGCCAGCACCGAGCTCGAGGTCACTGTGAACCAGTAATCGGTGGCGTCGGCTGTGACCTGACAGGGACCAAATACGTTGCCCGGCGAATTTGTGTTTGAATCCGCGTCCTGAGTCGTTATCGTTTTCCAGTTGTGGAAGTTTTCGGGCTGTTGAATGGGGATCGTGAAGATTGCAGTGCGTAAAGGGTTGGGGTTATACCAAGTGTTGTAGTCCGAGTGGAACTGGCTCAGGAAGTTCGACCAGTCCGTTCCACCCAAATTGGCATCCTGGAATACCTGCTGGTTCTGGGCGCCGTCGATGCTCTCAATGATGTTGCCTGTGCCTTGAGCGCCTCCCAGGGTGAGGTACCAGGTGAATACGGTTGATGTTTGCTGAGTCTGCCAGTTGAGCACTGATGCTCCGCCAGGGGTTCCCGTGACCAGGATCTGGCTGGGACTATTGTCGTAGAGAAAGTTATTGGTCATGGTCAGTAACTGAGCATCACGCAGCTTCAAACCACCGTCGTTGAGCAGGACACTCGAGCACAAGTAACTGCCCGAAATGGTCATCGGTCCTTCGCTCGCCTCGATCAGGTGAGCGGAATCGATGTTGTTAGACGAAATGAGCGATTGGGCGAGGACGTTCTCGTGGTCGGTATCCCAGTGCATCCCGTAAGTCTGGTTGAAGTTGGAGGTGATTCCCACGAAGCTGGTGTCGTGAGACCCATAGGAATGCAGACCGGCGGAGTTCCAGTTATAGAAAGCTCCCTGCGCGCCGCGCCAGTTGTTGAACGAGGCCTGGCTGTTTTGCCAAACCACATTGTCCAGATCAAACGCCTGGAATCCGCTCTGGCCGTTATGATTCGCCACCGTATTTGAGCCTAGCGGGTCACCTACCGTTATGCTGGTGGCCGGGTTCGCTACGTTGAGCCCCTGAGAGTTGTTCCAGACGAAAATATCGTTGTCGAGCCAAATGTTATTCGAGCCCGGGTTGCCCTTCGTTGCCACCACGGTGACGGCTTGTCCCCCCGGCGTAGTGTCGAAGCGGCACGAATTGGCGTACTGAAACGTGAGCCCGCGCAGCACGACGTAGCTCCAGCCATCGATGGAAAACCCGTTCGGGCGAGTGGAGACTTCAACCGTGGCTGTGGTCATGTCGGTTCCGCTGGGGGGCCAGACATAAACCAAGCCACCGATTTCGTCCACGTAAAAGCTTCCGGGATTTGTGAACTGCGAGTTCGTCAACTCGTTCAAGGAAAGAACCTGGGTCAGCAGCGTTCCATTGATAAAGATCATCTCGCGCCGCAGGAGAATATCCGGCTCCTCCGACGCAGAGCCCGCGCTTGGAGCGCAGTCGCCCCACTGGTAGGGCCAGGGATTGGTATGGAGCTGAGGATAAAGGCTGCTTTGCGTCCACCCGCCCCAGATGTCGGCACCGGAGACGGTCACAGAGCCGGTACTGCCTGGTGTGGCCTCAAAAGTGATGGGCGAGTTTGTGTTGACCTGGCCTGAAGCAAGGGCGACGCTGACGGACTCGCGGTAAGTTCCAGGATCGATCATGACGGCGGTTCCGATCTTGTTCTGGCTGTTCGCGGCGGCTATGGCTGCGGCCGCGCTAATCGTTTTGAGAGGCAATTGCTGGGTGCCGGGATTGGAATCTGATCCCGTGTTCGTGTCCACGTACAGGGTCGCGGTCTCGAGGTACTCTGGGACGTTGGCTCCGGTTCCCTGCGCCCTAGCGGAACCCGTAAGGAATAGGACACCCACCAGCAATGCGGCGGCGAACCTCGTCGCGTCAAGGAGAGCGACAAAGCAGCCGGCACTGCGGCCCAAAGCTGCATCAATCCAACCAGAATCATGATTTCCCATGATTCCCCCCTTTCTTTCTTCGGTTGGCGAATCACCAATTATTAAGGTGCGACCCGCAAGAGGGCGACTACAGCGACGTTGACTACAACGACGGCGACGATCGTAGCGCAACCAGCGGTGCAATTCAATGAGAAAGCGCGGATTGTAGGCGAGAAAATGGGAAGTGTTGCAAAACGACCCGCTCGGAGCTGCTATGAAAAGGGGAATTCGGAGATTTTAGTGGGCAGCGCCGTCCTACGGGCCGGGGCTCAGCAAAAAGCAAGATTTGCTTGACGACACCGACGGCAAGATGTATGGTTAAGGGTGGGTTCCGGCAGCCCGCTCACGGTCAAGTCCCCGTGGGCCGTAACCCTGTTGGCGATCAGGTAACCTCCCCCCCCCTATATGCCAAAGCCGGAATGTGATTTAGAATCAACAATATAATAAGAATCAGGGGGCTAGGCCAAAGCCGGAATGTCATTTAGAATCAACAAAATAGAGGCAACATCCAAAGCCGGAAGGAGGTCCGTTCGGAGCCGGCAAGCGCAGGCTTAGATAAACCAATTGTAATCAGACAATTCCAAGGGCAGTACGACGCTCCAAAGCGGTCCGAGATGGAGCGAACCGGCTCAGGCGGAGCGCGAGAAGACGAAGCAATTGACTTGGAATCAGCAGCCTACAGGGAACTGGAAGGCGAGGGAGACAAGTCCCACGTGTGCGGCCGTTCGTCGGCCACCAGTTGTCAAGACGCAGGTTGCCTCGGCTTCCCACTGAAAACCCGGAAGAGCCTGAAAAAGATACTCGTCGGTGTTTGGCGGTCATTTCTTACAGCTCCGGCGATCGCAAGGTGGTCTATGGCAACACCGAAGTAATGCTTTGAGCAGGAGACCTCGACTTAAAGGTTAGCGCTTGACCGTTGGGAGTGGCTCGAGTGTAGAGGACTAATCCCATGCCCCTTACCAAGAAGGAGTATGTCGGTCGGCTTCGGCAAGTCGTGGCATCGGGCCGACCCATCATCGGCGCCGGCGCCGGCACCGGACTATCTGCAAAGTGCGCGGAGGCAGGCGGGGCCGATCTGATCATCATTTACAATTCGGGCCGCTACCGCATGGCAGGGCGGGGATCGCTCGCGGGCCTGCTGGCATACGGCGACGCCAACGCCATTGTGGTAGAAATGGCCCGCGAAGTCTTGCCGGTGGTCAAGCAAACGCCTGTCCTGGCCGGTGTCAATGGCACCGACCCCTTTCGGTTGATGAGCCGCTTCCTCGCGGAACTCCGCGACCTGGGCTTTGCCGGGGTACAGAACTTTCCCACTGTGGGTTTAATAGACGGATTTTTCCGGGCGAACCTGGAAGAGACCGGGATGGGCTATGACCTTGAGGTGCAGATGGTTCACCAGGCGAGCGAGATGGGGTTGCTGACGTGCCCCTATGTGTTTGATGAAGAGGAGGCGCAGGCAATGGCACGGGCGGGAGCGGACGTCATCGTCGCCCACGCGGGGCTGACCACCAAGGGAACGATCGGCGCCCGGACGGCCCTCACGCTCGATCGGGCTGCGGCGCTCGTCCAATCCATCCACGACGCCGCGGCGTCAGTCAACCCGGAGGTCCTGGTGATCTGCCATGGAGGTCCGCTGGCCGAGCCTGACGATGTCGTCTATGTATTGAGCAGGACGCGCGGCATCGCGGGCTTCTTTGGAGCTTCGAGCGTGGAGCGACTTCCAACGGAGCGGGCCATTACCGAGCAAGTTCAGAAATTCAAATCGATTACTCTCAAGGAATGAGCCAGCGGGCGATCACGATAAGGAGGACTTATGGCGGACCTTCCCGGACTTCGCTTCGTACGACCGTCCGATGTCGAGACGATGGTGTTCGAGTGGGGCACCATCAAGTGGATGAGTGAGCCTCGGGTGACCGACACAAACCGCTTTACCATGGGAGTCGTACTGCTCGAGCCCGGCAAGGGTCACGAGCGCCACAATCACCCGGGTTGCGAAGAGATCCTCTACGTTGTTTCCGGCCAAGGCAATCAAATGATCGATGTCAATGGCGAGCGCTGGCAACCCGTTGCAGCAGGCGATATGGTTCACATCCCCGCAGACATTTTCCATGCCACCATCAATACCGGCTGGGAACCCTTGAAGATGGTTGCGGTCTATTCTCCACCCGGCCCCGAAGCACTACTGCGTACGCTGCCGGGCTGCAGGCTCATTCCCCCTGGCGAGCCGACGCGACGATCGTAATCGCGGTGCGCCGCGGTGTGCGGCGAATCAAGAAATAATGCCGAAAACAGTTGCCATCGTCGGGACGCTCGATACGAAAGGAGAAGAGTTTGCCTATCTTCGCAGCCGGATCGAGTCAGCAGGACTGGCAACGCTTGTTATCGATTGCGGGGTGCTGGGGGGGCCAGCCTTCACGCCGGACATCTCTCGCGGGGAGATAGCCGGTGCGGCTGGACAAGAACTTGAGGACCTGCTCGCCAGGCATGACCGCGGCAGCAGCATCGCGGCCATGGCGGAAGGTGCTGGGGTTGTCGTCCGGCGGCTGTTCGAGGAAGGAAGAATCCATGGCCTGATCTCCCTGGGAGGCTCGGCGGGCACTACCATCGGGACCACGGCGATGCGGTTGCTTCCCGCAGGCTTCCCGAAGCTGATGGTTTCGACGCTTGCATCGGGCGATACTCGCCCGTTCGTCGGTACGAAAGACATCGCCATGCTGTACCCGATTGTCGACATCGCGGGGCTCAACCGGCTGTCGCGGCGGATTCTGGGGAATGCGGCTGCGGCCATCGCGGGCATGGTGAACCAGGAAGTAATCGATGATCGAGGGTCTAAACCACTGATTGCGGCCACCATGTTCGGAGTAACCACTCCGTGCGTAACCGTGGCGCGACGAATCTTAGAGCAATCGGGTTTCGAAGTTCTGGTTTTTCATGCCACGGGCGCAGGAGGCGAGGCGATGGAGGGCCTGATCGCCGATGGCTACGTCGCGGGGGTTCTGGACATTACCACCACCGAGCTTGCCGATGAGCTGGCCGGCGGCGTGATGAGTGCCGGACCGCATCGACTGGAAGCCGCCGCTCGCCAGGGTATTCCTCAGGTGGTATGCCCCGGCGCTATCGACATGGTCAACTTCGGTCCTTTCGATTCGGTTCCCGAAAGATACCGGCAGCGGCGACTCCACGTGCATAACGCCAATGTCACCTTGATGCGAACAACCCCTGAAGAGTGTGCTTTATTGGGCCGGATCACGGCCGAGAAGCTCAACAGTGCGCGAGGTCCCGTGGTGTTTCTGATGCCCTTACGCGGGGTCTCAGCTATCGACTCCACGAGCCTTCCCTTCTCTTGGCCGGAAGCCGATCAGAGCTACCTCGACGCCCTCAAGGCGAACCTCGCTCCGCGCATCCGGCTGGCTGAGATTGACGCGCATATCAACGACGAGGCCTTTGCTCGAAACGCCGCCAATTGCTTGCTGGATCTGCTGAAGCTGCCCCAGGGTCGAGAAGCCCAAGCCATGTGATCCGGCGAGATCCTCACAAAAGTCTTCAAGCACCCGACAACGTGGATGTGCTTCACGGATGTCTTGCAAAGACTGAAGAGAGGACGAGGATTGGCTCGGACGGCCACCGAGGAGTGAGTTCAGGCAGCCAGGCCGTAGACCTGATCGATGAACCTGTTCTGCACTCGGATGTCTCCGTTCCTCGGCCACCGAACCTGGCCCTTCCGAATCGCGCAGACCAAGCTTCGCGGGAGGAAGCAGAGCCTTGACGCCCGGAACTTGACGGGAATAGTATGGCTCTGGGCGCAGATAAGCCTGTACCGAAGAGTGGGGCCAGGGATGAATGCCCCGCCGCGCTGGTTTGTGTCCGCCTTGAGCGGCACTCTAGAGTCGCATCCCCTTTAGGACATTCTGTGCCCGTTTTCTTCCGGCCTCGGGCGGAGGCCTGTTACCTTCCGGCGGAAAGCCGGTTCTCGACGGCGTCCCAATCGACCACATTCCACCAGTTCGTGATGTACTCGGGCCGGCGGTTCTGGTACTTCAGGTAGTAAGCGTGCTCCCAGACGTCGAGGCCGAGAATGGGAAACTTACCTTCCATCAGAGGGCTGTCCTGATTCGCGGTGGAGTAGATGTCCAGCTTGCCGGAGCTGTCGCGGACCAGCCAGGCCCAGCCGGACCCAAAGCGCGTGGTTGCGGCGGCGGTCAGCTTCTCCTTGAACTGGGCGAACCCGCCGAAAGTGCCGGTGATGGCCTCGGCAATCTTGCCCTTGGGCTCGCCGCCCTTGTGGGCACCCATCAAGGTCCAGAACAGAGAATGATTGGCGTGGCCGCCGGCGTTGTTGCGCACGGCGGTGCGGATGTTCTCCGGAACCAGCGCGCAGTTGTTGGCCAGCAGTTGCTCGAGTGTGCTCCCCGCCACGTTCGGGGCCGACTCCAGCGCCTTGTTGAGATTCGTCACGTAAGCACCATGATGCTTGTCATGGTGAATTTCCATGGTCAGCTTGTCGATATAGGGTTCGAGCGCGTCAAACGCGTAGGGTAGCGGCGGGACTGAAAAAGGCACAGCGCCTCCTTTGGCAGCAGTTGAAGATCCCATCAGTTTCCTCCTAAACAAGATATCGTTCGCGGACACCCTGGCGAGAAATTGCTCAACTCTCTCGGGCGAATCCGGAGAAGTACCCGGCTCCACCCTTTCGCCAGAAAGCCCGTTCGTCAGGCAACCGCCTCAGGCGGAATCGCCCGGTTTCCTTCATCTCTTATTGTTAGATGCTATCACACTCAAGGCGGAGCCTCCCGCTTCTCCTGTGGCCAGGAATTAGCCATAGGCGCTGCCGCCTCCTTACGCAACTGGGTCAAGGTGGAAGAGTCAAGAACGAGTGATTGCGTAGGAAACGGCATCGTGATTCCTTCCTGAGAGAAACGCTCCAGGATGCGCTTGCGCAGCTCGCTTTGCACTCTGGTCTGGTCCGACAGACGTCGCGCCTGCACGTTCAAGGTGAAATCCAGCGAGGAGGCCCCAAAACCAGGAGCCAACAGAGCGGTCGGCTCCGGGTACTTGAGCACACCCTCGAAGCCTTCCTCCTCGAGCTGTCGCACGATGTCGATCAGGAGCTTTTCCACTCGCCGCGGATCGGTGCCGTAGGCCACCCCCACCTGCACCGAGACCTGTAGGCGCTCTTCAGGAAACGAAAAGTTGGTGATCACCGCCTTTGCCAGGGTGGAGTTGGGCTGCACCACCATGTTGTTCTGGCCATTCCGCAGCCATGTCGAACCCCAGCCGATTCGCACCACAAATCCTTCCGGGCCCGAAGGCTCAACCCGGATATAGTCGCCCGGGTTGACGGGACGATCGGCCAGCAGGTAGAGCCCCGCGAAGAAATTGCCCAGCGTGTCCTGGAGAGCCAGGGCCACAGCCACGCTGCCCACACCCAGGGTGGTCCAGAGGGCGGTGAGATGGATACCCAGGTTCTGGAGGATGACGATAACCGCCACCAGCGAAAAGAAGACCCGAACAAAAAAGCTGGCCGGCTGTGTCACCCGTTCAAGCTCCGGCTGTTTCTGCTTGACGCGACGCAGCAACAGGGTGATGACCTTGGCCGGGACGTAGAACAGCACAACGATGACCAGGACCAGGATGGCCTCGGAGCCGACATGGTCCCACTTGCGCGGCAGGTTGAACCATTCCAATGCAGCATAGAGCGCCGCCAGGACGAGTAGAGGAATGGGAAGCGGTTCCAGCAGGAGGAAAACAAACTCACCCCACGTCCTGGCCAGTCTGCGGGCGTAACGGCGGCAGAGGTGCCTGAGACCAAAGGCCATCAGGACGGCCGCCACCAGAAGCGTGCCTACCGCGGCGATATCGATGACGGTCGGCGGGATGTGCAGGGCGCGCGCCAGTCCCTGAAGCCCTGTTGGCTGCGCCTCTTCGAACGGAGCCAGCGACGCCAATCGGTTTGGCAAGGTGAACTGAGGTGGTAGGGGCATAAGATCACTTTCAGGATAGCTTGCGACAATTGCACGAAGCAATTGGGTTGGCCGAAACAAGGTTCTGCTTGCCGGAATCGGCCAAGAGTGTTATCAAGTGTGCCTCGCTGCCGGCGGGTCAAACCCGCCCGGCGGAGCGGCGGCGTCCAGCCTTATGGACTCGGAGAACCTTGACCGACAATCTTTCCGCCGGTGAGCGCCCTGCGCCCGCCGCGCCCCAACCCATCGACGTCTCCATCCGGCCGCCGCGAACCCTGGGCTTTCGCGACCTAGTGGTCTTTTACGTGGTGACCGGCGTGAGCTTGCGGTGGATTGCGACCGCGGCGGCCGCCGGGCCCAGTGCGATCGTGGTGTGGGTGATGGCTTGGTTGGCGTTCTATATTCCGCTGGCGCTCTCGGTGGTGGAGCTCTCGTCCCGTCATCCTGACGAGGGTGGGCTCTACGTGTGGAGCAAGCGCGCCTTCGGTGATTTTGCCGGTTTCATGTCAGCCTGGACGTACTGGACCAGCAACCTGCCCTATTTTCCGGCCATTCTCTACTTCGCGGCCAGTAACGCTCTGTTTCTGGGCGGCCAGCGCTGGCAGGCCCTGGCGTCGAACCGCCTTTATTTTCTCGGTTTCGCTTTGCTCGGTCTCGTCTTCCCCACGCTGCTGAACGTGGTCGGCTTGAACCTTGGCAAGTGGCTGAACAACGTGGGCGCCGTCGGGGTGTGGGTGCCTGTGCTGATTGTGGTCGCCCTGGGGGTGGTCTCCTGGCACCGCTTCGGCGCGGCCACCCACTTCACGTCGAAAAGCCTGATCCCGAGCACGCATCTGCACGACATTATCTTCTGGTCCACGATCGCTTTCGCCTTCGGCGGTTGCGAAGCCGCCTCATTCATGGGAGAAGAAATCCAGGACGCCCGCCGCACTATCCCGCGCGCGCTTCTGCTCGGAGGCGCAATCATGACTCTCGCCTACATCGTCGGCACTTTTTTTGTGCTGTTGGCGCTGCCGGGCCGCGCGGTCAGCGACCTTCAGGGTCTGATTCAGGCTGTAACCATCACCGGTCAGCGTTTGGGATTCACCGTGCTCATCCCGATCGTTGCCTTGCTGATCTCGCTCAGCAATCTTGGAGCGGCGGGCGCCTTCCTGGCTGCGACGGCGCGCCTGCCTTTCGTAGCCGGCATCGACCGCTACCTGCCTGCGGCCTTCGGGAGGCTGCACCCCCACTATCGAACGCCGCACGTTGCCATCTGGGCGCAATCGATCGCGGGCATGGTCTTCGTCTTCCTCGGCCAAGCCGGCACCAGTGTGAGGGGTGCCTATGAGGTGCTGATCTCCATGGGCGTCATCACCTATTTCATTCCCTATTTGTTCCTTTTTGCCTCCATGATCGCCCTGCAGCGCGAGCGAGCCGGACCGGATGTGATCCGTGTGCCGGGCGGCAGGCCTACGGCTCTAGGTCTCGGCGGGCTAGGGTTCGCCACCACCACCCTGGCCATTTTCCTGTCTCTCATTCCGCCTCCGAACGAACCCCACAAGTTGCTGGCGGCCACCAAGCTGGTCGGTCTGACTGCCATCCTTCTCGGTGTCGGTGTGGCGATCTATTGGAATGGCAAGACCAGGGTGGAACGGCAGAACCAAGGTCGCACGACCACAGTTTGATGCAGATGGGCAGCGCCTGGAGATTGAGGTCCATCCCGTTCGAGGGGCAGGGCCGCAGTCATCCCTCTCAGGCCGCTCAGGCGAATCGCGTTCGCTTCCAGAGCGCATAGCCTGCTGCGATGAGCACCGCCAGCGTCGCTGCAGACAGAACGGCCATCGCGGCTAGGTTCATCTCGATGGCGGGGCGGCGAGCCGAAGCGCCCAGCCACACAAAGGTTCCCACGGCCACGGCGGCCACCAGCAAGTCCAACCAGCGGCCTCGGCGCTCGCGCTCTGGACAATCTTCACCGGCCAGCGCGGCCTCCACCTGATCCGGATCGAGACCGTAGCGGTCACACTCGCGTGCTACCGCGCGGCTTCGCGCCGCCTGCTCGCCCGAAGGCGCGCTTGCGCTGGCAATAGCAATTGTGCCCAGGATCATGGCGGCTGAGCCTGCCAGCACGAGAATGCGCACCGTCGGGTCGGCTCCCGAGAGCTCTCCAAACACGAGCGCCCCCCAAGCCAGGCCCCAGAGTTGATTGGTATTCGAAAGCGGTATGCCTCGCCCGATTCCGATGTACTTGGCGGCGTACTGCTGGAACAAGTCGCCGATCACCCAACAGAATCCTCCCAGGAACAGCCAGAAAAGCCACGGCCGGGCATCAGCGAGCGCCGCGACCAGAGGATGCCAGCCGGATTCAAACGTCAGGGCCAGGATCAGCACTGTGCTCACCTCCCCCACCGTGAAGACCGTCACGAAAGAGAGGGGATTCATGCCACTCAGATAAGCCTTGCGATACGGGATATACATCGTCCCCCAGAGGAGGGCGGCGCCCAGGGCGGCGGCCACACCAGCCGCCGGCCGCGGCGAAAACGAGGTGGCTCCGGAGGAGGATGCATAGCCTAGCAGGATAGCTCCCGCCACAATGATGAGCGCTCCGCCCGCTACCTTAGTCCAGGTGCGGGTGCCGGCGCCGCGCAATTCCCGGAAGAACAGGTAGCCCCACAGGACCCCGACCAGGCTGTTGGTGTTCCACAACGGGAAGGCGATGGAGAGCCCGACGTCGCGAATGGCAAATACCGTGAGAGTGTTTGCAACCGCCCACAGGGCCCCGGCAATGATCGCCCACACCGCCAGATGGGGGCGCCGGCGGAGGTCGGCGAACACGAAGCCCGTACCTTTCAGCAGCGCGGGCACGGTCCAGCGTCCCACGAAGACCCCTGCCACCATGCCGAGCGAGATCAAGAACGGAGAGAGCCCCGCGGTCACCAGCTTGGTGGGAGCTTCGGCCGCGCCCAGCCCAGCCCCGGCCGCAAATCCGCAAACCACGCCCACTTGATGCATCGAGCGCCGTCGGGCAGGCACTAAAATGCCGGGCTGAGATGCTAAGGACAATGGAGGCCTTGTCGGGATTGCTGAAAGGGCGCCCTTCCTGCAAGTCCAGCCGGCTATGCTCCCAAGCGAAGCCCGACGAGTAGAAAAATCCCCAGGAAGAGCACTGCCACCGGGACCCAGAACTGCACGTCCGTCAAAATGGCTTTCAGCCAGGGAATCTTCAAGGGCTCAACCCCGATTGGAACTTACTGCACCGGCCGCCGCCAAACCGCTCAGAAGGCGAGCGCCTGGTCCAAGTCTTCGAGCAGGTCCTCGGCCGCCTCCACCCCAATGGACAGCCGCACCAGCCCGTCGGTGATACCCATCGCCAGGCGCTGATCGCGCGGGACGGCCCGGTGGCTGGTCGAGGCCGAATGCACCACCAGGGATCGCGTGTCCCCCAGGCTGGCGGCACGGGCAAAGATCCTGACCCGATCCATCACCCGCTTGCCGCTTTCGTAACCGCCCTTCACCTCAAAGCTCAACATGGCGCCGAAGTCTTTCATCTGCCGCTTGGCCAGCTCATGACCCGGATGCTGCGCGAGGCCGGGGTAGTTCACGCGCTCGATCTTAGGATGGCCGGACAGAAAGGCGGCCACTTGACGCGCGTTGGCGCAATGCGCTGGCATGCGCAAGTGGAGCGTCCTGATGCCGCGCAGGATCAGCCAGGCATTAAACGGGCTCATCACGCCGCCGAAATCGCGGAACACTTCCCGCAGGAGATAAGCGATATAGTCCTTGGGCCCGATAATCGCGCCACCCATGGCGTCGCCGTGTCCGCAAAGGTACTTCGTCGCCGAATGCACCACCACCGTGATCCCGAGCTTCAACGGTTGCTGCAGTGCGGGGCTGGCGAAGGTGTTGTCGATCATGGTGGGGATGCCGCGCGACCGCCCAAGTTCGGCCAGGGCGCGGACGTCAAGAATGTCCAGAACCGGGTTGGTGGGTGTTTCCAGATAGATCAGGCGCGTGGTCGGCAGAATCGCGCGCTCGAAGTCCTCGACCGTCAGCGAGGGCACGAAGGTGGCTGAGGCGCCCATCCGCGGCAGCTTGGTGTTGAGGAAATTATAGGCTGCGCCGTACAGTGAGCGCGAACCCACCACGTGGTCGCCCGCCTGGACATAACCCAGAATGGCGGTTGAGATCGCCGCCATGCCCGCTGCCGTGGCCAGCGCAGCTTCCCCGCCCTCGAGCGCCGCCACCTTCTCCTCCAGCGCATGAATCGTGGGGTTGCCGTAGCGCGTGTACATGTAGCCCGGCTTTTCGCCCCCGTAAACGGCGGCCATCTCGTCCGAGTCGGCGGCCGCAAAAGTGGTTGATTGGTAGATCGGTGTGTCCACCGCACCGGTCACCGGGCAGACGTTCTCCCCGGCGTGGACGGCCAGGGTCGCGAATCGCAGTTCAGTGCCCATAGCAGGCTATTGTGACAGTCAAGAGTCGAAAGTTGAAAGTCAAAAGTTCGCAGCCGCCCCGGCGCGCTACTTCAACTTCACCCGGACCTTCACCTCGGGCAGGTCACTGGAACGAGATTTAGCCGGGCTGCCTGCGGCAGGCGCGGGCGGCGAGGCCAGCCCAAACCGGTTGCGCGCCAGAAACAGATAGTGGAGACCCGAAGCTGCGGCCAGCGCCGCGGTGAGATCGATCAGCCCATGCAGCAACCAGGGGGGAGCGACCGGCAGTTGCACCCGCGCCGCCAGGGCAAGGAAAACGGTCCCCACCTGGGCGCCGGTCGAAGCCTTGCCGAGCAGGCTCGGCGGAAAGGGACGATAACCTGCAACCAGACTGATCACGCCGGCCGTCAGCAGGATGGCCACGTCCCGGCTGATCACCACGATGGTGAGCCACCAGGGCAGCGCCCCTCGAAACGCCAGCGCCAGATAGGCCGTCGTCATCAGCACCTTATCCGCGATCGGATCGAGCGCCACGCCGAGCGGCGTCTGCTGCTGGAAGGTGCGAGCCACAAAACCATCGGCCAGGTCCGAGAGGGCGGCGACGCCCAGCACGATCAGCGCTGCCAGATCGTGCCCTTCCACGACCAGGATGGCAAAAACGGGAACAAAGATCAGGCGAAGGATCGTGATTTCGTTGGCGGGGCTCAGAACGCGCGACGGCATAAGGGATGAGGCCACTATAACGAGGCCATGGGAGGCTGTCAAACCGGTCGGACATTCCCGCCCAGCCCCGGGGCGGCGTCGGCGGAGCGGCTCACAGCCGAGCACGGAATGGGTCAGCGCCTTGATTTGGAAGATCGCAGAACTCCGTTGTGTTCCAGCCCCGGCGAGGCCGTCCTTGGGGGCGCGGGGAGTGACCCCGCTCTGCCACTTTTCCCGCTTAGAAGGATGAGAGCGGTGAAGGCTGCTCCCGAAGGCAAATCCAAAACAAAGGAGAAACTAACATGCTGGCTCGATACATTCTATCCGTGGTTTTGGCTGTGTCCGCAACCCCTGCCGTTAGCAACATGGCGGCGGCCACAAGTGCTGGATACTCTCAGGGCTGAAGTGGACCCCAAAGTCAAGACCATTTTTTGTCGGCAATAAGTTAATGTCGACGAAGTCCGGTTTTGGTT